>JAGWXY010000010.1 GCA_018969605.1 Verrucomicrobiota bacterium | reverse complement strand
CGACGAGGACAACATGGTCGAGGCCGACCGCATGTTCGATGTCCTCATGGGCGACATCGTCGAACCCCGCAAACGCTTCATCGAAGACAACGCACTCAATGTCAGAAGCTTGGATGTGTAAGGTGTTGGTCAATGGTCATCAGCGAAACTTGACATTACTTTGACGCCTACATTACATTGACATCATGACCCGGACCCAAATCCAACTCCCCGAACCCTTGTTCCAACGCCTTCGCAGCATCGCCAAGGCGCGTGACTGGTCGCTGGCCGAGTTGATCCGCAGAGGCATGGAGTCCTATGTGCAGACATGCCCCGAAACGGCCCACACCAAGACAGAGTGGACCATGCCCGTGCTGCGCGGCAGCGGCGGGCATTTGATGGATCCCGCCAGCACGCGCGCTGAAGTCGACGCCATCGAGCATCGCTCCCGCATCCGTTGACCCCATGCTCACCGCAGACACCAACCTCTTCATCCATGCCGCGGACCCAGATTCGCCACGGCACCAGGAGGCGTGCGCATTTTTTGCGGGGCTCGATAACTTTGAAGACGAGTTCGTTCTCTGCGAGCTCATTCTCACCGAGCTCTACATGCAGCTTCGCAATCCGGCAGTCTTTCGCAAACCCTACAGCGCGAAGGAGTCCGCATCGTATTGCGATGCGCTCAAACAAAATCCGAATTGGCGCTGCGTCGATTATGATCCTCTGGTTTCAACCAAGCTTTGGAAATGGGCCGCCCATACCAAAGCGGGCTTTCGCCAAATGATCGATGCCCGCATCGCATTCACCTTGCTGCACCACGGGGTCACCCGATTCGCCACCGCCAACATCAAGCACTTCAAGCCCTTCGGATTCGCCGAGGTCTGGAACCCGCTGGATGCGTGATTCTTCTTTTTTCAAGCCATGTCCAACGACTCCATCAAGCCCATCAATGTCGCCGAGGAACTTTCCCAATCGTTCCTGGAATACTCGATGTCGGTCATCATTTCGCGCGCGCTGCCGGATGTGCGCGACGGCCTCAAGCCCTCGCAACGCCGCATCCTTTACGCCATGCGCCAACTTGGAGTCTCGCCCGGCAAGGCCCATGTGAAATGCGCCAAAATCGTTGGCGAAACGATGGGTAATTTCCACCCGCACGGCGACCAGGCGATTTACACGACGCTGGTGAACATGGGTCAGCCATGGTCGATGCGCGAGATGCTCGTCGACGGCCAGGGCAACTTCGGCTCGGTCGAAGGCGATGCGGCCGCGTCGATGCGTTACACCGAGGCCAGGCTCCACCACCTCGGCATGGCAATGATGGAGGATCTCGACAAGGACACGGTCGACTTCCAGCCAAACTACGATGGCTCGCAGGAAGAACCCTCGGTGCTGCCTTCGGCGTTTCCAAACTTCCTCGTCAATGGCGGCACCGGCATCGCCGTCGGCATGGCGACCAACCTCGCGCCACACAACCTCGGCGAAGTGATCGACGGCATCTGCGCGCAAATCGACAAGCCGGACATCACGCTGCCCGAGTTGATGCAGTACATCAAGGGCCCCGACTTTCCGGTCGCCTGCGAAATCCGCGGCATCCGCGGCATCGAGGATTATTTCCGCAGTGGCCGCGGCTCGATGCGCCTTCGCGGCAAAGTCGAAATCGAGGAAAACGAAAACGGCAAATCCATCATCGTCATCCGCGAAGTCCCCTATGGCGTCAACCGCGCGACACTCCAGGAACGCATCGCCGAGCTGGTAAACGAAAAGACCCTCACCGGCATCTCCGGCATGCGCGACCTTTCCGATGAGGAAACCCGCATCGAGATCGAACTCAAGCGCGATGCCCGCCCGCAGGTGGTCGTCAACCAACTCTACAAACTCACCGCGCTGGAAACCTCGTTCAGCGTCAACATGCTGGCGATCCACCAGAACCGGCCGAAACAGCTCTCGCTCAAGGAAGCGATCGACGCCTACATCGAGCACCGCCGCGAAGTAATCATCCGCCGCACGCGCTACCTCCTCGGAAAAGCTGAAGAACGCGCCGAGCTGCTCGAAGCCTTCCTCCTCGCGCTCGGCCACCTCGACGATTTCATCAAGATCATCCGCGATTCGAAAAACCGCGACGAAGCCCGCGAACGCCTCGCCGCCTATCAGTTTTCCACTACCACCGCGGAATCACTCGGCATCCTCATCCGCTCGCAAGCCGCCATCCAAGGCGACCGCTATGTGTTCAGCGAACGCCAGGTCAACGCGATCCTCGAACTGCGCCTCTACCAACTCACCGGCATGGAGCGCGACAAGGTGAAGGCGGAGTACGACGGCGTGCTCGTCGACATCAAGGACCTGCTCGACATCCTCGCCCGCGAGGTCCGCGTGCTCACAATCATCAAAGACGAGCTTCATGAAATCAAAGGCAAGTACGCCACCCCGCGCAAATGCCCCATCCTTGCCGAGGCCGGCGAAGTCGCCATCGAGGACCTGATCGCCAACGACGCGATGATCGTCACGCTTTCCCACCGCGGATATGTGAAACGCACGCCCGCCAGCGAATACCGCCTGCAAGGCCGCGGCGGCAAAGGACTCAAGGGCATGGAGACAAAGTCTACCGCCAAGGGCGAACCGGATGATTTTGTCGAGCACCTGTTCTCGGTCCAAGCGCACGACTACCTGATGTTCTTCACCAACACCGGCCGCGTCTATGTCGAGCGCGTCTATGAACTCCCCGAAGGGTCACGCACCTCGACCGGACGCAGCATCCGCAATGTGCTCAACCTCAAACCCGAGGAAAAAATTGCCGCGATGCTCCGCCTCGAACGCACCACCGACGATGCCGGCAACGACATCACTTTCCGCGAGGATGCGGGCTTCGTTTTCTTCGCCACCCGCTCGGGCAAGGTGAAAAAAACCGCCCTCAACGATTTTCGCAACTACCGCAAGGACGGCATCATCGCCATCATCCTCGAGGAAAACAACGAGCTCATCGGCGTGCGCCTCACCTCCGGATCGGACGAAATCATCCTCGTCACCCACGAAGGACTCAGCCTGCGCTTCCACGAAGAAGACACCCGCTCGCAAGGCCGCGCCTCGATGGGCGTCATGGGCATCCGCCCGCGCGATGAGGACTTCGTCGTCGGCCTCGCCCTCGCTACCGCCGATTCAACACTCCTAGTCGCCTCCGAAAACGGACTCGGCAAACGCACCCCCTTCGACGACTACCGCAAGCAATCCCGCGGCGGCAAAGGCATCATCACGATGAAGGTCACCGACAAGACCGGCCCGGTCGTCGGCGCTGTTAAGGTCACCGAGGAGGACGAACTCATGCTCATGACCTCCACCGGCCAGAGCATCCGCATCCGCGTCAACGAAATCCGCGAAACCGGCCGCAACGCCCAAGGCGTGAAACTCCTCACCCTCAAGGAAGGCGAAAAACTCCAAGACATCTCACTCGTCATCCCCGATGGCGACGATGCCGATGGCACCGCCGCACCCGAGGGCGAAGACAGCCCCGCAGTAGACGAAGGAGGTTGACCCACCGTAGCGGCGATCACCGGTCGCCGCTCTAAACCGCACCGGTCGCCGCTCCAAGGCGTCAAAATCCAGGACATCTCAATCGTCGGAGCAAAGCGGCGAAGATTTGATCCGTCCCAAGAAAACCATCAATTTCGCAGTTGCGATCGTACCCTAAAATGATAACGTCAATCCGAAGTGATTGAGGGATTCTCATGCAAGGAAACCGAAAAGATCTGGAATGGTGCTCGGTCAAAACGACTGCCGGGAGAAATTCAAGAGCGCGCCTTTCTGAAGTTACGGCAGCTTCACGCCGCAGAAATTCTGGAGGATTTGCGGATCCCGCCCAGCAACCGACTCGAGGCCCTCTCCGGCGACCTCAAGGGGTTCTGGAGCATAAGAATCAATCAACAGTGGCGCTTAGTTTTCCGATGGAATGATGGGAAAGCGTCCAATGTGAAAATCACCGACTACCACTAAAAGACCATGAAACGAGAAACCAAACGGATCCCACTCATAAATTTCTTCGCCGAGACGCTGCGTGAAACCTTGGACGAGTGGCATGTCTCGCAAGCGGAAGTGTCGCGGATGACGGCAATTCCCTCGCCTCATCTCACCGACATGAAAAAAAGCCGCCGCCGCTGCACGCCGGAATATGATCTGCGCTTGAGCCGCTACTTTGGAACCTCACCCGGTTTTTGGATGCGACTTCAGTTGGATTACGACCTGATGCGGGCCGAGCGCGAGAACGGAGAGAGAATCAGCCGCGAGGTAAAGCCCCATGCAGCTTGACCCACTGTCGCGGCGATCACCGGTCGCCGCTCCAAATCGCTGCCACCCCGGAATGCAACCTAGACAAGCTCAGATCCTTGGATCAAAATGACTCCATGAGATATTCCGTAATGCTTGAACGCATGCCCGCCGAGGAAGGAATGCCGGGCTACTACTACGCCCATGTGCCATCCCTGAGCCTTACGACGCATGGACTTGGTATAGAGGGCGCCTTGGAGGCCGCGCGTGATCTGGTGAATCTGTGGAATCAGCAGAAACGCGCCCACAGCGAACCTATCGCCACCCAAGCTGAGGCGATCCTTGCAACGGTGGAAGTCGCCTGACACGCCACACAAGGCGAAAGAAGTTTTGCGCGAGCTCAAGCAGGCCGGTTTTGAGGAACGAGGGCATAGCGGGTTCCACCTCGTATTGCGCCACGAGGACGGGCGGCAGACCTATCTACCGATGCACACCGGGGATGTTCCCACCGGAACCTTTCGTTCCATCCTCAAGCAGGCGGAACTCACCGAAGATGAATTTCGCGACCTGTAAAACATTGCTGCGGTCATTGGTCGCCGCTCCAACCTCACCGTGGCGGCGATCACCGGTCGCCGCCTCAACCGGTCTCGCCGCTCCAATCCATCCAGTCGCCGCAGGACATCGCATTCCCGCCCAAAATCCCTGCATTTTTTCCGAAAGCACGCTTGCCCGGCAGGGATTATTCATTTTCCCAGACAAACTGAATCCATACCGATGCACACCGAGGATGTTCCCACTATTCATTTTCCCAGACAAACTGAACCCACCGTCCTTGCCAACGACAGCGCTTATGCGGTTCTAGGGGGCTGAACTGCGGACAACCCGGAACCCGATGCGGTAGCCCGAGTAAGAGGGATGGTACTTGCCGCGGCCCGCAACGCGGCAGTAGTCGGGGCCACTGACCCAGTTGCCGCCCCGGCACACCCGGTCCGAGCCCGAAGCGGTACCACGCGGGTTGGTCTGGTTGCCCGCGGCGTCAGCTACGTACCAATCCCAGCACCACTCCCACACATTCCCCGCCATGTCATGCAATCCGTAGCCATTTGCCACCAAGGCTCCCACGGGCGAAGTGTAAGGCATCAATTGCGTTGCGTAGGTCGGGTGGTGATTGTTCACCGAGCCGCTGGAATCATAGCTGAAGCTACTGGACGCATAGTAATTAGCCTGACTGTGGCTGATCGTATCACCCCAGGGAAAACGCTTGCCCGAAAGTCCTCCCCGCGCTGCCTTTTCCCACTCCGCCTCCGTCGGCAGGCGGTAGCCATTGGCGGACCACTTGACGTGCGCATTGGTCAAATTCACATTCCCCGTCTTGTAAATCGTCGTCTGCGCATCGTTGGTGTAGTACACAGGCGTGAGACCCTCCTTCTGGCTGCGGGCATTGCACCACTTCACCACCTGATACCAAGCAATCGACTGCACTGGGTGATTGCTGGCCTTGCCTGAGCCTGCGGATAGGTCCGTATATCCATTGCTCAAGCCCCAAGTGCGCACCTCGTCCCACTCGGCCTTTGTTACTTCATATTTGCCCATGTAGAAGGCATCCAAGACCACCGTACGGGTGGGGGCGTCACTTATGCCATCCAAAGAATCGCCCATCGTGAAGCCCCCCTGGGGTATGAGGGCCATATTCGTGGGCGCGGAATTACCTTCAGCGGCGATTGCCTTGACGCTCATCTGGGTTGAATGCTGGCCGCTCCAGTCCTCGCCTGCATCCCAAGTGACTTTTTTTTCCGTGCCCATCGTGACCCCCGCACCAATCGCGCTGTTGAGTGCGGTGGCGGAGAAGGTGAAGGTGGATCCGCCATTGCTCGAGGGCTGCAGGCCCACCGAGGCCGCGGGGAAATTCGCCGCGACATCGCTGGTGATGTTGACCAAGCGGGAGTTCGCTCGCTGGGCCGCAGACATGTCAGAGACCAGCGGCGCAGACGCATGGAGCGAGCTAAGGCCACAGAGAAAGAGGAGAAAAATCGCAAGCATGAAAGGTAATTGGGGCGAATGCGGGCGGTTGCTAAAGCAGCTAATCGACTACCGCAACGGTAAAGTGGCGTAGAAGAGATAAAAGTTTGGGATTGTTGATTATTGATTAGGGGAAATAAAAAATCCGCGTGATCTGGTGAATCTGTGGAATCAGCAGAAACGCGCCCACGGCGAACCTATCGCCACCCAAGCTGAGGCGATCCTTGCAACGGTGGAAGTCGCCTGACACGCCACACAAGGCGAAAGAAGTTTTGCGCGAGCTCAAGCAGGCCGGTTTTGAGGAACGAAGGCAAAGCGGGTCCCACCTCGTATTGCGCCACGAGGACGGGCGGCAAACCTATCTACCGATGCACACCGAGGATGTTCCCACCGGAACCTTTCGTTCCATCCTCAAGCAGGCGGAACTCACCGAAGACGAATTCCGCGACCTGTAAAAGATTGCTGCGATCACCGGTCGCCGCTCCAACCTCACCGTGACGGCGATCACCGGTCGCCGCCTCAACCGATCTCGCCGCTCCAACCCATCCAGTCGCCGCAGGACATCGCATTCCCGCCCGAAATCCCTGCATTTTTTCCGAAAGCACGCTTGCCCGGCAGGGATCGGCCCGACATAGTCCCGCGCGTGCGGGCCGGGCGATTTGGCATACCGCGCCCGGTTTAACTTCGATGCCATGAGCGACACACCCTCTGCGACTGCGGAACTGAAATTGCCAAAGGACCTTGCTGCCGAAAAAGGCATGGTCAATGTACAGATCGACGGCGTTTGGCGCCAGTTTACCAAAGGCACACGGATCATTGAGGCATGCCGCAGCGTCGGCAGCATCGTGCCCCACTACTGTTATCACCCGAAGCTCACTGCGCCCGGCAACTGCCGCATGTGCCTTGTGCAAACCGGCATGCCGCCGCGCCCCGCACCCGGCCAAGAACCCCAGCGCGATGAAAACGGCTACGAGCCGATCGGCTGGATGCCGCGGCCCGTCATCGCCTGTGCCAACACGGTCGCCGAAAACATGGGCATCCGCACCTCCGGCGAGCTGGTGGAAAAATGCCGCGAGGGCGTGATGGAATTTCTCCTCATCAACCATCCGCTCGACTGCCCGATCTGCGACCAAGCTGGCGAATGCCGACTCCAGGAACACTCGGTCGGCCACGGCCGCGGCGTCTCGCGCTTCATCGACATGAAGGTGAAAAAGCCGAAAAATGTCGATATCGGCCCCCGCATCCGTCTCGACGACGAACGCTGTATCATGTGCAGCCGCTGCATCCGCTTCATGGATGAAGTCGCCGGCGACCCGGTCCTCGGTTTCACCCAACGCGGCACTCATACCACCCTCACCGTCCACCCCGGCCGCCTGCTCGACTCGAACTACTCGCTCAACACCGCCGATATCTGCCCGGTCGGCGCACTCACATCGAATGATTTCCGTTTCCAAATGCGCGTGTGGTTCCTCAAGGAAACACCAAGCATCGATGTCAATTGCGGCACCGGTACCAACATCACCATCTGGACCCGCGGCAACAAAATCCACCGCATCACCCCGCGCCAAAACGACGAGGTGAATTCCTGCTGGATGCCGGATTCACACCGCCTCAATTTCCACTACATCGACGGCGAAAATCGCCTCTCGCAGCCGCTCGCAAAAAATGCCTCCGGCCTTCACGAGCCGACGACATGGAGCGCCGCACTCGCAAGCGCCGCCTCGGCAATCAAGAGTTTCGCGCCCGATCAAATCGCAGTCATCGCCTCCGGTCGCATGACCAATGAGGAGCTCTTCCTAACCCGCGCGCTCGCGAAAAACATCGGCACCCAGCACCTCACGATCGTTCCAAGAACCGGCGAAGCCGACCACTTGCTCATCGCCGCAGATCGCAACCCGAACACCACCGGCGCCAAGCTGGTTTGGGAAAACAGCGCCCCAAGCTCGAAGCTCGATTCGATCCGCAGCGCCGTCGGCTCGGGCGACATCAAGGCCCTCATTGTGCTCGGCGAAGACCTCGTCACCGACGCAGGATTCAGCAGCGAGGATCTTTCGAAGCTCGGCCTTCTCGTGCAGCTTCACACGCTCGCCAACCCGACCGCATCGCGTGCACATTTCGTGCTGCCCACCGCCGCTTTCGCCGAAAAACGCGGCTCGATGGTGAACCTCTCCGGCCGCCTCCAACGCCTCAACCGCGCGGTCGAGCCGACCGGCCAATGCCGCGATGATTGGGAAGCAATCCGCGACCTGATCTGCGCCATCACCGGCGACAAACACGAGATCCATCACATCGAGGATGTCTTCAAGTCGATCGCGGAAAACATCCCCGCCTTTCAAAATCTCACCCTCTCCAAAATCGGCCATCAAGGAACTCAAATCACCGAAACCGGCCACAAAATTACCCTCCTAGAAAACGAACGCGCCCGCAAGGCGGCGGGATTGGTTAATGGTTAGAAGTTATTGGTTATAAGTTAGTTGCGCTTAATCATGAATCGCGAACCAATCAAATCCTTCGAAGATCTCGACTGCTGGAAGGCATGCCGAAGCCTTCGCGTATTCGTGGCAAAAAAATTCTTCAAAGCTCTTCCCGGCGAAGAGCGTTACCGTTTAGGCGACCAAATTCTGCGCTCGGCTTGCTCGGCAACTTCCAACATCGCCGAGGGCTATGGACGCTTTCATTACCTCGACAACGCCAAATTTTGCTCCAATGCCCGCGGATCTTGTTGGGAAACCTTGGATCACATGATTACCGCGGTCGATGAAGGCATCGCAAGCGAAGAATTGCTCAACGAAGGTCGCGAGATCGCGTCACATGCCATCGCGCTGCTCAATGGATACATCGCATATCTGCGCAAGGCGGATCGGGAAAAAGGCAACCACCAATAACCTCTAACTGATAACTTCTAACTTTTTCTCATGCCGGATCTCATCTTCCAACTCGCGATTATCCTCACCAAGATCGTCACGCTCACCTTCATCGTGGTACTGCCGCTGGTGCCACTCTCGGTGTATTTCGAACGCCGCTTTTCCGCGATCATTCAGGACCGTGTCGGCCCGAACCGCGTCGGCATCCCGCTCTCGCTGCTCGGATTCAAAAAAGACTTCCACATGTTCGGTCTCGTCCAACCAATGGCCGACGGACTGAAACTTTTCCTCAAGGAAGACTTCACGCCCGCCCATGTGCGCAAGGCATTCTACTGGCTTGCTCCGGCACTCACCGTCATCCCCGCGCTCATCACCGTCTGCGTCGTGCCCTTCGGTTCGCCGATCTCGATTCTCGGTCACGCGGAAAAACTCGTGATCGCCGACATCGATGCCGGCCCGCTGTTTGTCTTCGCAGTTTCATCACTCACGGTCTACGGCATCACACTCGCCGGATGGTCGTCGAATTCGAAATTCCCCTTCATCGGTGGCGTGCGCTCGACCGCCCAGATGATCTCCTACGAAATTTCGCTCGGCCTCTCGATCATCCCAGTCCTGCTCTACTTCGGTGATTTGAATCTCTCAAAAATCGTCCAGCACCAAGCCGACAACGGCTGGCTTCTCCTGCCATTCTGGAAGGACGGAAAAATCGGCCTGCCCGATCTACAAACCGCGATGTTCTGGATCCCTGCCTTCATCGCATTCCTGATCTTCACCGTTTCGATTTTCGCCGAAACCAACCGCATGCCCTTCGACCTCCCCGAGTGCGAGACCGAACTCGTCGGTGGCTATCACACGGAATACTCGTCGATGAAGTTCGCTCTGTTTTTCATGGGTGAATACGCTGCGATGGTGATCGGCTCGGCGCTCATCATCACGCTCTTCCTCGGCGGTTGGTCGGTCGGCTTCGGGCTCGATCAATACATCAGCCAACTCCACATCGGATCCTTCCACTTCGGCGGGCTCATCCACATGGGCTGCTTCCTCACCAAGCTGCTTGCCTTCATCCTCTTCTTCATCCTCGTACGCTGGACCGTGCCGCGCTTCCGCTACGATCAACTCATGAAACTCGGTTGGGTGATCTTCTTCGAAGCGGCACTCATCAATGTCTTCCTCGCCGCGTTGATCATTGCAGCACCCTCGCTCTCCACCCCGATCATCGCCGCCGGCGCGATCCTTTTGGCCGTCGTCACCGGCGCCATCATCTGGGTTGCAAAAGTTTCCGAAGACCAACCCAAACCGCTGCGCGCCTAAGCCCTTTTTCCAATCCTCACCCCGCAATTCCATGGCCGTCGTCAAACTCCAACGCCCTCAACTCAAGCTAGGTGAGAAGATCTACTTCGGAGCCCTCGTCAAAGGCTTCATCCTCACCCTCGGCCACGCGATCCGCTCGCTGCGCGGAAAATCGGTGGGCGCCAAAGACCTCGAATCATCCGGCCTCGGCGTGACCATGCAGTTCCCCGAGCAACGCTGGGATTCGCACCTGCCCGATTACTACCGCGGCGCGCCTGCACTCGTCACCGACGAGCAAGGCCGCGAACGCTGCGTCTCGTGCCAACTCTGCGAATTCATCTGCCCACCCAAAGCAATTCGCATCACCCCCGGCGAAATTCCCTCCGACGACCCATGGGCCAAAGTTGAAAAACGCCCAAAGGAATTCGAAATCGACATGATCCGCTGCATCTACTGTGGCATGTGCGAAGAAGTCTGCCCGGAACAGGCGATCTACCTGCGCAAGGACTACCTCATCACCGGTCTCAAACGCGCCGACATGCTTCACGACAAAAAGAAACTCTACGAAATCGGCGGAGTCCGCACTGGCCTCGTCAACAAATGGAATGAGTTGAAGTGATGTTCAAAGTGATCGGTTAAAAGTTATAAGTTGCTGCAGCCACCCAACCTCTTAACCCATAACAAATAACCTCTAACTAATCTCCCAATCTCCAATGCCTTCCTATATTTTTTGGCTTTTTTCCACCATCATGCTCATCGGTGGTGCGGCGGTGATCGCATTTCGCAACCCGGTTGCCAGCGCACTCTCGATGGTCACCTGCTTCGTCGGTCTTGCAGGGCTTTTCATCGGCCTCAGCGCCTTCTTTGTCGGGATCATCCAAATCCTCGTCTACACCGGCGCGGTGATGGTGCTCTTCCTGTTCATCATCATGCTGCTCGACCTCAAGGATGAGGAAAAACGCGCCCGCGGACTCGCCCCACTCGCTGCAGGCCTCGCGCTGGTGGTTGCATTTGTCGTCCAACTCGTCGGCATCCTCTCGCAATCGGCCGACAAAACCGCGCCCGATCTCGACAAGCAAACACTCACCAACGCCGCTGCCCAATTTCCCAAGGACAGCAAAATCGCCGAAGCCCTCACCGACGGTCGCCTGCCCGACATCCACCTCATCGGCCACACGCTCTTCACCCAATACAATCTTCCGCTCCAACTCCTCGGCGTCCTCCTTCTCGTCGCCACCATCGGCGTGGTCACCCTCTCGAAGCGCCAGGCAGACTGAAGTTAAACGTTAAGAGTTATTCGTTAATGGCAAAAATACCGCACCACATTCCTCTGCCAATTCTTCCCCAATAACTTTTAACCAATAACCCAATAACTTTTAACCACCCATGCCCACCCTCAACGACTACCTCCTCGTCTCCGGCCTGCTCTTTGCCATCGGCCTCGCGGGCGTCGTGCTGCGCCGCAACATCATCATCGTC
The DNA here is from genome assembly GCA_018969605.1 of Verrucomicrobiota bacterium. Classification (GTDB taxonomy): domain Bacteria; phylum Verrucomicrobiota; class Verrucomicrobiia; order Verrucomicrobiales; family Akkermansiaceae; genus Luteolibacter. The sequence goes on along the minus strand of JAGWXY010000010.1, from coordinate 35,530 downwards.
TTCATGTGCCTCGAGCTGATGCTTAGCGCGGCCAACCTCAGCCTCGTCGCGTTCTCACGCTTCAACACCCTCAACGGCCTGCCCGACTACAACGCGCAGATGCTCGTCTTCTTCGTCATCACCGTCGCCGCCGCCGAAGTGGCCGTCGGCCTCGCCATCATCGTCGCCCTCTACCGCGCACGCCAAACCATCCACACCGATGAACTCACCAGCCTGAAAGGCTGATGAACATCGATTTTTTGACCACTGATTTCACTGATTAACTGATTGGGGATTTTTGAAACCATGCAATTTGATTCACAACAATACCCTCACGGCGATCTGACCGAAAAGATCATCGGGGCGGCGATGGCTGTGCATCGCTCATTGGGCCCAGGCCTCGATGAGAAAATTTACGAAAACGCGCTCTGCCTCGAATTTGTCGCGCAGTCCTTGGACTTCTCCCAACAGCAACAATTCCCCGTCTTTTATCGCAAGAAGCTCGTTGGCAACTTGATCACCGATTTGATCGTCGAAGGAAAAGTGATCATCGAGACCAAAGTGGCCTCCGGCATTTCTGATGCCCATATCGCGCAGACCTTGAGCTACCTCAGCATTTCAGGCCTCCAAGTGGGCTTGATTCTCAATTTTCGCACCGCATCCCTCACCTTCAAAAGAGTGGCCAACATCTTTATCAAAAATCAGTAAATCTGTGAAATCAGTGGTCCTCGCAACCCATCCCAGCAAGACATCGTCTCCCTCATGAACTCCCTGCCTTGGCAACTTCTTTTCCTTCCGCTCGTGGTGGCGGTGATCAACCAGCTCGCGCTGCGCCGCGGGCCGATCGCGCCGTGGCTCTCGACCGCTTCGGCAATCGCCACACTCGTCATCTCACTGCGCCTGCTCGGCCAGTCCGGCACCTTCAACATCGACTGGGCCACGATTGGTGACTTTAGCATACAAATCGGCATCAAGCTCGATCAACTCTCGACCGGCATGATGACGGTCGTCACCGGCGTCGGCGCGCTCGTCCACATTTTCTCGCTCTCCTACATGAAGGACGACGCGGCGAAAAACCGCTACTTCACCGGACTCTCGCTCTTCATGTTTTCGATGACCGGCATCGTGCTGTCGTCGAATTTCATCATGACCTTCATCTTCTGGGAACTGGTCGGCCTCAGCTCCTACCTGCTGATCGGTCACTGGTACGAAAAAAATTCGGCTGCCGATGCCGCGAAAAAAGCGTTCCTCTGCAACCGCGTGGGCGACTTCGGATTCATGATCGGCATCCTGATGCTCTGGGGCATCACCGGCACGCTGGCATTCGATGAAATGAAAGTCCCTGCGGAAATTTCAGCCGGCGTGTTATCCGCCGCTGTCCTCTGCATCTTCTGCGGCGCGGTCGGCAAGTCGGCCCAGTTGCCACTCCATGTCTGGCTGCCCGACGCGATGGAAGGCCCCACTCCGGTGTCGGCACTCATCCACGCCGCGACGATGGTCGCCGCCGGTGTCTATATGCTCTTCCGCCTGCAACTTTCGCTCGGCTTCGAAGTCTTCGAAGGCTTGCAAGCCAGCGCCGTCATCGCATGGACCGGCGGCATCACCGCACTTGTCGCCGCGCTGATGGCCGTGCAGCAGGATGACATCAAACGCGTGCTCGCCTACTCAACGCTCTCGCAGCTCGGCTACATGGTCATGGCGGTCGGCCTCGTTTCCGGCGAAGCGGGCATGTTCCACCTCTTCACCCACGCATGGTTCAAGGCCCTGCTCTTCCTCGGCTCCGGCGCGGTCATCCACGCCTGCCACCACGAACAAAACATCTGGAAAATGGGCGGATTGCTGAAAAAAATGCCGCTCACCGGGATCACCTTCTTCCTCGGATTTGCAGCGCTCATCGCAGTGCCTTTCACCTCGGGATTCTTCTCGAAAGAATTGATCCTTCATGCGGCACATGAAAAACAACCAGCCCTGTTCTGGATCGCCGCCACCGTCGCGGTGCTCACGCCGTTTTACATGACGCGATTCTTCATCGTCGCGTTCCTCGGCAAGCCGCGCTCGGAAAATTCCGATCACGCCCACGAAGTCGGCCCGCTGATGCTGCTGCCGCTCATCCTGCTCTCCGTCCTCGCAGTTGGCGCCGGCTACGGCTTTGCCCACAAACTCGCTCCTGCCGTACCCGAACACGCCGGCGAGTTTCATGTGAACTTCCTCTTCTGGGTGTCGGTCACCGCACTCGTCGTCGGCGCAGGATTCGCGCTGCTTCTCTACACCGGCAAGGACAAGGACCCGCTCTCGGTCCCTGTTTTGAAAAACCGTTTCTACATCGATGGCCTCTACGACAACTTCATCGTCCGCTATTTCCAAGACGGCCTCGCCGCGATCGTGCACTTCTTCGATGAACTCATCATCAACGGCCTCCTCGTTGGTGGCATTAGCCGCAGCGCGGTGAGCGTCGGCAACCTTTTCCGCAAAGTGCAATCCGGCCAACTCCAAGGCTACGCCTTCGCCATCGGCATCGGCGCCGCCCTCGTGGTCTACTTCACGGTCTTCTTCTGATCCAAGGCAACCCGTTCACCCACCCCCATGCTTCCCATCCTTGTCTTCCTGCCGATCGCGGCCTTCATCGCGATCCTTCTCGGTTCACCGGCACGCTTCACCGCCATCGCCGCATCCGTGGCCAACCTCGCGCTGGGCATCTGGGCCGCCGCGACATGGCAAAACGAATGCTGGAATTTTTCACTGCCCGTTCTCGAAAAGCCCGCACTCAACCTCGCCTTCGGCATGCCCGATGGCATGAGCGCCGTGATGATCCTGCTCTCGGTGATTGTCACCCTCGCCGCCGTTCTCACCACCAAGGCCCCCGCCGGCAGCGAGCGACTCCACTACGGTTCCTCATTGCTCATTTCCGCCGGCGCGCTCGGTGCCTTTGCTTCAACCGACCTGTTCTTTTTCTACGCCTTCCACGAACTCGCTCTCATCCCGACCTTCATCATGATCGGCCTCTTCGGCCGTGGCGACCGTCGTGAAGCGGCATGGAAAATCACCATTTACCTCGGCGTTGGATCGATCGTTCTCCTCGCGGGTCTGCTCTGGCTCTCGAGCCTCACCGGCACCCTCGACATGAATAAGATGATCGCCGCCGCCGGCACGATCGATGCCACCGCGCAAAAGGGCATCGCCGCACTGCTGCTCATCGGCTTCGGCACTCTCGTCTCGCTCTTCCCCTTCCACTCGTGGGCCGCACCAGCCTACGCAAGCGCGCCCGCACCCGTCGCAATGCTCCACGCCGGCGTGTTGAAAAAATTCGGCCTCTATGGCCTGCTCCGCCTCGCCATCCCACTCCTGCCCGATGGTCTCCAGGCATGGCTCACGCCATTGCTCGTCCTGCTGCTCGGCAACATCCTCTGGGTCGGCCTCGTCACCATTTCACAAAAACGCCTCGATGGCATGCTCGGCAACTCATCGGTCATGCACATGGGCTACATCTTCCTCGCGATCGCCGCACTCATCGCCATGCCTTCCAACCCGCTGGCAAAACCCGCCGCGGTCTTGCTGATGTTTGCCCACGGCATCTCCATCGCCTTGCTCTTCGGCCTCGCCGACCGCATCGAACGCAGCACCGGCTCACTCGACTTCACTGACCTCGGCGGACTCGCCAAATCCGCCCCATCGCTGGCCTTCCTCTTCGGCATCGGCGCGATGGCATCGATCGGCCTGCCAGGCCTCGCCAACTTCGCAGGCGAAGTGCTGGTCTTCCTCTCGACCTTCCACAACTACAATGGCACCGCAGGCCTAAGCCCCTTGCAAATCACCTGCATCCTCGCGATCTGGGGAGTGGTGATCTCCGCCGTTTACATGCTCCGCGCCTATCGCCGCGTCTTCCACGGCCCAAGCGTTAAGGCCACCGAGTCTGCCGCCGATCTCACCATCACCGATCGCATCCCCGCGCTCTTGCTCATCCTTTCCCTGCTCGCTGTTGGTCTCTATCCGAACCTCCTGCTGAATCTGCTGAAATAAAGCACGAAATCTTAAGCACCAAATTTGAAACCAACATCACGCCCCTTATTCGCCTCTCTTCCGTTTCGAATTTAGTGCTTAGAATTTAAAATTTAAATTCCCCGATCATGCCCGCCTACTACTTGGAAGCCCTCACCATCACGCTCGGCCTCATTCTGCTCATGGCCGAGGCCTTCGTGCCTTCGAAATCGAAAGCATGGGTCGGCGTCCTCGCCGCTCTCGGGCTCGCCGCCATCCTCGGCCTCACGACAATCGCGATCGGACCCGAGGCAAAGCCCGATGCCGCATGGGCAAAATGGCCGCTGTGGAATTTCTATCAGTTCGACTCGCTCGCCATCTTTTACAAAAGCTTCGCCCTCGTCTGCACATTGCTGGTCGTGCTTTTGAGCATCGACTACCGCAGCATCCTTGCTCGCTTCACCGATCATCCGGGCTCTGAAAACGGCACCGGCGAATACTACGCGCTATCGGTCTTCGCCTGCGTCGGCATGATGATGCTGGCCTCGGCCAAAGATCTCGCAGGCGCCTTCGTTTCACTCGAACTGGTCACCGTCACCTTCTACATCCTCGTTGCCTACATGCGCCGCAACATCGGCTCGCTCGAAGCCGGCGTGAAGTACCTGATCCTCGGCGCGCTCAGTACCGGCTTCCTCGTCTATGGCATCGCATGGGTCTACGGCGCCACCGGCACGATGAGCCTGGCGGCCCTTCCATCCTCAATCGCCAATCTCCAATCCACCACGCCTCTTCTCTTCGGCATCGCGCTCATCATGCTCGGCCTCTGCTTCAAAATCGGCGCGGTCCCGATGCAGGTCTGGATCCCCGATGTCTATCAAGGCGCCCCCACCCCCACCACCGCCTTCCTCTCGGTTGGCTCCAAAGCCGCAGGCTTCATCCTCACGATTCGTTTCCTCGAGCCACTCCTCGCAAACCCCGCCACCAGCGGCCCCACCCTCAAGCTGATTTTCATCCTCGCGATCGCAACACTGATCTTCGGCAACCTCGCCGCCATTCCCCAAACGAATTTCAAACGCCTCCTCGGCTACTCATCGATCGCGCACGCCGGCTTCCTCCTGCTCGCCCTCGCGACCGGCCAAGCCGAAACCGCCGACGCACCCGGCGCGATCACCGTGGTCTCGTTCTACCTCGCGACCTACCTGATCATGACGCTCGGCGTCTTCTTCATCCTCGCGCAAGTCCGCATCCAACGCGACGGCGAACGCATTCACGATTTTGCCGGACTCGGAAAATCCAACCCGCTGCTCGCCACCGCACTCACCATCCTGCTCGCCGCACTCGCCGGCATCCCACTCACCGCCGGCTTCATCGGCAAGTTCATGGTGTTCTCCCTCGCCATAAACGCCGGCCTCTGGTGGGGCGTGGCCATCGCCGCGATCGGCGCCGCCGCCGGTTTCTATTACTACTTCAACACCATCAAAGCGATGTGGTGGACCGAGGCCACCAACACCACGCCCGTCACGCTTCCCGCCATCAGCAAACTCTGCGTCGCCACACTCACCATCGCCACGCTGGTCTTCGGCTTTTGGCCACAACCGATCCTCGCGCTGCTGCGCTGATCAACGGATCGCGCGTCACAGTGGATGTTTGACGCGCCAATTCATCCCGAAAACAGAAGTTGAAACCACGAAACACAGGAAATTTCACGAAAAACATGGAATTTCATGCCCTGCTCGTTTCATTTCGTGTTGTTTCTTGACTTTTGTGGTTCCTTCTTCGGAATCTGGGTTGAATCGTTGGGCTACAAGGCGCGGTCAAATCCTGCCCTTGAATGGAATTTTTTCTTGAAATATGAAACCTTTATTGGCACTTTTCAAGAAAAGTGAAAGAAATAACCCGACATAGCTTAATCCTTCGCCTCGGCGATTCGCTGGATCACTTTCGTGTCACCGCGCTCCTCGGGCCGAGGCAATGCGGGAAAACCACGCTGGCGCGGACTTGCGATGTGCCGCGTGAAAACTATTTCGATCTGGAGGATCCGCTGGATCAGGCGCGGCTGGAAAACCCGCGTGATGTGCTCGGCGGCTTATCGGGCTTGATCGTCATCGACGAATTCCAGCGCCAGCCTGATCTTTTTCCCATCCTGCGAGTGCTCGCAGATCGAAAGGATCGCCCAGCCAGGTTTCTCATCCTTGGCAGCGCCTCGCCGCAGTTGATGAAAGGGGCTTCCGAATCCCTGGCCGGACGCGTGAATTTCATCCACATGGGCGGCCTTCACTGCGGGGAAGTAGGCGTAGCCGACCGCGACCGGCTGTGGCTGCGCGGCGGATTCCCGGAATCCTACCTCGCGCCCTCCGAGGAAACCAGCAACCGCTGGCGGAGTTCGTTCATCCAAACCTTCCTGAGCCAGGATCTCCCGAGCTTCGGAATCGATGTCCCGCCGGAGCGGCTGCGGCGCTTCTGGATCATGGCAGCCCACTACCACGGGCAAACCTGGAACAGCTCCGCCATCGCCAAATCCCTCGACATATCGCACACCACGGCGCGCTCCTATCTGGACATCCTGACGGAATCCTACGTGATGCGCCAGTTGCCCCCGTTCGCCACGAATCTCAAAAAACGCATCGTCAAAGCACCCAAAGTTTATCTGCGGGATTCAGGCCTGCTTCACAGCCTTTTGCAGATCGGATCCCTCGCGGGTCTGCAGTCCAACCCCCGTTATGGCGCCTCGTGGGAGGGCTTCGCGCTGGAGCAGCTCTGCGCAGTGCTGGCCTTGGAGCCGGATGAGGTTTTCTTCTGGGGAACCCATGGCGGGGCGGAGATGGATCTCGTCGTCGAACGCGGCGGCAAGCGCTACGGCTTCGAGTTCAAGGCAACGGAAAAACCCCGCGTCACCCACTCCATGACCATCGCCAAGGCGGATCTGGCTCTGGAAAAGGCCTATCTCGTCTATCCCGGCGAGCTTTCGTTTCCCCTCCGTGACGGGATGGAAGCGCTCGGCTACGCGAAAATCCCGGATTTCCGGTTCCCCTAGATCCACGACTGACTTGTCCGCTATAGCTCGCAGAGCAACGGCGGCAATTCAATTTGTCTGGGAAATAGTACGATGGACCGATGCCACCAACACCGCGCCCGTCACACTTCCGGCCATCGTGGTAAATAGGGACACGCGAACTGCTCAGCTCAATTCCATCTTGTCTTTCTCATCAGATGCGTTATCATCAAATGTATGAGAACGACGCTGGATATTGATGACGACGTGCTTTTCGCCGCCAAGGAAATCGCCGCCAAAGAACGAAAAACCGCAGGTAAAATCCTCTCGGATTTTTTCCGCCGAGGCATTCAATCGGATGGCGCTAATGCATCCGGACTGGAACCCGGCCGGCCATTTGTCTTCAAAAACGGCATTCCGATCTTACCTTCGCGCGGAGAATTGGTCACAACTGAACAAATCCAGCGGATCATGGAAGAGGAGGGAATCTGAGTTCCATGCGTTGCTTGCTCAACATCAACGTCCTCATCGCCCTGCTGGATTCGGATCATGCCTTTCATCACCGTGCACACGCATGGTGGGGCGGGCGCGGCCATTCATGGGCATCTTGCCCGCTCACGGAAAATGGTGTCGTTCGCATCATGGCCTCAGCGGCCTACAGCCATGCCGTGCGTTTAACCGTGGCAGAAATGGCCGCGCGACTCATCGCATTTGTCGAACATTCCGATCATGCCTTTTGGACAAATGTGCTGAGCATCCGCGATACGCACCATTTCAATCATCTTGCCATCCTTAGCTCCAAGCATTTAACCGACCTCTACCTGCTTGCCCTTGCGGTGGAAAACGACGGCTGCCTTATTACCTTCGACCAGCACATCCCCCTTGGTGCCGTGCCGGAAGCCACGACCACTCATCTCATAGTCATTTAGAGCAGTTTGCGAAAAGGTGTAGCCGACGGAGCAAGAACGCAGCCATGAACAAGGGTTCCGTTTTTAAAAATACGGCGAAGCAGCAAATTTCCCAACCCCCTTTTTCCATTCCCAGACCGGCTCTCAAGTGTAGCCTCCGTCTCAGTCCTTGGATTTAATTGCCTGCTCATGCCTCTTCAGTTGTATTGTAGCCATGGGTTCCTTGTGCATCCGGTTCACATGCTGGCTCATCGATGCAGGTCGGCCACAACCGATCCTCGCGCTGCTGCGCTGATCGACGGATAGGCGCGCGGCATAGAGGATGTTTGACGCGCCAATTCATTCCTCTCATCCTCGGCCATGGACTGGATCACAGTGATTTGGTCGGCTGCTGCCGGTGCTTGCCTCATTCTTGGCCTCACCCAGTTCGTCGTCTGGTGCGGCAGAAAACATGCGTGGGAAAATCTGTGGTTTTCCGTCACCACCATTGGTGTGATCGGATTGATCGCATGCGAGTTGCTGACGATGAAGGCGGACTCTGCTGCGGAATACGCCAACACCGTTCGTTGGGCGCACCTGATTTTCCTCATCGTCTGCGGCGGCATGCTCGGCTTTGTGCACAGCCATTTCGGCACAGGCCTGCGCTGGCTTTTGCAACTCGCCCTCGGCCTGCGCGTCGCCGCAGTGATCGCCAACTTCACCACCGGCGAGAACCTCCACTTCAAGTCGGTCGATAGCCTCCGGCAAATCGAAATCCTAGGCCAATCGGTCAACATCGTCGACACATGGCAAGCGAACCCATGGGTCATCCTCGGCCAACTCGCCTCGCTCGTGATGCTCGCCTACATCATCAACGCCGCATGGCGCATGTGGCACTCGGGCACTCACGACGCGCGCAGACGCGCGATCACACTCGGCGGCAGCCTCACGATTTTCATCGCACTCGCCGCCACCCTTGCCGGCCTCGTCGCCGCAGGAGTTCTGAAAATTCCGCTCCACACGAGCCTGCCATTTTTTTGCATGATCATCGCCATGGCTTACGAACTCAGCCGCGAGGTGCTGAGGTCCGATCGCCTCGCGCAACAACTTCGCACCAACCAACTCGAACTCGCCCACCTCTCACGCGTCAGCGTGCTCGGCGAAATGGCCGGCGCACTCGCACACGAAGTCAATCAACCGCTCGCCGCCATCCTCAGCAACGCACAAGTCGGCAGCCGCAGCATGAACAAAGGCGAACCGGATCTCGTCGAAATCCACGCCATCCTCGACGACATCGCCAACGATGCAAAACGCGCCGGCGGCATCATCCACGGCATGCGCGCGATGCTTAAAAAAGATCAGCCGCCGGATCCCCACCCGCTCCCAGTCAACCCAACCATCCACCAAGTCCTTGCCATGCTCCAAGGCGAGATCTCATCACGCGGCGTGACGATCGAACTCGACCTCGAAGAACCGCTGCCCCATGCGCATTTCAACCGTGTGGAACTCCAACAGGTGCTCATCAACCTCGTGATGAACAGCCTCGACGCCATGAAATTACAAACTCACGGCGCGGCGTTGAAAATCACCAACTCCCACGACGGCGAGCATGTCGTGCTCTCGGTCCATGATTCCGGCCCAGGCATCTCCAGCGACATCATGAACCAACTCTTCGACCCGTTTTTCTCAACCAAGCCCGGCGGCCTCGGCCTTGGACTCCCGATCAGCAAAAGCATTGCCGAACACTTCGGCGCCCAACTCCACGCGACCAACCACCCGCAAGGCGGCGCGATGTTTGAACTCCGCATGCAAAGCGCCGTCGCGCTTTCAATAAAGGCCGAAACGCCAAGCAATCCCAACAAGCCATGAGCGACACCACCCCCACGGTCTTCATCGTCGACGACAACCACTCGGTCCTGCGCAGCCTCTCGCGCGTCGTCCGCCAAGCCGCTTACAAACCCGTCACCTTTTCCTCCGCCGATCATTTTCTCGACGCCATCGCACACGCGCCGGTCCAACCTGCCTGCCTGCTGCTCGACCTCCACCTGCCCGGCATGAACGGACTCGAAGTGCAAAAACACCACGCTGCCATCCCCGCCGCTTGCCCGATCGTGTTCATCAGCGGCAACGCCACCATCCCCGCCACCGTCCAAGCGATCAAAAATGGCGCCGTCACTTTTCTCGCCAAACCCTTCGACCACGACGACCTTCTCAAATCGATCGAAGAGGCACTCGAAAAACACCGCGCACAAATCAGCGAACTCACCCAGACCGGCTCAATCCACGATCGCATCGCCAGCCTCACCGAGCGCGAACGCGAAGTCATGGCATGGGTGATCTCGGGATCTCTCAACAAACAAATCGCCGCCCAACTTGGCATCGTCGAAAAAACCGTGAAGGTCCACCGGGCAAGGGTCATGGAAAAAATGCAAACCGCCTCGGTGGCCGAACTGGTTAAACTCTGCGTGGTCGCCGGTTTCGAATCCGCAAAGGCGTAAGTCGCACTTATTGGACCAAAGTCCAATGGTGGGGGATGTTCATGCCTGCCATCATCCTATAGAGCCAAGCAGGCTTCCACCCCGCCTTGGCCTCCAATCCACACACACGATGAAAACAAAATTCTCAGCCCTCGCGCTCGGACTCTGCCTGCTTGCCACCGCGCACGCCGCTCCCAAGAAACCCAACATCCTGGTCATCTGGGGCGATGACATCGGCCAGTTCAACATCAGCGCCTACAACAATGGCATGATGGGTTACAAAACTCCGAACATCGACCGCATCGCCAAAGAAGGCGCGATGTTCACCGATTGGTACGGCCAACAAAGCTGCACCGCCGGCCGCGCTGCATTCATCACCGGCCAATCACCCATCCGCACCGGCCTCACCAAAGTCGGCCTGCCCGGCGCACCCGAAGGCATGAAGAAGGAAGACCCGACCATCGCCACCCTCCTCAAGGCACAAGGTTACACGACCGGCCAGTTTGGCAAAAACCACCTCGGCGATCGCGACGAAATGCTGCCCACCGCCCACGGCTTCGATGAATTTTACGGTAACCTCTATCACCTCAATGCCGAAGAAGAGCCGGAAAACCCCGACTACCCGAAGGACCCTGAATTCAAAAAGAAATTCGGCCCGCGCGGCGTGATCCATAGCTTCGCCGATGGCAAAATCGAAGACACCGGCCCGCTCACCAAGAAGCGCATGGAAACCATCGACGAGGAAGTCAACGCCAAGGCCCTCGATTTCATGACGCGCGCCGTCAAGGCCGACAAGCCGTTCTTCCTCTGGTGGAACTCAACGCGCATGCACATCTTCACCCACCTGAAGGCGGAGTCCGAAGGCAAGACCGGCCTTGGCGTCTATGCCGACGGCATGGTCGAACACGACGGCCATGTCGGCGAAGTGCTCGACAAACTCAAGGAGCTCAGCATCGAGGACAACACGATCGTGATGTACTCGTCCGACAACGGTGCCGAAACCTTCACCTGGCCCGATGGCGGCACCACGATGTTCCGCGGCGAGAAAAACACGCAATGGGAAGGTGGCTACCGCGTCCCGACCCTCATCCGCTGGCCGGGCACGATCAAGCCCGGCACCATCGTCAATGACATCGGCGCCCACGAGGACATGCTCACCACACTCGTCGCCGCTGCCGGTGATACGACGGCAAAAGAAGAACTCCTCAAAGGCCGCAAGGTCGGCAATATGACCTACAAGGTCCACCTCGATGGCTACGACCTCGGACCCGCACTCAAAGGCGCAGCCGAATGGCCTCGCAATGAATTCATTTACTGGACCGATGACGGTAGCGTCGCCGCCCTCCGCTACGGCAACTGGAAGGTGACCTTCCTCGAACAAGAGGAAGAAGGACTCAAGGTCTGGCAAAATCCCTTCACCCAACTCCGCGCTCCGAAGATCACTAACCTGCGAATGGACCCCTTCGAACGTGCAGAACACGAAAATTCGGTCGGCTTTCAACGCTGGTACCTCGACCGCATGTTCATCATCGCACCCGCCGGTGCCTATGTCGGAAAATGGCTTCAAAGCTTCAAGGAATTCCCACCCCGCCAGAAACCGGGCAGCTTCAATCTCGACCGTGTGATGGAGGCAGTGACCTCCGGATCGAAGCAATAAACGGCCAGACTGGCGTATTGAATGCTCGACCGATTGAGCCACATCCTGTTAGGGGTGTGGCTCTTTATTCGCAACCGAAAACCCAACCAAGCATCACGCCATGAAAATGACCCACAAAACAAACCGCCCGCTCACCGCGCTTCTAGGAGGGCTTGGAGCACTCACCCTCACCAGTTCGTTCGCACAACAATTGCCCACCACCGGCGCGATCGACACACGCTCCGGAAAACTCGCGCTCGAAAACGGCTATCCGACCAAAGAGACCGCCGAAAAAATGTTCGACGAGATCGACTACCAACGCGCCTGCCAAGCCTACCTCTGGGCCCTTCCCCTTATGGCCATGCAGCAATGGCAGCAGGAACACATCACCAAGTTCGGCGCAGGCAATCTCGACTATGTCGATTACCTCACCTTCAAGGACAAACTCGGCCTTCTCACCGCCAATGCCACCACGCCCTACATCATGGCGTTTCCCAACATGAAGGAAACCGGCCCGCTGGTGTTCGAGGTCCCCGCAGGCCCCACCGCTGGCGGCTTCACCGATTTTTGGCAACGCCCGATCACCGACTCCGGCCAGACCGGACCCGACAAAGGCCAAGGCGGCAAGTACCTCATCCTCGGCCCCGACGATCCGGACATCCGCCCCGAAGGCTACTATGTCTTCCGCTCTCCAACGGTGAACATCTGGTCCGCCCACCGCGCGCTCGATCCCGATCCCGTAAAAGCCAAAGCACTCGTCGACGCCCTGCGCATCTACCCCTACAGCCAACGCGACAATCCACCTCCCACCCGCCACATCTCACCCGACGGCCGCAAGTGGAGCGGCGAACAACCACGCGGACTCGCCTACTGGGAAGGGCTTTCAAAAGTCATCAACGAAGAACCGGTCATCGAACGCGACCGCATGATGATGGGCATGCTCCAACCCCTCGGCATCGAAAAGGGCAAGCCATTCAATCCCACCGATCGCCAAAAAGAAATCCTCACCGAAGCAACGCAAACCGGCGAAGTGATGGCCCGCACGATCGGCTATGAAAAACGCTTCGAGGGCGTGAAAGTCTGGCCGGGAAAAAATTGGGAAATCTCACTCTGGCTCAAGGAAACCAACCAAGAGGCACCCCACCACACCCAACTCGATGAACGCAGCTCGTGGTTCTACGAAGCGGTCGGCGTTTCAGTCGGCATGATGGGCCGCACGGTCGGCTTCGGCCAAGTGTACCTCGAGTCGTCCAAGGACAGCGATGGCAACTGGCTCGACGGCAGCAAGGCCTACAAACTCACCGTGCCAAAAGATGCGCCAGTCGCGCAGTTCTGGTCCTTCACCGCCTACGACAACGAGACCCGTTGCTTCGTCGATACCGGCATGCCGCCCGACCGTTCGTCGCGCGACAAGCAAATCGTGAAAAATGACGACGGCTCGGTCGACCTCTACTTCGGTCCCACCCCACCCGCCGGCAAACCCGAAAGCAACTGGATCAAAACACTCCCCGGCAAAGGCTGGTTCACCTACTTCCGACTCTACGGACCCACACAGCCCTACTTCGATCGCTCATGGGTGCTTCCCGATATCGAAGTGCTGAAATGAAAAAGCGATGAAATCGCTCGTTGTCATCACGCTAGCATTCATCACGGCATCGCTGCATGCCGCCGATCCACTTCCTTCGTGGAACGACGGCGCAGCGAAACAAGCCATCACCGCGTTTGTCGCTAAGACATCGACCGATGGCTCTGCCGATTTTGTGCCGCCCGCCGAACGCATCGCCACCTTCGACAACGACGGCACGCTGTGGAGCGAGCAGCCGATGTATTTCCAAGCCTTCTTCATCTTCGACCGCATCAAGCAACTCGCCCCCACAAATCCGGAATGGAAGGACAAGGAGCCATTCGCATCGGTGCTCAAAGGCGATCTGAAGTCCGCCCTCGCCGGCGGCGAACGCGCCTTGCTCGAAATGGCCATGGCCACCCACGCGGGCACCACCACCGAGGAGTTTGAAAAAATCGTCAGCGACTGGGCCAACACCGCCAAGCATCCGAAGTCGGGCAAACATTTCACCGAAATGGTCTACCAGCCAATGCTCGAAGTGATGGCCTACCTTCGCGCCAACGGCTTCAAAACCTTCATCGTCTCCGGCGGCGGCATCGAATTCATGCGCCCGTGGACGGAGAAAGTTTACGGCATCCCGCCCGAACAAGTCATCGGCTCGAGCATCAAAACGAAATTCGAAATCCGCGACGGCAAGCCGGTCCTCGCACGCCTGCCGGAACTCAATTTCATCGATGACAAGGAAGGCAAGCCCGTCGCCATCCAACAACACATCGGCCGCCGACCAATCATCGCCTTCGGCAATTCCGATGGCGACTTCCAAATGCTCGAATGGACGACCGCCGGCAAAGGTCCGCGCCTCGCACTCATCGTCCATCACGACGACGCCCAACGCGAATTCGCCTACGACCGCGGCTCACACATCGGCAAACTCGAAAAAGCCCTCGATGAAGCACCGCAACGCGGCTGGTCGATCATCAGCATGAAAAACGATTGGAAAAACATTCACCCATAACCACCCATGAAAAGCACAAGTACCCTGTTAGTTATCACACTCGCCACAAACATCCTCCACGCACAGGATGCCGACCTCGCCAAAAAACTTGCCAACCCGGTCGCCGATCTCATCAGCGCGCCGATCCAAAGCAATGTCGATTTCAATGTCGGCCCCGGCGATGGCACGATCTCGCGCACCAATGTCCAACCGGTCATTCCCATCGGCATCAACGACGAATGGAATGTGATCTCCCGCACGATCCTTCCGATCATCGACCAACAAGGCATCGACCTTGCGGGCGTCACCGATGAGTTCGGCCTCGGCGACACGGTTCAAAGTTTCTTCTTCTCGCCAAAGTCCAGCGACCCGATCTGGGGCGTCGGCCCGGCCTTTCTCATTCCCACTGCGACCGACGATGTCCTCGGCGGCGATCAATGGGGCTCCGGACCCACCGCAGTCGTTCTCAAACAACAAGGCCCATGGACCTACGGCGCATTGAGCAACCACCTCTGGGACTTCACCGGCGACAACGATCGTCCGGGCGTGAACGCGACTTTCATCCAACCCTTCGTCTCCTACATCACCGCCACCAAGACCACCTTCACACTCAACTCCGAAAGCACATACGACTGGCGCGGCAACGAATGGAATGTGCCACTCAACTTCGTCGTCAGCCAACTCCTCAAGGTCGGCGATCAACCGGTGCAAATCTTCGCCGGCGCTCGCTACTACCTCGACACTCCCGATGGCGGACCCGATTGGGGCCTACGCTTCGGCCTCACCTTCCTTTTCCCGAAAAGCTAATCCAATAAAACAAAATCAACCATATCACGAACCATGAAAACGAAAGCCGCCATCATCGCATTGCTATCCACCGTTTCCGCATTCGCCGGAAGCTCAACACCACCGATCGAATCCACCGCGCCCGCAGAAGTTTCCTCATGGGAAGTTCGCGGCGCGCTCTACGGATGGGCCGAATCCTTCGATGGCGATGTCGGCATCCGCGGACTCACCGCACCGCTCGATCTTTCGTTCAATGACATCCTCGATGATCTCGACATCGCCTTCATGGGCGCGCTCGAAGTCGGTCGCGACCGCTGGAGCTTCCTTGCCGATGTGAACTACGCAAAAGTCAGCGACAGCATCGACCTGCGCCTTCCCGGACCCAACCTCGAGTTCGAACAAAAACAATTCCTCGGCAACTTCCTCGCAATCTACGAAACCTTGAAGACCGACACGCTCGATCTCGACCTCTTCGCCGGCGCACGCGTGAACTGGATCGACGCGCAGCTCGGCATTGGACGCTTCGACCGCTCGGCCGACAAAAGCTGGGTCGACCCGATCATCGGCGCTCGCTTCCAATCCGACCTCTGCGAGAAATTCTTCTTCCGCGCACTCGGCGACATCGGCGGCTTCGATGTTTCATCCGAACTCACCTGGCAAGCCCTGGCCGGCTTCGGCTACCGCGTCATGGACAACGGCGCAATCCTCCTCGGCTATCGCGGCATCGGCACCGACTACACCGACGGCGGCTTCACCTACGATGTCGTCACACACGGCCCCATACTCGGCTTCGAATACCGCTTCTGATTTCATCAAAAAATTTCTCATCAACCGATCATCGCAATCATGCACACAAAACTAATCGCACTCGCACTCGCATCCGCCACCACGCTCACCCTCACACCCAGCTGCGCGAACGACCCGATCACCCAAACCAACGCATCAACCGCCAGCGCCTCGCAAATCTCTCGCGATTCGCGCGCCGCGCTGCGCTCGCTCTACGCCAGCAACCCGGCCGCAAGAGCCCTCGGCCAAAAAGCGAAAGCGGTGCTGGTCTTCCCGTCGATCGTCAAGGCGGGCTTCATGGTCGGCGCCCAAGGTGGCAACGGCGCCATGATCCGCGACACCGGCGAAATCAGCGGCTTCTACCAAACCGCCGCCGCTTCCTACGGCCTGCAAGCCGGTGTGCAAAAGTACGGCTACGCGCTGTTCTTCATGGACGACGACGCGTTCCGCAACATCCAACGCAGCGGCGGCTGGGAAGTCGGCAGCAGCCCGAGCCTCGTGGTCGTCGATCAAGGCATCGCCGCCTCACTCACCACCGCCACCGCCAACAAAGGCACCTACGCGTTCTTCTTCAACCAACGCGGCCTCATGGGCGGCCTCGGACTCCAAGGCTCCAAAATCACCCGCATCCACCCGCAGCAGTAAGGCAGTTCGCGCAATGGCGTGGCCGATTTGCGAGAGGCCTACCTCAAGGCTTGCCCGCAGGGGCCACGCTGACGAACAGATGGCCGGTCTGATTGCCCAGGCAAAGTTCCACTACTTCAGATCCTTCGCGCAGCGAAATCCGATGTGACCGGTGCCAGTGTCGGGCGGTGTGCCGCGCCGAGAGCTGGGACGATAGCTTTCGCAGTAGTCGGGGTGGCAGAGATACGAGCCGCCTTTCATCACGCGTTCCTGCGTCTGATACGGTTGACTTGGATTGTAGCTGGACTTCGGACCTTGCGGGTTGTGACAAGAACCTTCGAGCTTGCTGCGTGCATGACTATCGGGCCGATACCAGTCGCTCACCCAGTTCCAAACATTGCCGCCCATGTCGTATAAGCCGTAACCATTGGCGGGAAAACTCATCACCGGCGCGGTCCCCACAAAGCCATCCTCTTTGGTGTTTTTGTAGGGAAAATTTCCGGTCCATGTATTGGTCATGAATTTCCCATCGCGCTTGAACTCATCACCCCACGCGTAGCGCTTGCCTTCAAGCCCACCGCGCGCAGCGAATTCCCATTCGGCTTCGGTGGGCAGACGCTTGCCGGCCCATTTCGCGTAAGCATTCGCATCGTCCCACGAGACCTGCACCACCGGATGTTGATCGCGGCCATCAAGATTGCTTTGCGGGCCTTCCGGATGCTGCCAGTTGGCACCCGGAGTCCAACGCCACCACGCGCTCATTTCGCGCAAGTCGACCGGCCCATCGGTCGGGGTGAAAACCAAAGAACCGGGCTGCAGCATTTCATCGGGCGGCTTCGGCGTGCCGGGCGCTACCTGTTTTTTCAGCTCCTCCCAATCAACCGATCTTTCAGCAATGGTCTTGTAACCAGTAGCCTCAACAAACTTGCGAAACTGCGCATTGGTCACGGCATGTTGATCGATCCAGAACCCATCGACCCGCACCTTCACAACAGGCCTTTCGTTCATGCGACTGCACGGCAATTCACTGCCCATGAGAAACTCGCCGCCTTTGATCATGACCATGCCTGCAGGCGATGCCTCGGAGCGATCTTTGGCACACACCGCTCCGTGCAAGCAAAGCATCAAAATGACTGTGGGTGAAAATCGAAATATTTTCATGGAACCCAAAAACATTGGTAGGAAAACCTAAAAGTAAACAGCATGATTTTGGTATGACGACCCCCACTCATTTTTGGCACTTCGGGCACCAATAAGTCGAGCGCTGACCCATCACCGCATGCCGGATCGGCGTGCCACAAACACGGCATGGCTCGCCTTTGCGTTCGTACACAAAAAGTTTTTGGCGAAAGTATCCGGGCTCGCCATCGGAATTTAGGAAGTCGCGCAAAGTGGTGCCACCTTCGGCGATCGCATCGCCCAGCACATCGCGAATCGCCTGCACGAGTTTGGCAAGGCGCGGTTTTGAAACGCAGTTGGCCTTGGTGCGCGGCGAAATGCCAGCGCGAAACAATGCCTCCGACGCATAGATGTTGCCGACACCGACAACCACTTTTGCATCCATGATCACGAGCTTGATTGATGCCGAGCGTTTCGCGCAGGCGTCCTGCAGGTGCTTTGCGGTGAAAGCGGCTTCCAAGGGCTCTGGGCCGAGATGCTTCAACAAGGCATGCGCCATCGGGTCCCCGCGCAACAAGAGCACCAACCCGAAACGGCGCGGATCATGAAAGCGCAGCTGTTTGCCATTCGCCAGCGTGATGCCAACATGATCATGCGTCTTCCACGCATCCGCCGGCGAAATCACACGCAAGCTGCCAGACATGCCGAGGTGAATGAGCAAGGTGCCCGCACCTTCGATCTCAAGCAGCAAGTACTTCGACCTCCGACGCACGGCGGAAATTTTCTTTCCTTCGATCTCGGCAATCGATTTGGAAACCGGCTGACGCAGGTCGCGCCGTCGCACGATCACTTCCTTCACGCACACGCCTAGCACATGCGGCTCGATGCTCCTACGGGTGGTCTCAACTTCGGGGAGTTCGGGCATATCAGTGGGCGCTGGGGCTTCGTACATGCTACGCGGCACCGAGGCCGAATCAAGATCGGTACTTGCCAGCGGGAAACATCGGCGGCATAGCCATTTCATGCATCAGGCATTCATCCTCGGCGCCGGCCTGGGCACTCGCTTGCGACCGCTCACCGATCGCCTGCCAAAGCCGCTGGTCCCGTTGTTTCACCAACCCATCGCGGCATGGACGATCAAGGCCTGCGCCAAACTCGGCATTCGGCGATTCGCCATCAACACCCATCACCTGCCCGGGGCATGGGATGATTTCGCCACACAGTCCGAGGGCAACGAGATCACATTTTTCCACGAACCCATCCTGCTGGAAACCGGCGGCGGACTTCGCAACATCAGCGAATGGGTCGGCGATTCACCGCTGCTCGTCCACAATGGCGACATCTTTTCGACCATGCCGCTCGATGCGCTGGTCGCCGCCCACAAAACCTCCGGCCTGCCCGTGACGCTCGCGCTGCGCTCGCAAGGCAGCGCCACTCACATCGCACTCGACGCCACAGGCAGCCGAGTCATCGACATCCGCGAAAAACTCGTACGCGCCGCAGGCACGCATGTCTTCAGCGGCATCTATTGCGTGAACCCGGAATTCATCCGCCAAATCCCAGCGAATGAAAAAATTTCGGTGATCCCATTCTTCCTCGAACTCGCCAAACAAAACCAACTCGGCGCGATCACACTCGACGAAGGCGTATGGCTCGATCTCGGCGATCGCGCTTCGTACCTCAGCGCCCACCGCGAGCTTGAGCTCGCCCCGCGAGTGCACCGCGATGCGCGGATCGAACCCGGTGCCATCATCATCGACTCGGTGATTAGTCCCGGCGCGATGGTAGAATCCGGTGCGGTGATCCGCGACTCGGTCGTTTGGCCGAACGCGAAAATTGCGCGCGGCGCGAACCTCACGCGCTGCATCGTGTGCTCGACCGATCCGGTCGCCGGCGTTCATTCCGATGCCGATCTTTGAAGGCACGCTTGCGAACAAGCCCGATACGAATAAAAAATCACGACCATGGAGCAGGTGCTGAACCAATTGCCGCGGGCTGCGATGGCCGGCGAATTTGTGCCGGAACATTACTTTCGCAAAATCGCCCCGGCAGAAATCCTTCGCGATGGCAGGCCGCTCGAAATTGATCTCGGCTGCGGCGATGGGTCCTTCTTGATGGAAATGGCTCGCCATCATCACGACCGCGACTTTCTCGGTGTCGAACGCCTGCTCGGCCGCGTCCGCAAGGTCTGCAAAAAAATTTCGCGCGCCGGCCTCGACAACGCACGAGTGCTGCGACTCGAGAGCCGCTATGTCGTCGAGTGGCTGTTGCCGCAAAATTCCGTCTCACGCCTCCACCTGCTTTGCCCCGACCCGTGGCCGAAACTCCGACACCATCGCCGGCGACTCGTGAATGAAGATTTTTTGCATGCGGTTCGCAACGCGCTCCAGCCCGGCGGAGAGTTTCTCTTCATGACCGATCACGAAGAATACTTCCAATGGGCGGAAGAAAAAGTGGCGTCATTCGGCGGCTTCGAACGCCTCGAGTGGCAGGAGGATTCGTTCTTCTATCCGAAGACCGATTTCCAAAAACTCTGGGAAAGCGAAGGCAAAGCAATGTGGCGCTTGCGCTGCCGCAAACCGGTCAATTGAACTGCGTATAATCGTTTCTGAGAAATCAACGCCGCTTCAACACGAACGGTTCGTCCCGCAAAAATCCCGCGAGACGCAAATCGCCGTGATCGTCGACCGTGATCGTCACCCCGCCGACAAGGCATTGGTCGATGACCTCAATCCCGCGCGATTTCCAATAGCCGACTGTTTCGTAAGAGCGATGTTCCTCGGGCGGAAAAGCCGAATTGGAAAAAACGATGACCTGCGGCGCAACTGCATGCAGGAAAGCATCGCCAAGCGAGAGGTCATTGCGATGACAGCCGGCAACGATCACATCCGCCGCGACATCGGCGCCTGATTCAAGCACTTGGTTTTCCGTCGAGGTGCCGGCATCGCTGGTGAATAGGATTTTCCACCCGCGCCAGTGCAATCGATACAGCGCCACTCGGTCATCCGCCCGCGCATTTTGCGCCAGCGGATCCGGCGCATGCACCACCTCAAGCCGCGCGCCATCCGGCAAACTCATAGGTCGCACTTCATCGGCCAAGCGCATGTTCATCCCCGAGGGGTTGGCCATCCATGAACGATAGGCACTGCTACGCGAAAGCTTCACCGGCATCACCGCTTCACGAATTGGAAAAGCCTCCCACACGGCCGCTCCTCCGCCAAGATGATGGCCATCGGGATGGGTCAGCACCACCGCATTCGGTCGCATTCCAAGCTGCCGCAGGGATGGCATCACGGTGTGGCGAAATCCGTTTCGATCTCCACAATCAAGCAACACCGCCTCACCGGATTTGCCATAAAAACACGCGCTAGCGGCGCCACGCTCGAGATCGTAAATCAATAGCCCGGGCCGCATGTTTTTTCGAAGTTCCAAATGACCTCCCGGAATCGCCGCAAAAAATTCGGCAGACTCAATCGATGCCCTCGCGACAAGGGCGTTGACCTGATTCAACCCGCGCGCAACGGGCCCCGCAATCGGTGAAATGGCCATGGCCAGCAAAGAGACGCAAAGCAACACGAAGACCAAAGGCACCAGCACCAAACCCGCAAGCAACGAGACCGGCGTAGCCATGCCGAAATGAAACAGCGTCAATGGAGCCGAGCCAATCGCAGCCGCTGTCGAGACGGCAAGCGATTGCGCGGTGGCCTGGCGCAGCGACAAAAACCAGCGGCGCGCGCGGCCCATTTGATCAAGCGGCAGATACAAATCGGGAGCGGACAACCAACGCAACGATCGAGCAAACCACGAAGTCCCCACCGCAATCGCCGCGACCACGCCATACGACAATTGAACGCCGGCTTGGTACAACATGCGCCCGTCCCACAACAAACCCACAAGCAACACCGCACCCAACGCATTGAGGAGGTCGGGCTTGCGGCGAAAGGTAAAGGCCCCAAGAAACACCGCCGCCATCCACGCCGAACGCAAGGCTGGCGCGCTGTTGCCGGTGATCCATGAGTAACCAAAAATCAGCGGCAACAACACCAGCACCGCGCGACGCCGCGAAACACCAAGTCGCCCCAACACAAACCAGCCGATGCTTCCCACCATCGCGACATGCAGGCCGCTCACCGAAAACACATGCAGCGTGCCACTCTCGCGAAATGCCGCCACCAACGAATCCGCATCACGCGGCGTCTCACCAATCACCACCGCACGAATCACCATCGCCTCACGCGAGTCCTCGTCGAGCCCGGCCGTCACACCTTCACGAAACGCATGGCGAATCCGCGCACCCCACGCGGCATGCCAAGGCGTCGATGCGTCATCCAGCATGCCAGACGCCTGAAAGACCGAAGCGACATCCTGATTTCTCAACCACTTGGCGCGATCAAATTCACCGGGATTTCTCGGCTCCGGCAGTGCTTGGAAATTTCCTGCCGCTTTCAACATCGACCCCGCCACGCGCAGCTCTCCCCTGCCCTGCCACAGGACCTTCGCGCCTTCATACGGCCCCTCAAGAACCCTCGCCTTCGCCCACCAAAACCTCTCAGCACCATCACTGTCCTCCAACAAGCGCACACTCAAAACCGCAGCACCCGCATTCGACATCAGGCGCTCGAATTGTCGCTGACGATTCAGCCTCCACCCCAACACACTGGCCGCGATCGCCGCACACAAAAACCATGCCAACCCGCGCCGCCATGTACCGGACCATCCGCCAAATAACCCCGCACCCATCACCACTGCGGCCAAAACCCATAGCCCGCCCTCGACTGCAAGCACGCCAGCCATCGCCACCAAGGCCGCAGCAAACAAAGGTCTGCGCCCGATGCGATCACCCAACCATGCGCGCATGCCGTATAACATCAAGCGCATGAGAGGCAAACTCGTGGAGGTTCATGCGGCACCACCACCGGAATCGTCCACCAAATTTGCCCGCTCCCGATAGCTTGCCCGCTCGCCTGAAACTCCGGCGGACTCTCCCATCTTGCTCCACTCCACCAATTTGTGATTCGCATTCGCCGAATGACGCGTGCCAGGATAAAGATCGATCACCTGTTGCATGATCGCCGCGGCCGTAGCGCGGTCGCCGTTGATTTCATCATAAAGTTCGGCCAGACGAAACATGAAGAACGCTGCATCATTGACCTGCCATGCCACGGTTTCGATCGCAGCCCTTATCGTCTCAATCGCCGCCTGCGGATCGTGCAGGTGTTCTCTTTGGATCTTGGCAATTTCGACCCAGGGCATCCTATTGCCCGGCTCAGCCACGATGGCATTTCGAAACTCTTCGATCGCCGCCTCATATTCTCCTTGCGCAAGCAGCGACCTTGCATGGTGCATAACGTCCTGCTCCACCTTCTCTCCACTGTCATAAACCGAGCGGGTGAAAACATGTGCGATTGCGGGAAGAATATGCACGACAAACAAAATCCCAACCAGGCCCGCGCTCAGAAATGTAAGCAATATCCCATTGAATGTCCGCTGACCCTCCAAACCTGTAATTTCGCTTTGGAGTGCCGCCTGCTTCCCATCGGGATCACCGGCCTCCGCGATCTTCTCCACCAATGCGGACTTTTCGGCAATTTGATTGCCCGTGTTGATATACCAAAACCAGCTCGCGCCGGTTAGAAGTAACAACATGATGTAGAATATCGCTCGAGTCATATCCAAACATGCACACCCGACTCCCGGATTGGAAGCTAATTCTTCAGTGGCTTACAGTCGCCTTGCATTGCGACCCTCATCGATGAGTTTCCAAAAATGTTTCGATCCGGCCAGCGCCTCATCCTCGCCAAGCGGCATTTTCGAGCGGAACAAAAAGTCCGAAAAGGTACCCTTGTGCAGCACGCGGTGAACAACAACCGCAGAGTCCTTAATCTCGAAATAAATTCGATAATCTTTCGCACGATATCGATAAAGCACACGGCCATCACGCTCGATCCTGCCAAATCGCTCACCATCGAGCTGCTCGAGGTCCTGCCGACTCACCTTGAACTCATCTAAAAGCTCCAATTGCTCGAGCGTCCCAAGACTCGACAGCTCGGCCGCGCTGATCTCGTTGAACACAATTTGCAACACGCCGCAAAATTACACCCCTCCCCAAGCCGCGAAAAGCCCAAAGAAGGGAGCTCTTTGAGCAGGCGAGATGCCCTAAACTCAATCAGCTTTGTTGATCCAAATTGCGGACCAACTCTTCGAATGCCTCCAGACCTCCCTCCCGCTCACACCAGCGGCGAACCTGCTCCATATCAACCCGCACGGACTGCCTTCTGCAAATCAGCACAGCCTGTTCAAAATTGGCGCGCGAATTCCAATGAATATAGCCAGCGAGCCGATCCTTCACGCTGTCGGTGGGAGAAAGCAACCGAAGCCTCCGGCCCATGACTTCTATTTCATCAGGAACGACTGGAAATTCCTCGCCGATCTCCACAGGGCCCCTCGGGAATTCAAGAAAGAGATGAGAGCACTGAGGATGACGATAATACCGGGACTTGCTCGGCTCAAAACCAAGCCCTCGCAACACCCCTTCAATTTGCTTCCTGTCAAAATGATCGGGAACCAAGTCCAGATCTCCTGATCGGTAAAGCCCTTCGGTATGGATAGCCACCACGGCCCCTCCCACCAGCACCGAACCGATTCCCGCGCCTTCGAGATGCCAGCCCACATAATGCCAAAGTTCTTCCTCAGTGCAGCGTGTCCAATCTGGTGCGTTCATTGGCTGAAATATGACTTGAATTATCGGTCAATTGACCCAATTATCAGGTCATGTTCTCGACCACATTGGTGGATTTGTTTGGAGGCAGGGCCGCGGAAGCGGTTCTTCTTCATCTTTTTCATTATGGCGAAACCTATGGCAGGGCAGCTTCCCGAGACTTTGGCATTTCGCTGGATTCCGTCCAGCGTCAACTGGATCGCTTCGAGCGGGCGGGGGCCTTCGTTTGCAAGCGCCAAGGGCAAACCTTGATCTACATGTGGAATCCGAAGTCACGCATCGCAAAACGCCTTCGTGACTTGGTCGAGGTCGCTTACCAGGGCCTTAGCTCTGAAGCAAAAGCCTCCCTGTTTTCACAACGCCGACAACCGAGAGCGAAAGACAAGCCAGTGATTCGATAAAGTATCGCAGTCGAAGCGCTGGCCACCAAGCTCACTCGATTACGGCAACTATAAAGACCCCCTCGCTGCACCACCGCCGACTTTGCGCTTTCCACGCCCATGCTTTCGCGGTTCGCTGTCAGGGGTTCATGAGATGCTTTTACTCACAGGAGTTGGAACGGGCGATTCCCGATGCACATGCGTTTCCTGCCGAAAAATTTCGGGCCTCAAAGGACATGCTGCTCGAAGGCGGCATCCTGACGCCTGAGGAAATCATCGAGGTCGGCAGCGCCAATGTCGGCTTGATCGAACGCGTCCACTCGCCCGACTATGTCCGCGCCATCGAATACGGACAGCTTGGCCTAAAGGAGCAAATTCTGCTCGGCTTGCCCGCCGGGCCCGGGCTCTTTGCACGCAGCGCCGGTGAAGTCGAAGCCACTCGCCTCGCCTGCCAAGCCGCGCTGACCGAAGGCATCGGCGTCTGCCTCGCCGGCGGCAAGCATCATGCCTATCTTGACCGCGGTATCGACCAATCGGTGTTCAACGATGTCGCCATCGCCATCCGCGACCTGCAATCACGCCAGCCAAACATCCGCATCATGGTGGTCGATACCGATGCCCACCGTGGCAGCGGCACGGCCACCCTGCTTGCCGGTGATCCGCGCGTTTTCACCTACTCGATCCATGTGAGACACGACACTCCCGCCCAACCACAAAGTGCCGGCACGCTCGATGTCGAAACCGTGCGCTATGTCGAAGGCACGATGTACCTAAACCAACTTTTCAGCAGCCTCGCCCGCGCGCTCGATGCCTTTTCGCCTGATCTCGTGATCTGGATCTCCGGTGCCGACAACCACCAGGACGACCGCTACGGCCAAATGTATCTCTCGGCCGAAGACCTTCGTCACCGCGACGAGGTGCTTCTTGGCGCGTTCATCAAAAATCGCATACCCGTCGCCGTGCTTTATGGCGGCGGCAGCAACCGTCAGCCGGAGTTCACTGCCCGCCTGCATCACAACACGATTGCGACCGCAAAAAAAATTGCCTCGATCCACCGCGGGCTTTGAGGCGCAGAAAAAGTTTCCTCAAGGATCCAGCAAGGCGCGCACCATCGAAGCATCAAGCCTGCTGCCAATGTCCGCATCGGCGAGCAAATCATTCGCGAGCTTGGCTTTCTCTTGCTGCAGTTGGTGAATGCGTTGCTCGACGGTATCCTGACAAAGCAGCTTGTGCACAAAGACCGGCTTGTCCTGGCCGATGCGATAGGCACGATCCGTCGCTTGCGCCTCGGCTGCGGGATTCCACCACGGATCGTAATGGATCACCGTGTCGGCAGCCGTGAGGTTGAGCCCTGTGCCGCCGGCTTTGAGCGAAATGAGAAACAACGGAACTTTTCCGGATTGGAAATCCTCAACCAGTTTCCCCCGATCCTTCGATGCTCCCGTGAGCTTGAGGTAAGGGATGTTTTCTCGAACCAGATGCGCCTCGATCAGCGCCAGCATGCTGGTGAACTGCGAGAATATCAAAATCCGCCGACCCTCCTCGATCAACACCGCGAGCAAATCGGTGAGGAAATCGAGCTTCGCCGATTCGTGAATCGTGTTGGCAAACTCATCCGGCAAAAGACGCGGATCGCAACAAATTTGGCGCAGCTTGAGCAGGGCATCGAGAAAGACGATCTGGAAGTCGCTGCCGCCACGCGCTGCGATCGCCTCACGCACACGCTTGTTCATCGTCGCGCGCACGGTTTCGTAAAGGTCCTTCTGTGCGGTGTGCAGTTCGATGAGGTGCACCAGCTCAGTCTTGGGCGGCAGCTCCTTCGCGACTTGATCCTTCGTACGACGCAAAATGAGCGGCGCGACACGCTGTTTGAGCACCTCATTGCGCTCAACATCGCCATCCTTTTCGATCGGCTTGCGAAAGCGTGTGTTAAAGGCCTCCTCAGAGCCGAGAAATCCGGGCACCAGAAATTTCATCAGGCTCCACAACTCGCCAAGGTGGTTCTCCACCGGCGTGCCTGAAAGACAGAGGCGATGCCGCGAATCAAGCCTGCAGGCCGCCTGCGCGACCTTTGCCCGAGGGTTTTTGATGTTCTGAGCCTCGTCGAGGACGACCAAATGGTACGAGAATCCTAGTAGCTTCTCGATGTCGCGATGTAGCAAGGCAAAGGAGGTCAGTACGAGGTCCGCATGCGGGATCGAACGCAGGTACTTCAAACGGTCTGGACCATTGAGCACGAGCACGCGCAAGCCCGGCGTGAACTTCAGCGCCTCGGCCCGCCAGTTTGGAACCACTGATGTTGGCGCGACCACCAAGCTTGGCTTGCCACGCGAGCGGCCCGATTCTTTTTCCGCAAGAATGTGCGTGAGCGTTTGCAAGGTTTTGCCCAGCCCCATGTCGTCGGCCAAAATCCCGTGCAACCCATGGCTCGCGAGAAATTGCATCCAGCGAAATCCCGCAAGCTGGTAGTCGCGCAAGGTCGCACGCAGTCCCTCAGCGGGCGGCACGGCCTCGATGCCGGAAAAATTCCGCAGTTTCGTCGAGAGTTCGGCAAGCGCGGGCGGCGCATCGATGCCAAGATCGCCAAGCCCAGCGAGGGATGCGGCGTCGAGGGCATGAACCCGCGTTTTCGAAGGAAATTTCGGATCAATCAGCGTCGCCAGATGATGCAAAATCCGCCTCACCCGCCCGATTGGAAGCTTCAATGCATCACCATTCGGCAATGGCGCGTAAATGTGCCCAAGGTCGGGCCGATCAAGAGTTTCCTCAAGAAAATCACCCTCCAGCAACTCGGCAAGAATCGGCAAAAGATCGTGACGCTCACCACCGACATCAAAGCCAACCGACAGGCTGAACCATCCGCCTTCCACCGGCGCAAGCTCGCTGTCCCAGTGCGAGGGATCGGCCTCGAAGACCCGGTGGCCGACATTGTCAGCCACACTCACCCGCCAGCCCAAGCCCTCCAATCGCGCAATCATCTCGCCACGGAACTGGTGCCAAAAGGCATCCACCGGCACACGGCCAGGATCGGGAAACCAACGGTCACGCGGCGCTTCGTCGCGGGAGTCGCGTGATTTGAGGTTGATGAGAAATCGCCAGGCCGAATTCGACTGCAATGAGGAGAGCCCGGTATCGATCAGTTGCTGAGCGGCGGCATTTTCCGCAGCAGCATTGTGTTCAATCAAAGCCCTGCGGCCATCGGCCAAAACCACCTCGCTGGTCCAGCGAGGCATGGCGCCGCGCAGTAAACTACGATGACCATCGTAATTCACCGTCGCCTCGGCAAAGATCCATTCCGAGGTGTCGGCTTGCCCCAACGACTGCAACAAGAGCCGCGAGGTTCGGTCGGCCGCCTCGCGCGTGACATGCAGCTCAAAAACTGGACTCGGCGAAATGCGTGGCAAACCAGCCGGTAATTTTGGCTCCACAGGCACATCTTTCGGCAAGGCCGCTGCCACTGCTGCCTTGACGCCACCACCCGCGAGCGAGGCAAGGTTGCGTTCTTTGGCAGCGCGCAAGATCAAGGCCGCGGCATGATGACAAAAAGCTCCGACTTCGCAGGAACACGAACTTTCAAAATCCCACTCATCCTCATCACGCCAGAATTCTACTTTTGCCTCTTCCCCAGCGACGATTCCTTCCAACGCAAAGGAACCGGGCGCCACTTCTTCCAGTCGCAAGTTTTTCGCCTTGGAAACAAATGACCCCGCCACCGCCAACACTTCTTCGTCAAATCGCCTCCGCCACGCGGAGTCGCGAAAAAACATCGAAGCGGAAATCTCGTCGGGCACGCCTCGAGAGCTTCAAGATCGGAGGATTTTAGTCAAGCAAGCGAGACTCTCACCCAAGCAAAGCCCCGAAGCCACAGAACAATTTTGAGTCGACGGGTGGCTTGGCGGGCAATGGCGCGTCGTGGTCGAGGTGCGCGTGACAAATTTGGTGAAAATCCTCTGGCGTTTTCGCGCGACGCATCTGATATTCAAATTCCCCCTCGATGCCGTGGCTGATGTAAGCCAGCGTTTTTTTCATCCGTTGGACATGGGCGCCGGGAATGAACTTGCGCGCCTCGCCAGCGAGTTCGTCGTAGAGTTCGAGCACATACGCCAACAAATCGCGATGCGTTTGCTGCGGGGCTTCACCACCTTCCAAAGCCGCGATGAGTTGTGAGAAAATCCACGGATTGCGAATCGCACCGCGCCCGATCATCAGACCCGCAGCGCAGCAGTGTGCGAGGTAAGCCAAGCCGGTTTCGACATCGACGACATTGCCATTGGCGATCACCGGACAATGCATCGACTCGACAGCGAGCTTCACGCAATCGGGATGCACCGGCGTTTGATATCGCTCAAGCACGGTGCGTCCATGAATCGTGAGACCGTCGATGCGATGCTTACGGAAAATTTCCAGCAAGGAAGAGAACTCATCAGCACTCGCATAACCGACACGCGTCTTCACAGTGAATCTACCGGGAATGGCATCGCGCAGGGCACCGATGATTTCATCGATCGTTGACGGCTCGCGCAATAGACCGCCGCCGGCATTCTTGCGACACACGATCGGCGCCGGGCAGCCGAGATTGAGGTCAATGCCCGCCACCGGCAGTTGCGCCAATTCGCCGACCGTCCGCACGAGACTGTCGACATCGCTGCCGATCATCTGTGCGAATATCGGCCGACCAGTCGCATTTTCCACAATCGACCGCTGAATGTACGGATGCAGCTTTGAGCCGGGGTGCACGCGAAAATACTCGGTCACAAACCAGTCCGGCGCACCACGCCGCGCGATGACCCGCATGAAGGGCAGATCCGTCACATCCTGCATCGGCGCAAGGACCAAGGCGGGCCGGTTTTCGGGAATAAAGTCACGCATAGGGCTGTTTTTGCCGCTTTGAATTCGATTGACAATCAGGGCGGATTGCTAAACCTCCTCGACAGCGGAAAGACCCGCATACTGACGTGGACAACGACTTATTGCATACCGAAAAAATTCTGGCTGACCGCAAGGTGTTCTTTCTCGACCTCAAGAGAAACGCCCGCGGCATGGTCGTGAAGATCACCGAGGATGTCGGCGGCAACCGTGACACGATCATGGTGCCTGCGGAAATCCTTGGCGATTTCATTGCCGCGCTCAGCGACATCAAGGCCACGGCCGACGAGCAGGCTTGAGGATTTGGCCGAGCGGCTGGGATCACATCAAGCGCGCGCGCAGCAGCTCGGTCACCTGCTTGGGATTCGGCTTGGTGCTTGCGGCCTTCATCACTTGGCCGGTGAGGAAATTGAGCAACTTCTCGTTGCCGGCCTTGACCGCCTCGACCTCGCTCGGGTTGTTGGCAATCGCTTGATCGACCAGCGCCTCAAGCTCACCCGCATCGGCGGCTTTAAAGCCAAGACTGTCGGCAATCGCGGCGGGGTCCTTTTCGGGTGATTCGTAAAGCACGGCAAACACCTCGCGCGCCTGATTGGCGGCAAGCGTGCCATTTTCCATCAACACCAACAACGCGCGAAGTTTTTCCGGCGCGACCGGGCAAGCGTCGATGCCGATACCTTGTTCGTTGAGCGTTCCAAGCAGGTTGTTGATGATGAAATTGGCGACTTTCTTTCCGGGGATCGATGGCGCAAGCGCGGCCTCGAAATAGCGGGCGAGATGACGATCGGATGAAAGCACCGACGCGTCATAAGCCGTCACGCCGAAGTCTTTTTCAAAACGCGCGGCAAGTTCATGCGGAAGCTCGGGAACCAGCGGACGCACTTTTTCCAAGAGCGGCGCGGTGCGGATCGGCAAGAGGTCGGGACAGCTGAAATAGCGGTAATCGTGCGCATCTTCCTTGGTGCGCATGAGCTGGGTTTCGCCGCGGTCATCATCCCAGCGGCGGGTCGACTGGATTTGCAAAATCCCACGATCGAGATCTTCTGACTGACGCTCGATTTCAAAATGGATCGCACGGCGAATCGCGGAAATCGAGTTGAGGTTCTTGAGTTCGACCTTGGGCCCAAGCGGATCGCTTGCACTTTTCCTCAGGGAAATGTTCACATCGCAGCGAAGCTGACCCTTCTCCATGTCGGCATCGGAAATGTCACCTTGCTGGAGAATCATCTGCAGCGAGCGTAGATACGCGAAGGCCTCCTCGGCCGACTCGAGGTCCGGCTCGGAAACAATTTCCATCAAGGGCGTGCCGGCACGGTTGAAGTCGATGAGCGATGAATTGCCGAGGTGCGTCGACTTCGCGACATCCTCCTCAAGGTGGATGCGGTTGAGCTTCACCACCTTGTTTGGGTTGGCGATTTGCTTGCGGTGATCGGTCGGGTAACAATGGTCGTAAAGCGGCACACCACCACCAATGCAGAGCGGCAAATCCATCTGCGTCGTCTGGTAGTTTTTCGGCATGTCCGGGTAAAAATAATTCTTGCGATCCCACTTCGAAATTTCCGGCGTCGAGCAGCCGATCATCATGCCTGCGAGCAGGGTTTTCTCGATCGCCGCCTGATTGAGCACCGGCAAGGCACCTGGCAGGCCAAGGCAAACCGGGCAGGTGTGCGTGTTGGGCTCATCGCCGAACGAGGTGCGGCACGAGCAAAACATCTTGGTGCGGGTCTTGACCTGGCAATGGACTTCAAGGCCGATGGTGACGAGGTAGGACATGATGAAAAATATCGAAATCTGAAACAGAGACTCAAAGTTTGAGGTCCTTCAAAAAGGCTTTAAACTGAGGGTCATTGAGGGCTTTGGTGAGCATCGGGTGGCGCAGCAGGCTGCCAAATTTCCCTTCGCGCGCAAGCCCCTGAAGCTCGGGGTCATCGACGATGATCGCGCGCGGAATCGGCTTGCCGGTTTTCGGGTCGATCACCGGCTTGAGCGGCGATGCCGACTGACGGCTGATCGCTTTGGCGAGCGTGAGGCGATCGGGATCGGCCGATGGATCAAGGATCTTGAGCCACTGCGGTGGTATTGATTTTTCGACAGTCGATTTGAGCGACTGGATCCATTCCGATTTCGGCCCGGACTTTCCAGCCGCACCTTTGATCTCGGAAATCGATCCAAAGTGATAGATCAACGCCGCAATGATCAAGCCGATGACGCAGGTAGGGATCAGCGAAAAAAATCCGAGCCCCAAGAGTCGTGGCGCGGTGAGCGGCGGGCGTTCGTCATCCAGTTTGCGCAGCGGGCTGGTAAGAAACCTCACGATCGCGCGACCAAGGATGAACGATGCGAAAAACGCGATGAATGGCACGGCGGCCACCAACCATGGCACCGCGCTGCCGCAGGAAGCTTTCACCAATTCCGGCGCCTGATTCCACACGCGAAAGCCAACCCATGTGCTGATGCCAAGCACAAGGCAGTTCAACAAAATCCGCAGCGTGCCGCGCACGAGAACAAATCCCGCGCAGATCACAAACAACGCGAGGCCGACCGTGACGATGTTGATGGAATCGGACGACATCGGGAAAAATGAATCAATGATCAGCGCCTGCAGTCGCTCTTTGGCGCAGCAAGTGATCGGTGAGCACCAGCACCGCCATCGCTTCGACGATGGGCACCGCACGCGGAAGCACACAGGCATCGTGGCGACCCTTGCCGGCAAGCTCGGTGTTTGCACCGC
The DNA here is from genome assembly GCA_018969605.1 of Verrucomicrobiota bacterium. Classification (GTDB taxonomy): domain Bacteria; phylum Verrucomicrobiota; class Verrucomicrobiia; order Verrucomicrobiales; family Akkermansiaceae; genus Luteolibacter. The sequence goes on along the minus strand of JAGWXY010000010.1, from coordinate 3,016 downwards.
CGGAGGTGACGGTTTCCTGCGAGGACATGATCGTGGCAGTCGGTTTGAACGCGACACGGAAGATGATAGGCTCGCCATTGGAAATGCCTCCCTGCACGCCGCCTGAACGATTCGTCGCCGTACGCACCTTGCCATCGACCATGCGAAACGCATCGTTGTGCTCGCGACCGGTGAGAAGAGTGCCGGAAAAACCCGAACCGATTTCAAAACCCTTTGTTGCCGGAATCGAAAGCATTGCCTTGGCGAGATCCGCCTCAAGCTTGTCGAAAATCGGCTCGCCCAAGCCCGGCGGGGAATTGCGGATCACGCACTCGATCACACCACCGACGGAATTCCCATCGGCGCGGATCGACTTGATGCGCTCGATCATTGTTTCGACCATCGCCGGGTCTCCCGTGCGGACGACATTCGATTCGATCACATCCGCGGTGACAGTTTCGGGATCCACCTCGGCTTGCAATTCTTGGATCGACTTCACCCACGCAAGGACCTCGATGCCCGGATGCAGTTCAGCAAGCACCTGCCGTGCAACCGCCGCCGCCGCAACGCGACCAATCGTTTCACGCGCCGAAGCACGACCACCGCCCGATGGCGCGCGGATGCCGTATTTGGCATCGTAGGTGTAGTCCGCATGGCTTGGCCGATACTTGAGCGCCATTTCATCATAGGCGCCGGGCCGCTGATCCGTGTTGCGGACGATGATCGAAATCGGCGTGCCAAGCGTGACCCCATCGTAGAGGCCGGAGAGAATTTCCGCGGTATCCGCCTCCTTGCGCGGCGTGACGATGTCCGATTGCCCGGGGCGCCGGCGGTCGAGCTCGCGCTGGACGACCTCAAGCGGCAGCGGAACACGCGGCGGGCAGCCATCGATGACCACGCCGACCCCACCACCGTGGGACTCGCCGAAGGTGTGAATGCGAAAAATCTGCCCGAAGGTCGATGCCATGCCCGAAATCCTAGACGCTCGGCCGCGCGGGGCAAGCGTCATGCGTTTTCAGGGTTCAGTTTTCGATTTTCCGCGGCTACAAGCACGCATGCGCCTGCGCCTGCCCGACCGGGTGATCCCCTTTCCCCGCCGCCCGCTGATCATGGGAATCGTCAATGTGAACGACGACTCGTTTTCCGGCGATGGCACGCTGGATTTCGACGCGGCCATCGAAAAAGCACGAGAGCAAATCCGCAATGGCGCGGATGTGATCGATGTCGGCGCGGAAAGCGCGCGCACGAACCGGGCGGCCGTGACGATCGACGAAGAGGTCAGACGCTTTGGCGGATTTCTCGAGCGTTGGGAAAATTCATGGAGCGATCTGCAACCAAAAGACTCGGAACAAATTTGGCCGCCGATTCTATCTGCCAACACATGGCGGCCGGATGTCGTGCGCGAAATTTTGCCGAACAAAAAAGTCGAGCTGCTCAATGACATGAGCGCCTTGCCGGATGAAACCAATGCCCGCCTCTGCGCCGAGCATGGCACCGCGCTACTGATCATGCACAGCGTCGGCGAGCCGAAAGTTCCACACCTTCATCAGCAATGGGCGGATGTGATGAAATCGATGGAGGAATTCTTTGAGGAAAAAATCGCACTCGCACTACAGGCCGGCATCGATCGCGATGCGCTGGTGCTCGACCCTGGCATCGATTTTGCCAAGCAACGCGACGACAACCTCGCGGTCATGCGCGAACTCTCTCGACTAACGCGTTTCGACCGCCCCGTCCTCGCGCCGGTCTCGCGCAAAACCGTGATCGGCGAAGTGCTCGGGATTACGGATCCCAAAGATCGCGACGCAGGCACAGTCGCGTGCATTGCCGCGTGCATGCAGGGTGGCGCGAACATCTTTCGTGTCCATGATGTCGCGGCCGCATGGCAATCCGTAAAAGTCCTGCACGCCCTCAACAGCAAGCGCGGTTGAAATCGTTTGCCTGCCACAGCCCGCAATCCAATGATGCGTCCGACCATGCAACGCCCGCCGAAAAAATTTGTTCCGGTTCCTTTTGCCTATCATCAGGAAATCGAAATGACCGTCGACTCGCTCACCAATCTGGGTTCGGGCATTGGCAGAATTGATGGCTGGGTGGTGTTTGTGCCATTCGCGCTGCCAGGCGAGGTAGTGAAGGCGCGCGTCTATCGCAACGACAAAAACTGCTCGCACGCCGACCTCGTTGAGGTGCTTGTCCCCTCGCCCGATCGCGTGCAGCCGCAATGCCCACTCTTCGGCGAATGCGGTGGCTGCCAATATCAGCACCTTTCGTATGAAAAACAATTGGCGTGGAAATCGCGCCAAGTCGAAGAACTGCTCAAGCATATGGCCGGCATCGTTTTTCCGGTCAACCCGTGCATGAGCACGCCGCAAATTTGGAACTACCGCTCGAAGATCACGCCGCATTTCGAAAAGCCCCACAATGGTGAAATTGGTGAAATCGGTTTCCTCGCCAATGGCCGCCGCTCGCAGTTAGTCGATGTGCCCGAGTGCAAAATTGCGATGGATGAAATCAATGCCGCACTGCCACGCATCCGCGAAGAAATCCGCGCGAAGGCCCACAGCTTCAAGCGTGGATCGACGGTGCTCATGCGCGCGACCGAAGGTCGCGTCGAAACCGACTTCAAGGCCACCGCTGCGGAAAAGGTCGGCTCACTGAGATTCGAGTTCCTCGCCGGCGATTTCTTTCAAAACAACCCGTTCATCCTGCCAGCATTCACCGGCCATGTCGCGAAACAAGCCTCAGCCGGTGGCGCAAAATTTCTCGTCGATGCCTACTGCGGCAGCGGTTTGTTCGCGCTCACGCTCGCCGGAAATTTCGAAAAGGTCGCGGGCGTCGAGGTTTCCGAAACCTCATGCCAATGGGCTCGCAACAATGCCGCGGCGAACGGCATCGGCAATGCCAACTTCATGACCGCATCGGCCGAAGCGATCTTCGGGGAAATCGATTTTCCGAAGGACGAAACCTCGGTCGTCATCGACCCGCCACGCAAAGGCTGCACGCCGGAGTTTCTCCAACAACTCATCGCCTTCCACCC
>JAGWXY010000009.1 GCA_018969605.1 Verrucomicrobiota bacterium | reverse complement strand
TGGACTGCGCGGCCGCTGAGGTTCATGAAAGTTTGCGGCTTGGCAAGCAACGGGCCGGCATCGGGCAGGCGGGCGAGGTGGGATTGGAAGCGTGGGGCGGATTGAAATGGCGTCTGCGATTCGGCGGCGAGGCGGTCGAGGATCATGAAGCCGACATTGTGGCGGGTGTCTTCGTATTGGCGGCCGGGGTTGCCGAGGCCAACGATGAGGCGAAGGTTCATGAGGAAATGAAAGTTTTAGTCCTCGGGGAGGGTGAGGAGATTTTCATCTTCCTCGCGGTATTGTTCGAGGAGGAATCCGTCGTTGGCGTGCCAGCGCAGCCATACTGGGTCGTTCCAGCTTGGCGGTGTCTCGTCGAGGAGGAAGGTGCGGTGTTGTTGTTCGGCGCAGAGGCGGTATTCGCCCGAGCGGACCCAGTAGCGGGTGTGGGATCCGAAATAGATCACATCCTCGATGGTGCCTTGAAGGATGTTGTTCCAGGTGTCGGGGCTTGGTTGGTTGCGCGAGAGGATGATTTTTTCCGGGCGCAATGAAAGGTGGATGCGATCGCCGGGGCGGACCGGTTTGTCGTTGTCGATCATGATCGAGCCGAGCCCGGGGATTTCGGCTTTTGAAAAGCGTTCGCTGAGCGAGTCGGTGACGCGTCCTTCGAAGAAATTCGTATCGCCGATAAATGCCGCGACAAACGAAGTACGAGGAGTCTCGTAGATCTCGGCGGGTTTGCCGGTTTGCTCGATGCGGCCGCGGTTCATGACGGCGATTGTGTCGGAGATCGACATCGCTTCCCCTTGGTCGTGGGTGACATAGAGGAAGGTGATGCCGACTTCGTCGTGGATCGCGTCGAGCTCGACTAGCAGGCGTTGACGGAGTTTCAGGTCGAGTGCGGCGAGTGGTTCGTCGAGCAGCAAGACGCGGGGTTGATTGGCGAGTGCGCGGGCGATGCCGACGCGTTGTTTTTGTCCGCCGGATAGCAGGTGTGGTTTTTTGTCGGCGTGCTCCGCGAGGTCGACGAGCTCGAGCATGCGGTCGACCTGGCGTGTGATGTCGGCTTTCGGCAGCTTGGCGATCTTGAGGCCGAAGGCGATGTTTTCGCGGACGCTGAGGTGGGGGAAAAGCGCGTAGTTTTGGAACACCGTGTTGAGCGGGCGTTTTTCCGGCGGGAGCTCGGTGATGTCGTGGCCGTCGAGCAGGATGCGGCCTTGGTCGGGTGCTTCGAAACCTGCGGCCATGCGCAGCAAGGTCGTTTTGCCGCAACCGGAGGGACCGAGCAGCGAGAAGGTTTTGCCATGCTCGATTTCGAGCGTCACATCATCGACCGCGGTGAACGAGCCGAAGCGTTTGGTGACATTTTCGAAGCGAAGCGTTCCGGGCATGGCGTCAATCGCCAGAGGCTGACGGTTTCCGCAGAAAGATCAAGCCAGTCGGCCGATCATCGGGCATTTCCCTTGGTGATCAGGTCGGTCATGTGTCCTCCGCGGGCGGTGACCCACTTGCCTTTGGTGACGACCGAGGTAAAGCCGAGTCCGTTGGCGGCGGCGGCTTTGAAGACATCCCATGCTTGGGTGGCGAGGATGCCGGAAACGACCAGATCGCCATTGCGTGCGAGTGCTTGGGCGATCACCGGCCATGCTTGGATGAGCACGGTGGAGAAAATGTTGGCGAGCACGACATCGTAGCCTTTTGCGCGCGGTTTCCATTTCAACACATCCTGTTCCTTGATGACGATGTCGGGCGTGCCGTTGCGCTCGGCATTGCGCTGGGCAACTGAGACCGCGAAGGGATCGAAATCGCAGGCAAAGGTTTCGCCGGCTCCGAGATGTTTGGCGGCAATCGCGAGCACGCCGGTGCCTGCGCCGAGGTCTGCGACCGTCCATGTGGAATTTTTTCTTTCGCGTGCGATGTCGACGAGCATGCGCAGGCAGGTCGAAGTGGTCACATGATCGCCGGTGCCGAAGGCCATTTCCGGCGGGATCGAGATGATTGTGCGCTGCGGGTGGGCTTTGCGCAGGGCCTTGATTTGAGGCGCGCCGGTTTCGGCGGTGAGCAAAATCGCATCGCGCACCTTGATCGGTCGGGGCGCGGCAGGGGGCTTTTGCCAGTCGGCCTTGGCGAGCTTGCGGATGCTGCCGCCGAATTGTTTTGCGACTGCCTGGGCTTGGGCTTCGGTTTCGCAGAACAACTGCAGGCGTATCGAGCGTCCGCCCTTCACATATTCGACGACCAGATTCGGATTCCCGGCAAAGCGTTCTTCCCAGGCATCGAGCCATTTTTCCGCGGAAAGTTTCGACCAGACAAACATGAATAAGAGCGAGAAATTGGCGGATAATTTTTCGGCGGATGCCGACGGGTTCGAGCCATTTCCGAAATGGTGGGAAATGGAGCGGGCGATGAGATTCGAACTCACGACATCCACCTTGGCAAGGTGGCGCTCTACCACTGAGCTACGCCCGCGACGCAAATTGCGTGGGGGGTTTTTGCATCGGGTTGCCGGTGGCCGCAAGTCAAAATTTGCAAAATTTCCCTGTTCCTTTGCCGCGCAGTCTGGGATTCCCTTGGTCACGCCATGTCCGACAAGCTTGCAGAAATCATCGCCACCAAGCGCCTTGAAATCGAGGCCCTGATGCCTCGGGCCGCCCATTTGCGCAGCGCCGCCCTGCAGCGAAATGATTTTGGGGGCTTCCGCGCCGCGATCGATCGCGGGCCGACACGCCTCGGGGTCATTGCGGAGGTGAAGAAGGCCTCGCCATCGGTCGGGCTCATTGATCCGGATTTCGATCCCGTGCGACAGGCGCGGCGATATCTCGACGGTGGAGCGTCGTGCCTTTCGATTCTGACCGATGAAAAATACTTCCAAGGGTCGCTGAGCTACCTCACGCAGATTTCGCGTTTTTCCGACGCGCCGCTGCTGCGCAAGGACTTCACGATTCACGAAGTGCAAATTCACGAGGCGGCCGTGTCGGGTGCCGATGCGATCCTGCTCATTGTTGCGGCGCTCGATGATGACAACTTGCGGCGTCTGTACGACGAGGCGAAGTCGTTGATGCTCGATGTCCTCGTCGAGGTGCATGACCTTCCGGAAATGGAACGCGCTCTTGAGCTCGGTGCCGACCTGATTGGCATTAACAATCGGAATTTGAAAACCTTCGAGGTCGATCTTGCCACCACCGAGTCTCTGGCAGAGGAGGTGCCTGATGAAGTTTTGCTCGTTTCCGAAAGTGGCATCAAGACGCCGGAGGATGCGATGCGCGTGCTTGAGGCTGGTGCCAATGCCGTGCTCATCGGCGAGGCCTTGATGCGCGCCAATGACCCCACTCGCGAAGTCGAGGCCTATCTCGAGTTGGAATTGGGTTGAGAAATTTTTCCCAACGCTCACGCGCCGTGTTCACCATGCCGCCTTCCATGAGCGAAACTCGCTTGGGCGAATTCGAAAACGCGCGATGTTGCCTTCGTGCAGGCCGCCAAGTTCGGTCTCCGTGATTTCGATGAATCTTGCGCGATGTTCGGCGGTGAGCGATTGCCTTGCACGCTGAGCGATGTGCCGCGCGGCATTTTGTTTGTTCATGCCAGTCGCGACCACCTCGTGAATCGTGCGGCCGATTTCCGCGCGGTGCTCAAGGCGGAAGGGATCAGGCTCGCCCAAAATTTGGCGTACCGCCGAGTATCGCAGGCACGACCTTCGGTAGGACCATTCGAAAACATCCCGCAGCAACTCCACGCGGTTGAGCTCGTACACGCCGATCAATCCTGACACATAATCCTCACGCGTCACATCCACGAAGGAAAGCGGGCAAAGGTTGTGCCGTATCAGCGGGATGTTCGCCGCCAGACGCGACACGCGTTTGTTTGCATCCTCGAAAGGCTGCAGATAAGGCAGATGCACCATCGTGAAAAATGCCTGCTCGAAGGGATCCTCGATCACTTCCGCTTTCGAAAGCATTGCGCCAAAGCATTCTTCGATTTGTTGGGGCGCCGACAAGGGGTGATACACCGTGCCGCTGATGCCTACCGGCTTGCGGCGGATGCTTCCGATCGCATCGGGATCCGCCAACAAGTTGTCTGCCAAGAGCGCGTGCAGATTGCAGATCGTATAGCGATTGAAGCCGATCTCATCCGCCTGCTCCGCCAGCATTTCGATGGCCGCCTTGTGATTCAGAATCATCTGCGTTTCCGCCGTGCCTTTGCCCTCAACGCCCACACCAACCTCCAGCAAGCGCTGCGTTTCCAGCAGCGAATACGTGTTTCCCTCGAGGCGGCTCGAGTTCCATGAAAGATCGATCAACAACCGATCCATCAACTGACGCAGGTAAGTGCCGGCTGGCAAATTTGCGAGACCCACATGCCCGATCTCCGCCAAATTCCGACGCAGCTCCTTCGGCAAATAAAAGGTCACATTCGGCACATAATCATCCAGCAGCTTGCGCCGGTAGCCGACCGGTTTGCGTTCTGCAAGCGAGCGGCTCACCAAGGCGCGCACCTCACGGCCGGCGGGCGAAAGCCATTCCAGTCGCGTGGCATATTGAGTCGGCTCTTCCCGCAGCATCAGAGGTGACTCTGCCATCGAACTCAGCACCGTGTAGCGTCGACTCCGCGCCCGCCCTATTGCCGAAAGCCGACCCTCGCCGACCAATTGATCAAGCCTGCGCTGAAGTGTTCGTTTGGGAAGATGGATCCCCGGAAGCGAAAGCAAAGTGCTCACCGACGCGCCCATCGGAAATTTTTCCACGGCCTGCAAAATGGCATCATACTGAGCCTCTGGAATCAAATGTGGCATGATATTTGGCGCGATAGTCGCCTCCGGGAAAAATCGTGCCATTAATCCTCAACATTTCCAGCATTATTTCGAAAAATTCACCAGTTTTCCAAAAATCGTGCCACATCGAGCAAGGCTCAGACCAGCAACGCAATTTGCTCGCCCGGGCCGTGCACCCCTTCGATCAGGATGCCCTCAACATCGGCAGTCTTCGATGGGCCGGTGCACCAGATGATGTTCGGGCTGTCGCCAAAGGCAGCGATCGCATCGGGAATGGTGCGGTGGATTTCGGATTTTTCCAAAACCGCCACATGCACCCATGGCGAGAGCGCGGCGAGGCGGTGTGAAGTGCGGTCATCGTCGATGATGATCGTGCCCGACTCGGCGATCGCGCCAGTCGCGCGAGTGACGCCAAATTGATAATCATCGTAGTGCGCGCGATCGTAGGACGTCTCTACGGTGAGGCCTGCAGCGGCGAGCTTCAAGCCGACCGCATCGAACAAAGCGGGGTCGCAGTAACCATGCGTCTGCGCGGATGATTTAAGAAACTCCGCGAGCTCATCGATCGAGTCCATCGCCTTGCCATTCACCGCCTTGAAATTGCGCGAGAAAATTTCCCAAAGGTCCGAGCCCTCGAGCTTGCGCGGTGAATGCAGCACCGATGGATCGTAATCCGGTAGCGGAGCTTTGTTTTTCAGCGCCGCCGTGGCGGATTCGATTTTGGCAAATAGGGCGTCTCTCATGCGGATGGAAAATTTTTACAGATTTTCAGTGGCTCATGCAAACCTTCACTCTTCTTTTCGCAGCAAATTCCACGCGGTGACGAGGGCCTTGAGGCCAGTTTGGCGGCTCTGCGAGAATTTTTGATGGGATAGCACACGCGCCCCGCGTGTTTCATGTCGCGCCCCCCGCGGCGTGGAGGTCGTCGAGACTGGAGTTGAATCGCCAAAACGACCCAACTCCGTTTTTTGCGAGGGCGCGCGTGCTCACCCACTTCAGCCCTCTCGTCCCAGCAGGTTCCACGCGGTGGGGATCAGAATTGTGATAAAATGACAGTATTTTTTTGATTGACGGATTATCGATTCGGTAATTTTGTTGCTGACATAGAGCTTACCTACAAAGCTTTATGAAACATCCATAGGCGCGAATACATGCCTTTGGAAGCAACAAACACAAAACTAACTAAGTATACCCATTATGAAAAAAACAGTTATCGCATTGATTGCACCAGTACTCGGAGTCGCCCCGGCTTTCGCAGGGGATGTTTCAGCTCCCGCTCAATCCTCGGCTCCAGCTGCCGCCGCTAACAGCTACGGACTCAGCCCGTATCTTGGTGTCAGCGGTGTTTTCGGTGAGTTTGATGAAACAGTGCTCACTACGCTTGCAAACGAGGACGGCTCTTACGATGTCGCGGGTGTCCGCGTCAATGGGGGTCTTGGCTTCGGTAATGGATTTTCCATCGACGGTCGTTATGAACATGTGGAAGGCGATCTTTATGATGTTGATATCGAAAGCGATGAGTTCCGGGCCTTGGTTAATTACGAGCAAGAAATCACAGGAGGCCTTTCTCTCTTTGGGGGAATCGGTTACGGCTGGCTGAATCATGAGGCGGCAGATCTTGAAATTTCAGGAGATGGCTTTCTCCTTAATGCTGGCGCTAAATTCAACAGTGGTCAGCTTTTCGGAAGCTTGGTATACACCCACTGCTTGACCCAATCGGCTGATGTCAGCGGGATTGATCTTGAAGAGGAAGATGTGGGATCTCTTGAGGCCACCGTCGGATACAATATCACGGAGCAGCTAGCTGCCACCCTTTCCGTCGAAACACAGGTCACTGGTGACACTTGGATCGAGAAGGACTGGGTTGCCGCAATCGGCCTTCAATACAAGTTCTAAGCAGCCCTGTTCTGCATATAGGTTATCGGTTGAAATCCACACCTCGTATCGGGGTGTGGATTTTTTTGGTTTTTCAGCGCTCAGGCGCCCTGCCGCCGCAGCAAATTCCACGCGGTGACGAGGGCCTTGAGGCCGGCCATCTCGATGGATGGATCGACGCCGGCACCCCAGAGCAGGCGGCCGTCCTCTTGCTGAACTTGGACATAGGCCGCGGCGCTGGCATCCGAGCCGCCGCGCACGGCGTGTGAGCGGTAGTCGGTGACTTTGAAGTTTTTGAGCCCGATGTTTTCCAGCGCATGGACGAAGGCATTGATCGGCCCGTTGCCGGTGCCGACGCACTGACGCGACTCGCCATCAAGTACGATGGTCGTAGTACATTGCACTTGCCCGCGTTCGCCGACATGGTGGACGAGCTCGTAGTCGGTGACATCAAGCGGGCTGGAGATGTTGACAAATTCGCGGAGGAAGGCCTCGCGGATTTCATCGAGGGAAAGTTCGCGGCCGAGTTCGTCGGCGAGGTCGTAGATGCGCTTGCCAACCTGCGGGTGCATGGTTTTTGGCAGATCGAAGCCGTGCTCGCGATCAAGCACATACGCGACGCCGCCTTTGCCCGATTGGGAATTGATGCGGATGATCGCCTCGTACGAGCGGCCGATGTCTTGCGGGTCGATGGTGAGATAGGGCACGCCCCAAGGGATGTCGGGATTTTTGGCAACTTCGCGCGCGCGGCGGTCGAGGCCTTTTTTGATCGCATCCTGATGCGAGCCGGAGAACGCGGTGAATACCAGCTCGCCGGCATAGGGTTGACGCTCCGGCACGGGCAGGCGCGTGACCCGCTCATAGACGGCGCGGATCGTCGAAAGGTTCGAGAAATCCAGTCCGGTGGCGATGCCGTGGCTGTTCATGTTGAGAGCGACCGTGACGATATCGAGGTTGCCGGTGCGTTCGCCATTGCCGAAGAGCGTGCCTTCGACGCGGTCGGCGCCGGCCATCAGGCCAAGCTCGGTGGCGGCGACGCCGGTGCCGCGGTCGTTGTGCGTGTGCAGTGAGACGATCACCGAATCACGGCGCGGCAGATGGCGGCTCATCCATTCGATCATGTCGGCGTGGATGTTGGGAGTCGCCCACTGGACGGTGTCCGGCAGGTTGATGATCATTTTTTTCTCCGGCGTCGGTTGCCAGATGTCGATCACGCCCGCGCAGCATTCGAGCGCGAAGTCGAGTTCGGTGTCGGAGAATGATTCGGGCGAGTACTGCAAAACGACCTCGGTGTTCGGAATGCTCGGTGCGAGTTCTTTCACGAGGCGCGCGCCTTCGAGGGCGATGTCGCGGATCGATTCGCGGGTGGCATCGCCAAAAGTGACGCGGCGCTGCAGTGGTGAGGTCGAGTTGTAAATGTGTACGATCGCGCGCTTGGCACCGTCGATCGCATCGAAGGTCTTGCGGATCAGGTGGTCGCGGGTCTGCACCAGCACCTGGATGGTGACATCGTCGGGAATGCGGTTTTCATCGATCAGACGGCGCAGGAAATTGAATTCCGTATCGGCGGCAGACGGAAAGCCGACTTCGATTTGTTTGAAGCCCACACCGACGAGCAGGTCGAAGAACTCGAGCTTTTCCTCGACCGACATCGGCTGCGGCAGAGCCTGGTTGCCATCGCGAAGGTCGACCGAGCACCACTCCGGGGCGCGATCGATCACCTTGTCCGGCCAAGTGCGGTCGGGCAGGTGGATCGGCGGAAAGGGCCGGTATTTTTTGAGCGAGGCAGGTTGCATGGGGATCGGGTGATGGGAAAAATTCGGTTGGAAAAACGGACCGGAAAATCGCCAAGAGGATGGGCGGGCCGGTGACAAAATGTGAAGCAGGAAAAAGTCAACGGGCGGCCAACCCTAGAAGCAGGGGGCGCAGGAAATTGCCGTTGGGAAGGAGGTTCACGGGCCAAGGCTACCAGCGGCCGCCGTCGGGTCAAACCGTAAAAGCGGGCTCGCCCATGCAAGATGCTTCCGGTCCGCTGCGCTGGGCCGCTTGCTTGTTGGCCGCGCATGGCGCAAAGTTTCGCGCGCATCCCCGCAACATGCGAGTCGCCGTTCTCAACATTGTCGGTCTTTCCGAGTCGCTGCTCGGCGTTCACACGCCGGGCCTTGCGGCGTTTGCCCGCGAGCAGGGGATCCAATCCTACGCGCCGGCATTTCCTGCCGTGACCTGCACCGCGCAGTCGGCCATCACCACGGGCGAAACAGTCGGCTTACATGGCATCGTGGCCAATGGCTGGTACGATCGCGAGTCGGCCGAGCCGCGGTTTTGGAAACAAAGCAACCACATCGTGCGCGGTGAAAAAATTTGGGAACGCCTGCGCCGCGAAGTCCCGGGCTTCACCTGCGCGAAACTTTTCTGGTGGTACAACATGCACGCGGCGGTGGATTTCTCCATCACGCCAAGGCCGCTTTATCCGGCCGACGGACGCAAGGTCTTCGACATCCACACGCAGCCGATGCTGCTTCGCGACGAACTCAAACGCGACCTCGGCGAATTTCCGTTTCCCGCGTTTTGGGGTCCGGCCGCGGGTATCGCCTCGTCCGAATGGATCGCCTCATCCGCGAAGTGGATCGAAAAAAAACATTCGCCAACGCTGAGCTTGGTCTACCTGCCGCATCTGGATTATTCGCTGCAAAAGCTTGGCCCGCATGCGTCGGAGATTCCTGCCGAGTTGCAACAAATCGATTGCGTTGCGAGCGACCTGATCGCGTTCTATCAATCTCGCGGAGTGCGCGTGATCGTGCTTTCCGAATATGGCATTTCACCGGTGAGCCGACCGGTGCACCTGAACCGATTGTTTCGGCAAAAAGGTTGGCTCTCGCTCAAAAATGAACTCGGCCGCGAAACTCTCGACTGCGGTGGCTCGCGTGCCTTTGCAATCGCCGATCACCAAGTCGCGCATGTTTATGTGAACGACCCAAGTATCAGCGATGAGGTGCGTGCCCTGCTCGATCAAACGCCGGGCATCGATGAGGTGAGATTGCCGCGCGAGCTCTGGGGCGATGGTGTGGCCACCGAACGGGCAGGGGACTTGATCGCGATCGCCGAGGCCGATGCGTGGTTCACTTATTACTTTTGGAATGATGATGAAGTCGCGCCCGACTACGCGCGCACCATCGACATCCACCGCAAGCCGGGCTACGACCCCTGCGAACTTTTCATCGATCCGAAGCTGCATTTTCCAAAGCTCAAAATTGCTGGATTTCTCCTGAAAAAAAAACTCGGCCTGCGGTGTTTGCTCGATGTGATCCCGCTCGATGCCTCATGCGTGAAAGGCTCGCACGGGCGCGACAAGGTGCCCGCAGACGAACGCCCGGTGCTGATCGGTGCCGACTCCGCAGCGCACTGCGCCGAGGACATTCATCAGGTCATCATCGATGCCGTGAAGGGCGCATAGGCCAAACGATGTGCGCGAATTTGTCATTTCACATGCGGGCGGATCGTGCTTGAGTGGGGTAATGACGCTTGCCAGCAAAATCACCGTCAGCCGGATCGTGCTGATCCCGGTGTTTGTGACGCTCGCTTGGCGCTACGGTCAATCGGTGACCGCGGGCGAAGCGAACGAATCACTGCGCTGGTGGGCTTTGGCAGTTTTTCTCATAGCGGCAGCGAGTGATGGCGTCGATGGTTGGATTGCTCGGCGTTTCAATCAGAAATCCGATTTCGGTGCTTTCATCGACCCCATCGCCGACAAGGGCCTCATGCTCACCGGCGTGGTGATGGCGGGCGCGTTTGATTGGGGTGAAGCTGGGTGGCGTTTGCCGCTCTGGTATGTGGCATTGGTGTTTTTGCGCGAAGCGGTGATTCTTGGCGGCATCTGCGTGCTTTGGTCAAAGCACCGCCATGTCGCGATGGTGCCGCATTGGACCAGCAAGCTTTGCACCGTGTTGCAAATGTTTGCGCTCGGTTGGGTGATGCTGCGAGTGCCATTGTTTGCGCCAAGCGTCGCATGCATCCCTGCGGCGCTGCTCACCATTTGGTCGGGAGTCGAGTACTTCCGCCAAGGCCGGCTGATTTTGCGGGGCGCCGAAAGGGCTCACTGAGCGGCAGGCATGATCCAGATGTTGCGGTACTGGATCGCGTTGCCGTGGTCCTGCAGCTTGAGCGGCCCTTCTTCGCGCGGTTCGTTGAGGCGCTGATCAAAGGCATGAGCTGTCGCGTGCGGGATGGGTTCGTCGCGATGGATTACCACTCCATTGAGGCGCACGGTGATGCGTGGGGGTGAAATTTTCTCGCCGTTTTTCCACACGGCCGCGGTGTAATCGATGTCGTAGGTTTGCCATTCCATCGGTGGCCTGGTGGCATTGACCTTGGGCGGGGCGGTCTTGTAAAGCGCGCCGCATTCGTTCCAAAGCCCTTGCATGCCGTACGAATTGAGCACCTGCACTTCGTAACAATCTTGCAGGAAAAACCCGCTGTTGCCGCGACCTTGCCCGGCCTTGCCCGGCTCGACCGGATAGCGGAACTCAAGGTGCACCCGGCAGCTGCCAAACTTGCGCTTGGTGACGATGTCGCCGCCGATTTTTTTTGCCTTCTCTTCATCGTTTGCCGCGCTGCGGACTTCCATCGCGCCACCCTCAACCAAATGCCAGCTCACCGCACCACCATCCGCGTGCTGCCATTCGTCGAAATTTTTTCCATCAAACAACACGATCGCGCCCGCAGGAGCTTTCATCCCAAGGCTCGGCGACGAACGCACCACGCGCTTGAGCTCGAAGCGCGCCTCGCCGCCATGGCCGCTGCCCCTGCCGCTGATGCCATCCTTGGAAACCTCGCCACGCCAACCATTTCCCTCGAAGCGGATCACTCCGTCGGAGAGTCGGCCGGTACCGACGAAGTATGTGTCGGCGCGCGCATCATGCTGTTGGAAAAATTGGATGAGATATTCGCCCTCGCGAACATTGATCACCTGCGCGGCGAGCGGTTTGTTGATGTCGAAATATTGTTTCTCCGGCGCATCAAACCAGCGGCCCTCATAATCGCCCATCAAGTCAAGGTCGGCGCTGGCGACTTGCGTCCAATCGGGCGAATGACCCTCGGCCGCGAGGCTGCCAGAGGCAAGAGAAGCGCTGAAAGCAAGGGCGCGGAAAATAACGATGGATGAGCCGTGCATGGCTTTTTCTCCGTCATTCGCGCCGAAATTGCAAGTGGTCAACGCGGCAAGACGCGAGATCCTCCGACGGATTGCTGACTCAGCTCAAGCTGCGGTTCGACTCGTGGCGCATGTCGCGCGCGGTGCCGAGAAACACCGCGTCCTCACCGACATTGACCGCGAGATCGCCGACCCGCTCGAGCGAGCGAAGCACAAGAATCAAGTGCAGGTAGTCTTGGCTGCGCCCCGCCGATTGCTCGATGCGCGAGGCAAAGGTCGCAGAGGCTTCTTTGTAAATTCGGTCGAGCTCCTTGTCGCGGGCGTGCAGTGAGGCACCGAGGGCGGAATCCTGCTCCGAGTAGGATGCAATCGCGTCGCGCAGCAATTGGTCGGCCAAGGTGTAAATTGGCTCAATGAGCGTCGTGTCATGCAACTCCTGGCTCGAGCTGATTTTTTTCGCGCGCTTGGCGATGTTGGTCGCGTGATCCGAAATGCGCTCGAGGTTCATCGAAATTTTCATCGAAGAAACCACCAACCGCAGGTCGGAGGCGAGCGGGTGGAAGCGGACCAGCATTTCCATGCCGAGCTTGTCGATGTGGCGCTCGTGCTCGTCGACCTCGTCGTCGTCGGCGATCACCGCGTTGGCCAAATCGATGTTACGCTGCAGCAGCGCGCGGATGGCCCGCTCGAGGTTGTGACGGGCCTTGCCAGCCATCGAGATCACCTCGGCGCGCAGGGATGTGATCGCCTGATCAAAATCGTGAAGAATGTGGGGGTTTTGCATGGATCTGAGTCGTTGGGGGCTGTCGACCGTAGGGAATTTAGTAATGGCAGGTACAAATGGAGCTTTTAGCCTTTGAATGTATCGGAATCACTAACATTGAGCATATCACAGCCAAATCAAGGCTGAATTGACGCACAAGAGATAAAGCCAAAATTAGGCCAAATGTAACAATTTCGTCATAAAAATCTCATGCCCTCGCCAATAACGCCCAACAAAGGTCAAGTCATGCGCGCCGCGGGGAACGATTTGTTACATCTTCGTCACGATAATTTTCTCTGTTTTAACCGCATACAAGCATGCTTTGTCACTAAAAGTTATCGGCCGCATGACCCGAAATAATGACCAATATCCACAGCCTTAGCACGATCGCGTCGGTAGCCCTGCGGATTTATGTCCCATCGGGCTTGCAATGGTTGATTGTCACCGCCAGAAATTCGTGATTAACACGCACTCACAAGCATAGTTTTTCGTTCTGAACCATCTCCACTACCAACATACAAATGAAAGCCATACACACACTGATCGCGTCCGCAGCCCTGGTTACCATGGCGGGAGCCCAAACGCTGAGCATCAAGGGTAGCGATACCCTAGGCGCCAAGCTCGTCCCGCAACTTGCCGAGGCCTTCAAGGCCGCAGGCAACAAAGGTGTGAAGTTCGAAATCGCTGCGGAAGGTTCGACCACCGCGTTCCCGGCCCTTGCCAACGGCACTGCCCAGATCGGCATGTCCTCGCGCAAGGTCAAGGACGACGAGCGCACCTTTTGCCGCACCAAGGGGGTTTACCTCAAGGAACACCCGATCTGCCACGACATGCTTTGTGTGATCGTGAACAAGAACTCGCCGGTCTCGAACCTCACCAAGGCACAGGTCGCCAAGATCTTCACCGGTCAAATCAAGGACTGGTCGGAAATCGGCGGCGCCCCTGGTGCGATCTCGATCTACACCCGCAACACCTCGTCGGGCACCTACAAGGATTGGCAGAAGCTCGCCATGGGCGGTCGTGACTACCCGTCCACCTCGCTCAAGATGGCAGGCAACGAGCAGATCGCGCAGGAAGTGGCCAAGAACAAGAACGGCATCGGATATGTCGGTCTTGCTTATTCCAAGACCCCCGGCACCAAAACCGTCACCATCGACGGAGTTGAGCCGGTCGCCGCAAATGCGAAGAAATTCGCCTATGCCCGCCTCTGCTACCTGTACGCTCCGGAAAAACCGACCGCCGAAGCTCAGGCCTTCCTCGACTTCATCGAATCACCAGCCGGACAGGCCATCGTCACGAAGGTTGGATTCATTCCTAACTGATTCATAGTCAACGATTATCGGTTATCGGTTGCTTGCCAAACGGGCATCGTTGCAGATCCAGCGATGCCCGTTTCATTTGCTTGCCGAAAGCCTCCATCCGCGCTCCACTTCGCCAGCCCTGCATGATTTCCCCAAATCCCCAATCCGAATCCAGTGGCCATCGCTTCCAACGGCGGGGTTTTTCCTTTGAACGGGCAATCCGGTTCTTCTTCGCATCGAATGCCGGACTCACGATTTTCATTCTTCTTCTGATCATTGTTTTCCTCCTGCGCGAGGGCTTGGGTTTCTTTCCCGGTTATCGCCGCGAGCTGGAGGTCTATCGCATCGCTGGCCTTGAGTTCGTCGACATCTCGCGCAAAAATCTCACTGCTCACGAACAGGTCACCAGTCTTCTCAACCGTGCCTATCAGGCCGAGATCAACGGCAAATGCCTTGATGAATTGCTTCGCTCGCAGGAAGCTTCCGCGCTCTACAACACTTTCAACGATCAAGTCGGCCCGACCCGCGACCTGATCCTCAACAATCCCGCTGCCACGACTGGCGGCGATGACGGCATGCTCGCCGTGCTGCGCGCCAACTATGAGGCCCAGCGCGCCAAGGCCCTCACCAATCTTCCTGCCACCCCACACCTCAGCGAGGCCGAGCGCCAGGAACTGATCGATTCGCTGCGCAACCGGCCCGCCGAGGCGACCGATGAGCCGCCGCTCGTGGCCAAGCTAAATGCCGCATTCGCCGCCGCTCGCCAATCGCATGCCGAGCCGCTGCAAAAGTTTCGTGAAACGATCGACAACTTCGAGACTGCCGGCATGGACCTCGGCTCGATCGTGATGGAAATGACCGAGTCGGTCACCGCCACCAAGGAAGCGATCCAAACAGCCGACATTCTCGAAAAAGACCGCAAAACCCTGCTTGCCGCAGCCGCCAATGCCAAGGATCCGATTGAACGCGAAAAGCTGATCGCCGATGCCAAGGCCGCACTCGCGGACAAGCCTGATGTCGAAGGCCCGATGGCGACGCTGATGGAGAAAAAGCCCGACTGCGTGAAAGTTCACGAGCAGCTGGCCACTTCGGTCGGCGAAATTTTTCCAAGCCTTCCCGGCTCGCTCACGCAAGCCAAAGCCTCGCGTTACCTCAACGCCGCCAAAGCCGCATGGCCGGTCTTGATCTCCGATATCAAGGCCACACCGGCCAAGATCAACAGCTGGACCCATACCGATCCGGTGCCGCTATCCGCCGCATTCATTTCCTTCCTCACCGGCAAGTCATGGGTCACCGGCGGCGAATGGCAGGATTTTTATGGCATCATTCCGCTGGCGGTCGGCTCACTGATGATTGCCATCGTCGCTCTCACGATCGCCATCCCGGTCGGCATCGGTGCGGCGATTTATGTCAACCAATTCGCCGCTCCGCGCGAACAGGCATTGGTCAAGCCAGTCATTGAGTTCATTCAAGCGATCCCCTCGGTGGTGCTCGGCTTCATCGGCATCATGGTCTTCGGCACGATTCTGCGGGAAATTTCTACCTATGATTCGCTCAGGTGGGTGCCCGGATTCCCGATCGACGAGCGACTCAACATTTTCACCGCCGGTTGCTTGCTCGCATTGATGAGTGTGCCGACGATTTTTTCGCTCGCCGAGGACGCGCTCAACAATGTCCCTTCGGCCTATGCCGAAGCCTCCGAAGCGCTCGGCGCCTCACGCCTCCAGACCGCCTTCCGCGTGATGGTCCCCGCAGCCTTCTCCGGCATTCTCGCCGCCGTGCTGCTCGGCCTTGGCCGCGTGATCGGCGAAACGATGGTCGTGCTGCTGGTCGCCGGCAACCGCATCAAGATCCCCGACTTCAGCGAAGGCATCGGCGCGTTCTTCCAACCCTCGCACACCCTCACCGGCATCATCGCTCAAGAGCTCGGCGAAGTGCCGCTCGGCAGCGTCCACTACCGAGCGCTCTTCGTGATCGGCATCACCCTCTTCGTCGTGGTGCTCGGCATCAACGCCACCGCCCACCATTTCCTCACCCGGACGAAAAAATAAGCCATGTTCAATCCGGAAAATTTGATCCGCAAAGGTCTGCCCAAAGGCTATTTCAAGGACATCCTTGTCCGCAGCCTGCTGGGCGGCATCACCTACCTCATGGTGCTGATCGCCGTGCTGCTCTTTGGCAAAATCATCATCGACGGCGCACCCGCAATCTTCACCTCGGAGTTCCCCTTCGTCGACACCGAGTTCCTCACCGCGAAAAACGAAACGCTGCATGTGTTCGATGATGCGAAGGGCACCCGCCACCAACTTCCAGCATCGAAATACAACGAGTACATCGAGGCTCATGCGGGTCAGCAAATTTACAACGAGCAGACCTTTTCCTACTCCGGCGGCGGCATTGCGGGCCCGATCATCGGCACCGCGCTGCTGACCTGCGGCTCGATCATTCTCGCGCTTTTCTTTGGCGTTTGCGCTGCGATCTATCTCGCAGAGTACGCAAAACAAAGCCCCTTCATCCATGCCGTGCGGCTCGCGATCCTCAACCTCGCCGGCATCCCCTCGATCGTCTTCGGCCTCTTCGGATTTTCGGTGTTCGTGCTCGCCGCGCCGGTCATCACCGCCAACCCGGTCGATCGCTCGCTGCTGGTGCTGCCACTTTTCATCGAAGGCTGGGCGCTCAGCTTTCAAGGTTGGAACTCATCGCTCATGGCCGGCTGCGCAACACTTGCTTGCATGATCCTGCCGGTGGTCATCACCGCCTCGGAAGAATCACTGCGTGCGGTGCCCCAAGGGTTTCGCGATGCCTCGCTGGCGATGGGCGGCACACGCTGGCAAACCATTCGCAAATGCGTCCTGCCTTTCTCGCTACCTGGCATCCTCACATCCTCACTGCTGGCCATCACGCGCGTCGCCGGTGAGACCGCGCCGATCATGTTCACCGCCGCAGTTGCGGCCAAGGACGACTTCCCGTGGGAAGGACTCGCCAACCCCTTTGACATCCTCTCCTCGCAAGTCCAAGCCCTGCCCTACCACATCTACACGCTGGCCGCACGCATCCCGAGCTCGGAATACACCCAACGCGCGCAATTCGGATCGGTCCTCGTTTTCCTGATCCTCGTCGCCATGCTCTCCTTCGGCTCGATGGTCCTTCGTGCTAAAATGCGCAAGAAACTCAAATGGTAAATTCACCCGCAGCGGATACCCACCCATCCATGTCGACCGCCGTCCAGATCCAGAACCTATCATTTGCCTACGGCTCAAAGCAGGCGCTGCACGATGTCAGCCTCGACATGCCCGCGCGCAAGGTCACCGCGTTCATCGGCCCCTCGGGTTGCGGCAAGTCGACCCTCATCCGCTGCATCAACCGCATCAACGACCGCATCTCTACCGCACATGTCACCGCCGGCACGATCAAGGTCCACGGCATCGACATCTATCGCAAGGACATCAACATCCAGGAACTCCGCCGCCGCGTCGGCATGGTGTTCCAAAAGTACAATCCCTTCGCCAAATCGATTTACGAAAATGTTGCCTACGGTCTGCGGATCGCGGGCATGACAAATCGCTCGGACATCGACGACGCCGTCGAAAAATCTCTGCGCAACGCCGCGCTCTGGGATGAAGTCGGCGACCGCCTCCACACATCGGCGTTCGGGCTTTCCGGCGGCCAGCAACAACGCCTCTGCATCGCACGCGCGATCGCCACCGAACCCGAGATCCTGCTCATGGACGAACCCTGCGCCGCGCTCGACCCGCTCGCGACACTGCGCATCGAAGAGCTAATCTCCGAACTGAAGAAAAAATTCACCATCGTCATCGTCACGCACAACATGGCACAAGCCGCCCGTTGCTCGGACCAGACGGCATTCATGTACCTCGGCAAGCTCGTGGAAGTCGGCCCCACGATGAAAATTTTCGAAAACCCCTCGGACCCACAAACCGAGGCCTACATCACCGGCAGCTTCGGATGAACGCGACCAACAATTCCATGCAAGAATCCCCGGAGAAAACCGCCGCCAGCACCCCGCAGGCCGGCGGCAACTGCGCCGTGCAAATTCAGAACCTCAGTTTCAGCTACGGTTCTTCCGAGGCGCTCAAAAACATCACGCTCGATCTCGACCGCAACGCGGTCACCGCGTTCATCGGGCCCTCCGGCTGCGGCAAGTCGACCCTGCTGCGCTGCATCAATCGCATGAACGACGAGATCATTGGCGCGCGCGTCACTGCCGGCAAAATCATCGTCGAGGATATCGAGATCCACGACCCGTCGGTCGATGTGGTGAAGCTCCGCCGCGATGTCGGCATGGTGTTCCAAAAATCCAATCCATTCCCGCGCAGCATTTTCGAAAATGTCGCCTTCGGCCTGCGCATGCGCGGCATCCGCAACAAAGCGGTGCTCGAGCAATCGGTCGAAGAAAGCCTCCGCGCCGCCGCCCTGTGGGACGAAGTGAAGGACCGCCTCAACGAATCCGCGCTCGGCCTCTCCGGCGGTCAGCAACAACGCCTCTGCATCGCCCGAACCATTGCGGTGAAGCCGCTCGTCGTGCTGATGGATGAACCCTGCAGCGCGCTCGACCCGATCGCCACCGCGAAGGTCGAGGAGCTGATTTGGAGCCTCAAGAAAGACTACACCTTCGTCGTGGTGACCCACAACATGCACCAGGCCTCGCGCGTTTCCGACAAGACGGCATTTTTCTACATGGGCGAAATGATCGAGTTTGGCGAAACGACCAAGATGTTCACCAACCCGACCGTCAAGCGCACCGAGGATTACATCAGCGGCCGCTTTGGTTGATCCATCGCCGCGCGCCAACTCACAGCGTGATTTGTGCACCAAGCTCGACGACGCGGCCGGGCGGAAGTTGGAAGTACGCGGTGGCCGGCGATGCGTTGCGCGCCATGGCGGCAAAGAGCGATAGTCGCACACGGTCGATGAGTGTGGCGTTCTTGCTAACGCCGTACCCTTCGCTGCCGAGGAAGTAAGTCGCCTTGCCCGGCTGGAAACGCACATGCTCGGGCAGCAGGTCCTTGAGCGCCATCGGCACATCGGGCGTTTCGGCAAAACCGAATTTGAGAATCACGCGGTGCAAGCCTTGGCCGAGTTCCTGATGCTCGAGCATTTCCTCGCGGCTGGCGCGCGGTTGATCGAGCGTCATCACATGCAGCAGGATGACGCGCTCATGAAGAACCTGGTTGTGCTTGAGGTTGTGAAGCAAGGCATTCGGCACCTGCGCGCCCTTGCCGCTCATGTAAATCGCCGTGCCGGAAACACGGTGGATCCTGCCCTTTTCCAGATCCTGCAGCAAATCCTCGACGGGCAGTGCCTCACGCGAAATGCGCGCATAGAGACGCGCGCGACCCCACATCCAAATCATCATCAATGACATGATGCCGCCGCCAACGACCAAGGGCACCCAGCCGCCATGCACAATCTTTAGCGAGTTGGCGACGAGGAAGGCCCCATCAACCGTTAAGAAGACACCGGTCATCAACCCGGCCTTGAGTGCCGACCATCTCCATTCGGTGCGCGCCGCAGAGTATAAGAGAATCGACGTGATCGCCATCGTCAGCGCGATCGCAATGCCGTAAGCGCCCGCCAACGCGGAGGAAGTTTGAAACTCGACGACCAACAAAATGCAGGATGCCGCTAGCAGCCAGTTCACCGCCGGCACATAAACCTGACCGATCGAATGCTCGGAGGTGTATCGCACGCGAAAGCGCGGCAAACAACCAAGCTGGATCGCCTGCGTGGTGAGGGAAAACGCACCGGAAATTAATGCCTGACTCGCCACAATCGCTGCCGCCGTCGCAAGCAGGGTCAGCGGAAAACGCAGCGACTCGGGAGCCAACAGGAAGAAGGGATTGCGAATCGCCGAGGGGTCTGCCGTCAGCAGCGCGGCCTGACCGAGGTAATTGAGCGCCAGCGCGGGCAAAACCAGTGAAAACCAACCGACGCGAATCGGCTTCGTGCCGAAATGCCCGAGGTCGGCATACAATGCCTCGCCACCGGTCAATGCAAGAAACACTGCGGCAAGCAAAGGAAGGGCATGCCTCCACTCCTGACACAAAAACCGAACACCTTCGTACGGGCTCAAAGCCACCAGCACCTGCGGGTTCTGCACCACCTCGGCCGCTCCAAGAATGCCAAGCGTAAGAAACCATGTTACCACCACTGGCCCAAAAAGTTTGCCCACATGGCCGGTGCCAAATTGCTGGATCGCGAACAGGCCGCCGAGAATCAACACCGCCAACGGCACCGCCCAATGCGAAAGCATCGGCGCGCTCACCGCCAGACCTTCCACCGCACTGAGCACCGAGATCGCCGGGGTCAGCATGCCATCGGCATAAATCAACGCCGCACCAGCCAAGCCCAACAGCATGATCTTTCGCGGATCCTTGCCGCCCAAACTTTTCACCGCGCCACGGATCAATGCCGACAAGGCAAGAATCCCGCCCTCGCCGCGGTTGTCAAATTTCAGGACGATAAATAGATATTTCACCGTCACCACCAGCAGCAGTGACCAAACAATCAGGGACGCGGCACCTGTCAGGTTGCGCGGGTCGGCGGCCACGCCGTGCATGCCGTGGAAGCACTCACGAAACGCGTAGAGCGGGCTGGTTCCGATGTCGCCGTAGACGACGCCGAGCGCCGCAAGGGTGGTCACGGCAAGGCGGGGCGATTGACCCGATTGGGTTGGTGAGGATGCGGTCATGGGAAATGAACAGGCTTGTCAGCGCGCCCTTCAAAGCACCTCGGCACCCGATCTGCCAGCAGAAAACCGCTTTCCGTGGCCCCATCACATTTTCAAGGTGCCTTCAGTGACGCCGAGTTTCTCGATCGCTTCGACCTGCTCAAGCAGATCGATGGCCCCAGCCCGGCCTGCGAGAAGGTCTTGATACGCGCGAATGGTCTTGGTGGCGGTGGCTTCGTCTTCATCAAGCAACTCGACGCGAAACTTCGAGAGCCCGGTCGAGCGCAGTTCATCAAAAAACCTCGCGCCGGTCTGAGCTCGACCGTTGAAGAGCGTGTTGCGACAGCCGACATCGGCCTGCAGGCGGTGCAACTGGCCGACGCGGTCGCGCAAATGCACGACATGCTTTTCGCAGGGCCGGCCGCAGTCCTTGTAGGTCGTGCCGTTGCTCAAAAATGTACAGAACACACAGTGCTCCATATGAAACATCGGCATGTGCTGGTGAAGTGACAGTTCAAACCACTGCGAGGGCGCGGCATCGAGCAGATCCAGCACCTGGCCGATGTTGAGATCGTAGGACACGGTCATGAAATCCAGATCCGCACCTTCCATCAACACACGCGCGGTCAAAGGATTGGAGACATTGAGCGAGAAATCACCGACCTTGATGAAATTATTACGATGTTTGTAGTAATTCAGCGCCGAGAGATTGCGCAACAAGGCGCCATCGGGCGCGGCATTCTCGACGAGCTTGAGGTAGCCGATTTCACCGGGCTTGAGAATGCGTGGCGTGGCGAGCAGGATTTTGGCATCGGGCGCATGTGAGGATTTTCTAAAAACCGCAACCGCGTCCTTGTAACGGCGCGGGTCTTCGAAGTCGCAATAGACCAGCTCCACACCAGAGGCGATCGCAGCATCGAGCTGGGCAAAGTTGCGGCAAAGCACCGACAGACGCGCGGCGGCGGCATCGTTTTGCGGCTTGGCGGGCATCAAATCCTCACGGCCGGCATTGATCTCAACCCGCGAAGGTTTTTCCGTGCCCGCATCGAGCTTTGCCACGAGATCGCGACGCAGTTGGTTGAGCGCCGAAAGCGGAAAATGGCAATCACCTTCAAGCTGGTTGTCGAGCGCCGCCAACTCAAAGGGCGTGTCGCCCAAACGCCCGAGTTGCGCAGCCAGCGTTTCCGCATCGAGCGCGCGTTTCGCCGCCGGCTGCAATGCGATTTCACTGCGCACAACGATGTCGCCACAACGCAACTCAAGCGCATCGCCCGGCCTGCCGAGGACCTGCAACTCGAGCGGAATTTTTTTCTCAAGCGGTCGCGTGTTCTGCCAAAATTTCCTCAACTCGGATTCGAGCTTCGGATCCGAGGTCTTGTACACCGTGTGACCAGGTTGGATGCGCTCGAAATTGATGCCGCTGTAAGTTCGATGAAAAATGATGCGACCATTTTCCATTTTCCAAATGCGCGCACCTTGCTCGAGGTCGCGGTTCTCACCGGCATCAAAGACCACACCATCGCCGGCCGCCAGCGGCACGCCGGTGGTGTTCGTGAGCTTGATCCACCCCTCGCCACACTCAGCGATCTCGCCGAGAAGCGGTCCGCGTTTTTTCCCGAAGCGGCCGTGCGTGAGGTAAGGATGATTCGTCCCCGCGAGCCAGCCGGTCGAGAGCCCGCGAGAAAAGGTCATTTCGAGCGCGTAGCGGTCGTGATCGGTGACCTCCGGCGCGGCATCGGCCATCGCCGCATCGAGCGCCTTGCGATAGACCCGCGTGACCGCCGCGACATACTCGGGAGACTTGAGCCGGCCCTCGATCTTGAATGATTTCACACCCGCGCGGACCAAATCGGGAATGAGGTCGACGGCCGCGAGGTCCTGTGGGCTGAGCAAATAGCGGCGCTCGCCCATGTCGCGCACTTCACCATCGACCACCAACTCGTAAGGCATGCGGCATGCCTGCGCGCATTCGCCGCGATTCGCGCTGCGCTGACCGAGCGATTCGCTGGTGAGGCATTGGCCCGAGTAAGCAACGCACAAAGCGCCGTGCACAAAGACCTCAAGCGGCGTGCGAATTTGTGAAGAGGATTTTTGAAATCGTTCGATCTCGCGCACCGAAAGTTCGCGTGCCAGCACCGCGCGCTCCATAGGGAAAAGTGATTCGATGAACTCCAAGCCCTCCGGCGAGGTGATCGACATCTGAGTCGAGCCGTGCAGTTCCACATCGGGCGCAACCAAACGCGCGAGCTTTGCCAAGCCAAGATCCTGGATGATCAAGGCGTCGACACCCGCCTCGGCGATCAGGCGCAGTTGCTTTTCCGCCGCCTCGAGCTCGCCGGTGAACACCAGCGTGTTCATCGCGACAAAACCTTTCACGCCGTGACGATGCAGGTAATCCATCAATGCCGGCAGGTCATCTTCGCCAAAGTTGTCGGCACGCAGCCGCGCATTGAATCGCGGCAGGCCAAAGTAAATCGCATCGGCACCGGCCACCACCGCCGCCCGCGCGCAATCCCAGTTGCCCGCAGGCGACAGGAGCTCGGGAGTCTGATCATGCACCGCTTTGGCGTTCACGCGCCCATTGAACCAGCCTCGCGACAAATGACCAGCAGAAGGCACCAAGCATAAGCCCCCACCGCTTTCGGCTTTGCCGCTGCGTGGGATGGGTTCACACTCGGCGCGATGCGCGATGACACCCGCCGCTGGATTGAGGCCGACCGCGCGCACTGCTGGCATCCGTTCACGCGGCAGGCCGAGTGGTGCGCGCCGGAGCATGAGCCCTTGGTGATCGTGCGGGGTGAAGGTGCGTGGCTGTGGGATTCGGAGGGTCGGCGCTATCTCGATGGCAATTCGACAATCTGGACGAACATCCATGGCCACGGGCATCCGGCGATCAACGAGGCGATCGCCAATCAGCTGGAGCAAATTTCGCATGTGTCGTTTTTGGGCTTCACCCACCCGACCGCTATCGAGCTCGCGGAAAAACTTTGCGGTTTCTTCCCGCCCGACACGCTTGAGCGGGTCTTTTATTCCGACGACGGCTCGACCGCGGTCGAGTGCGCGCTGAAGCTCGCGCTGCAATACCGCCAGCAATGCGGTGAGCCCGAACGGAAAAACTTCATCGCCTTTGCCGACGGCTATCACGGCGACACGCTCGGCGCGGCATCGCTGGGCGGCGTGAACCGGTTTTTCGAGCGCTTCAAAGGCAACGGCTACGCCGTGCGGCATGTGGATTCGCTCGAAACCTTACGCAGCTTGCCAAACAGCGAGCTGCAAGAGGTCGCAGCCGTGGTGATCGAGCCGCTCATCCAAGGCGTCAATGAAATGCGGCCATGGCCAACTGGCATGCTGGCGCAACTGCGCGCATGGTGTGACGCGCATGGCATCCACTTGATCCTCGACGAAGTCATGACCGGCTTCGGCCGCACCGGAGCGATGTTTGCCTGTCAACGGGAAGAAGTGATCCCGGATTTCCTCTGCCTCGCCAAAGGCCTCACCGGCGGCTACTTGCCGCTCGCCGCCACAATCACCACCGGCAAGGTGTACGAGGCATTTCTCGGCTCTGCTGATCGTGCATTCTACTATGGACATAGTTTTTCGGCGAACCCGCTTGGCTGCGCCGCCGCACTTGCCAGCCTCGGGCTTTTCGAAACCGAAAAAACCCTCGAAAAGCTCCCTGCCAAAATTGACCACCTCCGGACCTGTCTCGCCGATTTGAAAGCAAGGCACCCGCTGGTGCACGAGGTCCGCCAATGCGGATTCGTCGCCGGCATCGAGCTGCGCCAGGCCAATGGCACGAAGTTCCCTGTCGAGTCCCGCATCGGCGAGCAAGTCTGCCTTGAGGCGCGGAATCACGGCCTTCTCACACGCCCCATCCTCGATACGATCGTCCTCATGCCGCCACTTTGCACCAGCGTGACAGAGCTCGATTACGCCATAACTGCACTGGACAAGGCAATTTCGCGAATCCCGCGTTGACAAAGCCCCGGCCCACCGCTACCAAATCGCTCCCGCGCCACGCGCACGGCGGAGTAGCCAAGTGGTAAGGCAATGGTTTGCAAAACCGTCATCCGTGGGTTCGATTCCCACCTCCGCCTCCAGTCGCGTTGCTCCTTGCGTCTCCGGTGGCTGTGCCAGTTAGCCGCTTCGCGGAGGGTTTCCGATTTCCGGCAAGCCGGAAGCTGCATTCCCACCTCCGCCTCCAGTCGCGTTGCTCCTTGCGTCTCCGGTGGCTGTGCCAGTTAGCCGCTTCGCGGAGGGTTTCCGATTTCCGGCAAGCCGGACAACCTGTAAAATGGAAGTGTCGCAGGTCGTTTCCTAATCCTGGAGCACATCAGCAAACTTGAACGACCTCCATGTCGAGGAGGTGAGCAAGCTTGCGAAGCTTGGAAGCGATGTGACCAACCCCGACCGCGCAATGGTGAGCCGGACCTTGGGCATTCCATTTTTCGATGAATGCGCTTGCCCCGATCTCGAAACGGTAACGGCTGTTCGTGTTGCCGATCTCAAGAATCGGGCCCGCCACCGACTCGCCCTCAGCGATGAGAAGCTTGAGTGAGCCGTCGGCATACTCGACGACAGAGAGCAAAGTGACGGGGCCGTGTTTCACGCTCATTTCCACCGAGAGTCCCTTGCCGACCTTTCCATGGTAAACATCGAGCGGCCGCACCTTGGTTTTGCCTTCGCCAATCCGCAAATGGCCGGGCCCATCGTGCCCCATGAGGACGATGTCCTCATTGAAATCGATTGCATAGTATTCGGTAAAAGATCCGCCCGCTCCGAAAGTATCCATGATCTTCATCGCCTGCGCGTTTTTCACCTCATATTCACCAGCGACGGGGATTCCGCGTCCTGTAAGCAATGAAGTGCCGAGAATCACCGAGCTCATCACATCCTCGTTCTCCGTATTTCCGGTGCCCATGTGATAATAAGCCAAGGATCCCAAATTTTTGACTGCCGCCAACTTGTCGAGTGCGACTGATGTCGTTGCCGCGCGCTCGAGTTCCTCCTGCGGGCAGTCGGGTTGAATGTCGAACGTACGCTTGAACTCCTCAAGCTTCGCATCAATTTCCGCCCTGCTTGCATCGCGACGGAGCGCGGCAAGCTCCTCGACTTCGATGATCTCGATGTGACCACCAAAATAACTGATTTGCCGCGTGGTGTCGGTGTAGATATCGAGCATGCCATTGTAGTAATGCCCCATCAGGCCAAGCCGATTGTGTGACATCGCATGAGCCACCTTGGCCGCTTCGATCCATTCGTCGATCTCCGTCCATGCCTTGCTTGATTCTTCGAGCGTGCCGGTGACTTGGTGAAATCCGATGCGTGCGCGGTTGAACGCGTTGGCGATTTCCGGCACAGGGCAAGCAGCGCAATAGGCGAGCCACTCACCGGTCATCTTGGTGCGGTTGCCGAGGCGGTTGAAGCTCTGGTAATCAATGGCCGCAGTCGGTTGCAGGTTCAGAATGATGATGGGCACCTTGGCGCGTTGCACTACTGGCAACACGGTGGAGCTCAACGCATAGGTCGTGACATGCAAAAAAATCATATCAACGTCGGCCCGGCGAAAAGCATGGCCCGCCTCGAACGCCTTTTCCGTGGAATCAATCAGTCCGAGGTTCACCACTTCCACATTTTTGCGATCAATGCGCCCGGCAACTTGCTGGATGTATCCCTCGAGGCGATCTTTTAACCCTTCAAATTGAGTCCAATAGGCTTCAAGCCCGATGCCGAAAAGGCCTATGCGCAGCTGGTGTGGTTCTGATTTCATGCAGGTTGGTATCAACCGATAACCTATGGGCATTTCTCTTGAAGAACAGGTTCAAAACTTCTAATTTCCTCTCGAAAAATTGCAAAAAACTATCAAAAACTATTTTCGCTATTTCGCGCCGGGCGAGCAGGAGTCTGCATGGGGCTTTCATGTTTCCGCCGTGGGACACTGGAAGCTTGCGGCTGGCTCGGAATACCCCTTGCCGAATCATCCGGGCGACTATCAGTTTTCGTGGCGGCGTGGGCGCATTCTTCCGGCTTTGCAATTGGTTGCAATTCGTGCAGGTGGCGGCGTGATCGAATGGCGCGATCGCAAGGAAGTTCTTCATGCGGGTTCCGTGTTTCTGATTTTGCCCGGTGTGTGGCATCGCTATCGCCCAGATGAGAGCACGGGATGGACGGAGGATTGGTTCGAATTGCGCGGGCCGCAGGTGGATGCGTGGATTGATTCCGGGCTCTTTGGGGATCGTGTGTTTTCTGGCACCGGAGCGGATGAGGCGTGGGGGAGATTTGATGAATTGCATCGCACGGCGTCAGGCAAACCGCTATGTTCGACGGGTGAGATGGCGGGACTTGCGATGTCCATATTGGCGCAAGTTTTGTTTGGAGCTGGCCATGGCTCACCACCGTCCGAAGCCCACATCCGGAGGCTTGTTGCGCAGGCTCACGAGCGTGTGGCAATGGGAGAAGGGGTGGGGTTTGTCGCACGATCCCTTGGCGTGAGCTATCCAACGTTGCATAGGCATTTTCATCGCTTGCTCGGTTTGGCGCCCAAGGAATTTGCGGGAAAAGTGAGGCTGGCACGAGCTGAGAAACTGCTCTTGGGGGGAACTCACAACATCAAGGAAATCGCCTCATTGTTGGGATTCCACTCAGCTGCCCATTTTTCTGCGGCTTTCAAACAAAGCCATGGCATTTCACCAAAGTCATGGCGCGTCACTCAGCAGCAGGCGGATCTTGAAGTGAAGAGAAGGGGCCGAGAATGAAGAATTGAAAAAGCAGCTTGTTTTTCAATCACCGTCTGCGACTTGGCTCTGAATTCAACTTGATTGCACTCGGCTTGGGGTCGTTTAAGGATTTTGCGTCGCTCATGATTCCATTGCAGCAATTTATCAATTCACTCATCCAGCAAGACTGGGCACAGAAAGATGGGCCGATGCGATTGAGTGGCAAGTTGACGATTGCTGATTATGCGCACGCCCCACTTGCGACCAACATGCGTGTTTTCATGCGGCAAATTGAGGCTGAAGGCGGTTCCACCGCAGCCACTGCGACGGGCAATCTCAAACGCGATTTTGTGGAGCGCGTTTTTGAAGAACTCGACATGCCCGCGCTGTGGCGCGAAACAATACGACATCTCAACAAGGTCATCAACGAAACGGATGTGAGTGTCCTGCACCTTGCCCGGGTCGTTGCGGATTGCGGAGGTTTTGTCGTAAAGCGAAAAAACCATTTTGTCCTCACGGCAAAGGGCAAAAAACTTCTCGCCGATACAAATGCCGGAGAATTTTATCGAGCGCTCTTCGTTGCTTATTTGAGAAATTTCAATCTCGCTTATGACCTTCGGCGTCAGGATGTGCCTTCAATCCAGCAAACCATGCCGGCCATCCTGTGGCGCATGGACGCCGTGATGAAAGATTGGACACCTATCAAAGGCCTCGCTCCGGAGATTCTCCTGCCCATTCCCTTCCTTCACCTCCGCGATGCCATGATCACACCGTATGACACCGAGGAATCCATGCTGAGCGACTATGTCATTCGACCACTTTTCAATTTGGGCCTACTCGAGGCAGATCCCGTGAATCACAAATACCTCGACATGGAACAGGCCCAGTTTCGCACCTCTCGACTGTGGCGGCGATTTCTTTGGTTCGACTTGCAAACCTGAATGCGAACTCACGCAAATTGTGCTGGCGGCATGGATGAAGAGTTCGGGAGTCGTCTTCTTCCATCGCCTTTTGCTTACTGCTGAACAAAGACTACGCCGCGCAGCGTGGATGCAATCCGAGCTCGCACAGGCGACCTACTTGACGATCCCCAGCGTGTCGCGAATTGCCCGCTCCATTTGCTCGACTTCGACATCTGTCAGCAGCTCGAATTCGGGCAACTTTCTTTTGTTTTTCGACAGCGTGCCGCCATTTTGCCGAACCAGCGCGATGAAGAGGTCGGCGTGGCGAGATGGCATCTCCAAAATGTCACGCATGCGGGCGCGGACCTCGTCGTGCATTGTCAGGTAATGCAGCTCGGCGGGAATCTCCGTCTCGATGGTTTCGCGAATGAAATCGATAACGATCCGAGTGATTTCTGTGCAGTCGATGTAGCGATAAAAATCCACCGTATTATTGGTCACCGTCATCCGCAAACGCTCATCCATCGTGTATTCCACACGCTCCATCAGTGGCTTGGAGAAACTTTCCAGCGCTTGGTCGTATTCACGCGGGTGATTCAGGATCACGGCGGACACCGGGAAAATGATGCCCTCTGGCCCGAATGCGCGCCGCGCCAGCACATGGTGAAGAAGGAAGCGGTGAATCCGCCCATTCCCATCACTGAACGGGTGGAGAAAGTTGAAGACGAAAGAAACGACTGCGGCAGCAATCAGCGTTGGCACGACTCCGTCATTCGAAGAGCCGAAGTCGTCTTCGATCATGCGCCTGCCCATCTGGAGAAACTCACTCATCAGTACGTCCAGATCCTCCGGCTTGGGGGCGGCGTAATGCACTCGCTCCAACCCTGGCCCCAAAGTCTCGCCCACATAAACCTGACGGTCACCGGGCTCTGCCAACTCGCTCCGCCAGCCCCGGTTCGCGAAGCGCGGATCGACAATCGCCTGCTGCAGTTCCACCAAAGCGGGCTTGTTGAGGAAATCGCGGTGCCATGCTTGCTCCAGCAAACGGATGAACTTTTCCGCCCGCTTCTGATCCGGAGTTTCCCGCTCGATCTCGTGACTGCTCTTGCTCTCTTTGGCGTAAAGGTAACGGACAGCGCGCGCGAAAATTTGAGCCGGGCAATCTCCCACGATGTCCCCGCAGCGTTTCCGCAATTCCGCCTCACTCCATTCACCCAAACAGGCCAACCGCACCATCGGCGAGAAATCAACCGTGCCCAGCAGGTTCACATTGATCCTTTGCCTCCTCACCTTACGCAGCGGCCCGGTGACATAAATTTGCGGATCGAGAAGATCCACATAGTTTCCCACCTTCAGGTCAGGAAGGTCGAGCCGCTGACCGGTGAAGGCCTCATGGAGAAACCAAACGATACGCGCATACCGTCCGGTCGGTCGCTGAATCAGGTGTTCCACCACATCTCGGCTGGGTATCCGAACCAGAACCTTTCGCAACAGTTCCAGATGCAAGCCCTCCTTGCGCAAAGCAAACTCCAGTTGGCTGAACACATCATCTCCCGGCCCCTGTGCGGCGGGAAGATATTCCACCTGTCGGCCGCCAGCCTCCAAAAACCGTCGAGCACCCCGATTCAGGATCCGAGTCTCCCTCCAATGCGGCATCACCACCACGCCGAACTTCTCCGCCAACCACTGATATCCCGCAGATTTGCTCTCTGAGATTTCCATGAGGTTTTGATTACGAAATTAAAAAAATGATTACAAATCAAAAAAATTAAGAATAATTCATTACAATAATCGATTTTGGGTCAAAAAAGCCTAGATAAGCATCAAGAATTATTACAAATCAAACTTTCATCGAAAAAATAGTTACAATGACTTCATTTCCACATCTCGATTTATCCTGCGCTACGACCAAGGATGATCGATAAAAAGCCGAACAAGCGGCCTACTCTTTCTCTTTAACTGACCGCTGACGCGTCTATCCCCTCGCACTCACAACCTCACCGCGAGGCGGGTCTGGCGGTTGAGCGGGAACTCTTTGGTCACGCCGACTTGCGCGCGGCGGTGGATGCCGACTAGCATGCCGACGGCGGCGAGGCTGAAAATGAGGCTGGTGCCGCCGTAGCTGACGAACGGCAGTGGCAGTCCGTCATTTGGCAGCAGCGCGGTGGTCACGCCGATGTTCACCATCGCGGGCACCACGATCACGCAAGTGAGGCCGAGCGCGATGCAGCGGCTGAACATGCTGGTGGTTTGCAAGGCAATGCCGCAACCGGCCACCGCGATGGCCACATAACAAAGCACGACAAACAGCGTGGCACCAAGTCCAAGCTCTTCGCCGATGACGGGGAAAATGAAGTCGATATGGGCAAAGGTGAGCGTGCCGAATTTCTCCACCCCGTTGCCAAGGCCAACGCCTGTCGGGCCACCATTGCCCAAGGCAAGCAAGGCCCGCCATTGCTGCATGCCGCGATCGAGTTGATGCACGGGGTTTTCCAAATCCAGCCATGCCTGGATACGACCCCAGCGATTTTCGTTGTGACGCACAAAGAGGTAGGCACCCGTCATCGCCGTCAGCGCGGTCGGCACGATGAGCCGCAGCCTTGTGCCCACGCAGTACATGATCGCTCCAACCGATACCGAAAGTGAGAGGGCCGTGCCGACATCGGTTTCAAGGGCGATCAGCAAAATCGGAATGCCCGCTATCACGCCCGGCAAAACAAATCCGCGCCAAAAAGTTTTCACCTCCGACTGCCAGCGCGCGAACCACGCCGCAAGGCAGATGACCACGACGATCCGCGCCAGCTCGGATGGTTGGAACGAGCCTATCAATGGCACGCCAATCCAGCGCTTGGATCCGTAAATTGAAATCCCGATGCCGGGCACAAAACACAGCGCCAGCAGAATGCAAACCCCAATAAACATCGCAGGTGCCAGCTTGCGATAAAACTCCATCGAGAACTTCGATGCCACGAATGCAGCCACCAGGCCGACCATCACCATGACCGCTTGGCGCTGCAGGAAATGGTAAGGAGCCTCGACTCCCTTCACCCACGCGCTTGTGCTTGCCAGCATGGTCAACCCGAGGGCAACCAGAATGGCGACCGCAGCGCAGAGGATGGTGGAGCAATGGCGAGCCATGGAAATTGGTGGAAATCACATCACGGAATCACCAGATTCGCACCCGCTTTGAGCTTGGTGGGATCGGTGATGGAATTGGCGCTCATCAGCGCGTCTTGCGTGACCTTGTACTGCTTGGCTATCTTGGTGATCGTGTCGCCCTTCTTGACCAGATGGGTCTTGCCCGAGGCTTTGGGGCTTTCGTTTTCCACGATGGCCTTCGCTTTGGGCGCGGCGCTCACATCGACCGGCACCGCATCGACCATGCCTTCGTCGGCGGTGGTGTGGGCGGCGACCACGGCATCGGTGGATTGCGCCACGGGCCCCGCGACAGCTTCGGAAGCCACCGTGGCGACTTCAACTTTCTGCACCGGAATGCTGAGGATCAGCCCTTTGCGCATGGCCTTGTCTTGATTCAACTGGCGAAGGTCCGCCTCCGCCACACCGTGCATCAGGGCGATCGATGCGTAGCTTTCGCCATCCTTGGTAACATGAGTCTTACCGCTGCTCGCAGCGAGCGGCGCGGCGGGAGCGCTGCTCGTCTTGGCGGCGGCCGCAGCTGTGGCGGCCTCACGCGTGACAGCGCGGGTGCTTTCCTTCGGGCGACCATCGAGAAAACGCTGGTGGATGAAGATCAATGCGATCGCGACGATGTGAATGAGAAAGATGATCGTCAACGCGCGGGAAATTTTTGATCCGCCATCATCCATGTCCATGCCCGACATCGTGGCGCTGGCGGAGACGCGTTGGCGTTTGCGGGTGACGGCACTGAGGCGGTGGAAAATCCCTTTGGAAACCGGGCGGCGTCTGACGGGTAGTGTTTGGAATTTCATATGAGTATCAGTTGAGTTGATGGACGAGATCTCTGAACGCGTCACCGCGTTGTTCATAGCCGGAGAATTGATCAAAAGACGAGGTGCCTGGCGAGAGCAGAATCGTGGAACCTTGGGGCGCGAGACTGCGTGCGACATTCACCGCATCGGCCAGTGTCGAAACTGCCTCGCTGTGAACTGCTTGTGAAAAAAGCTCGGCCAGTGGGCGGGCTATTTGGCCGAAGGTGACGCAGGCCAGCGCCTTTTTTCCGAGCAAGGGCAGCACCGGCGAGTAGTCGAGGCCCTTGTCCTTGCCGCCGGCGATCAACACCACTGGGCGGACCTGCGAGCGCAGCGCGCTTTCGAGCGCGTGGAGGTTGGTGGCCTTCGAGTCGTTGAGGTATTCGACGCCGTCGAGTGTGCGGATGAATTCACAGCGGTGCGGTGGCGGATTGTAGCCGTGCAGCGCCTCGCGCATCACATCGATCGGCACGCCCAAGGCATGGCAGGCAGCCATCGCGGCCATTGCATTTTCCGCATTGTGAAGACCGCGCAGGAAACTGTCGCGGTTGAGGTCGGCGCAAACTTCGCCGCGATGGAAAATCAGAATCCCGTCGGAAAACCAATCGGCTGCGGGATCGCTTGTGGAAAATGTGATCGGCTTGGTCGTCGGCGCGGGAAGTTCGCCACTGAAAGGAATCACCGCGACGTCGTCTGGCTTGAGGTTTTGAAAGATGCGCAGCTTCGCCTTACGGTACGCCTGCACGGTCGGGTAGCGATCCATGTGGTCCGGCGCGAAGTTGAGCCACACCGCCACATCCGGGTGCAGCGTGCGGATGGTTTCGAGTTGGAATGAACTCAGCTCGAGCGCGACAGCCGCGGGCGGATGCGATTGCAAAACAACTTCGGCGAAGGGCGTGCCGAAATTTCCGCAAGGTATGCCACCGAGACCTGCGTGTTCAAGAATGCGCCCGACAATGCCGGTGGTCGTGGTCTTGCCGTTGGTGCCGGTGATGCCAACAATTTTTCCATCGTAATATCGCGACGCGAGCTCCACCTCGCCGATGACCTCACCCGCGTGCGTTGCAAACGCTGCGACATAGGGGCCATAGGTGTCGATCCCGGGGCTCACGACCAACAAATCGCAATGGACTCCGCGCCCGGTTTCCTCGTTCGCATGAGGATGGAGCGCCACACCTTCGGGCATGCCCGCAAAGGCCTCATCGCCGGCCGCATCCCAGATCGACACCTCCGCGCCTTCGCGCAACGCAAGCAAGGCCGCGGCCCGGCCACTGCGACCCGCACCCAAAATGGCAACATGTTTTCCGGCAAGCGTCATGGACATCAAACGATTTTCAAAATGGCGAGACCGAACAGCGCGAGCATGATCGATAGAATCCAGAAGCGGATGATCACCTGGCTCTCATGCCAACCGAGCAGTTCGAAGTGATGGTGGATCGGCGACATCTTGAAGATGCGCTTCTTGCGAAGTTTGAAACTGCCGACCTGCAGGATCACCGACATTGCCTCCATCACGAAGACGCCGCCGATGATGACCAGCAGAAGTTCCTGCTTCGTGCAGATCGCCGCAGTGCCGAGCGCGCCGCCAATCGCGAGTGATCCGGTATCGCCCATGAAAACCTTGGCCGGGTGGCAGTTGAACCAAAGGAAACCGAAACCCGCACCGGCCAGCGCCATCAGGAACACGGCAAGCTCGCCGATGTAAAGGTTGTGCGGGATCACAAGGTACTCGACCGCCATGAAATAGTGCCCGGCAAGGTAGGCGAGCAACGCGTAAGCAAGCGCGGTGCTGATCGTGCAACCGGTGGCAAGGCCGTCGAGGCCATCGGTGAGGTTCACCGCGTTCGAACATCCGATGATGATCCACGCGAAGAACGGAATGATGAAAAGGCCAAGCTCCAGCAGCGGCGTTTTGAAAAGAGGAAAACAAATCGCATCGATGCCGATCGACTTGCCGCGCCCAAGCATGAAGCCGGCCTCGTTGTTGGCGAGACGAGTTGCATCGACTCCATGACCCGAGATCTCCGGCTTGTAATAGATGAACAAGGCCGCCACCAGCGCGATCACCAGCTGCCAGAACAATTTCGTGCGGCTGCTCAGACCATCGGATTTTTTTTCGCGCACCTTTTTGTAATCATCGCAAAAACCAAGCAATCCGCAGGCCGCCATCGTGCAAGCGCACACCGCGACAAAAGGATTGAGCGGACGCGCGCAGATCAATGTCGCAATGATCACCGATCCAAGGATCAGCACCCCGCCCATCGTTGGTGTGCCGAGCTTGCCGCCATGGAGTTCCGCGAGCTTGTGGACTTCTTCCGCCGTGCGCAGCGGCTGACCCAACTTCAGCGAAATGAGGCGCCGGATAACTCGCGGCCCGAAGATCAGCGAGAGCAGGAAGGCCAGAATGCCTGCGCCCGCAGCGCGGAAGGTGATGTATTGAAAAAGGTTGAGAAATGAAAACGCGTGGGCCCAGCCTTGTTGGCCTGCTGCCTTTTCGGCCACGAAGGCTTGGAACCAAAAATCGTAAATCGCGGGTAACATCAGTTTGGTGGGAATGCGGCGTTCATCACGCGCTCGATGGTGGCGGAGCGGCTGCCCTTGAAGAGCACCGCGTCGCCGGGCTTGACCTCCGCCGCGAGCCATTTCGCGGCATCGGCAAGTACGGGAAAATGTTTTGCGCCGCCCGCGCCTTCGGCGATGCCCTCGGCACCTTCGCCGGCGGCGATGACCACAAGGTCGCGGCTTGCCGCGAGTTTGCCAATCTGATGGTGCGCGGCCGGACCATGAATGCCGAGCTCGCCCATGCGGCCAAGCACCACAAAGCGTCGCGCGCCATTGGGCATCGGCGCCTCGGCCAGCGTTTCAATCGCTGCGGCCATAGACTCGGGATTCGCATTGTAGGTGTCGTCGATGATCGTCACGCCATCGACCACGCGTCGCGCAAGTCGGCCGCTGGAAATTTTCGCCTCGTTCAAGCCAGAGGCAATTTCGCACGGCCGCATGCCGAGCCTCCATCCGACTGCGGCCGCGAGCAGGGCGTTGATGACCATGTGGCGACCGGGCAACGGCAGGCAAACTTCGGCATGGCCGTCGCCTTCGATCACGAGAGTGAAGTGGCTGCGGTCCGGCTCGAGGTGCAGGTTTTCGGCACGCACGATGCCGCGACCTGCGCCTACCGATACCAGCGCGGCTTTGGTTCTTTTGCGCAGGAAATCATGATAATCGCAGATGGCGGGAATAAACAGAATCCCATCCTCGGGTAACGCGCGGGCCAGCGTTCCTTTTTCCTCGGCGATCGCATCGCGCGATCCGAGATGCTCGATGTGCGCGGTGCCGATGTTGGTGATGATGCCATACTTCGGCTGCGCAATTTTGCACAAGGGCGCGAGCTCGCCCGCATGGTTCATGCCGATTTCCCAAACGGCGGCTTGATCTTCCAATGTCGTCGCCAACACCGTGAGTGGAAGTCCGATGTGATTGTTGAGGTTGCCCTTGGTGGATGAGACGCGAAAACGCTGCGATAGTACCGCGGTGGTGAGATCCTTGGTGCTGGTCTTGCCATTCGAGCCGGTGATGCAAACGATCGGAATGTCGAGCTGCCTGCGCCACCAGTAAGCAAGGCGTTGCAATGCGGCGAGTGTGTCCGGCACGACGATCACCGCCGCGCCTGCAGGGCAATTTCCACTCCATCGCTGCACAACGACGAGCGCCGCACCGGCAGCCAAGGCATCCGCCGCAAAGGCATCGCCATCGAAGTTCTCACCGCGCAGCGCGAAGAACGCACATCCGGCAGGCAGCTTGCGCGTGTCGGTCGAGACGCCGGCGCACACGACCGCGGCTGGATCTCCCGCGGCGACATCAGCGCCGAGGACTTCCGCGATCTGTTGGGCGCTGAGTGGCTTCATCGGTTGGCGGAAATAGCTTGGGCTCTGTCGCGCAAGGCCTTGGCGGCGTGCTTGCGGTCGTCGAATTCGACGGCGTGGTCGGAAAATTGCTGGCTCGTCTCGTGGCCCTTACCGGCGACGAGAATGATGTCGCCGGAGAGCGAGTTTTGCACGGCAAATGAAATCGCCTCGGCGCGATCGGCGATGCTGCGATGATTTTTGCCACCGATGCCTGCCTCCATTTCGCGCAGGATCGCAAGCGGGTCTTCCGAGCGCGGATTGTCCGAGGTCAATACACAGGCATCGCTGTGACGAGCAGCCGCGGCAGCCATGAGCGGACGCTTGCCGCGATCGCGATCACCGCCGCAGCCGAAGACGGTGATCAGGCGGCGCGGGTTGAGCTCCTTGAGCGTGCGGCATGCGTTTTCCAAGGCATCGGGCGTGTGAGCGTAATCGACAAACACCGTTGCACCGCCGGCATTGCCCACATTTTCCATGCGGCCCGGCACTTGCGGCGCATGCGCCAACGCGGCCACCGCTTCGCGCGGGCGGATCCCGCAAGCATGGGACGCCGCTAAGGCCGCGAGCAAATTGTAAGCATTGAAGCGACCGATCAATGGCGCACGCACGAGATAGGATTTCCCCTTGGTCGCCAGCTCGAACTCCATGCCGCGCGCCGATTGCATGAAGTTGTTGGCGCGGAAGTCGCAATGCACGCCGAAGCCAAATCGAATGAGCGGCATTTTGCCATCAAGCTCATTCGCAAGTTCGGCGCCGAACGAATCATCGGTGTTGATCACCGCCACCGGTTTTTTGCCGTGCGGGTCGGCGGCAAGCGCATGAAACCAATCGGCCTTGGCGCGGAAGTACGCGTCCATCGTGCCATGATAATCGAGATGATCCTGGCTTAGGTTGGTAAAAACGCAGGCATCAAATCCGATCGATGCCACGCGCTTTTGATGAATGCCGTGCGAGGAAACTTCCATCGCCACACCACGACACCCGTGGTCGCGCATGCGGGCGATCAATTGCAAAAGCGCCACCGGATCGGGCGTGGTGTGCGTGGCGGACGAAACTGTTTCGCCATCGTCGACCAACACGGTGCCGAGCAATCCCGCGCGGTGCCATTCGGTTTTCATCACATGATGAATGAGAAACGCGGTGGTCGTTTTCCCATTGGTGCCGGTCACTCCAGCCATCGCGAGGTCGCGCCACGGATGGCCCGCCAACGCCGATGCCATTTCGGCAAGCGCCGCACGGCTGTCGGGCACATGCAGCCATGCCACCGTATTTCCAAAGTCACTCGGCGGCGCGGTCTCGGCAAGGATCGCCGAAGCGCCGGCTGACAAGGCATCATCGATGAAACGATGACCATCATTTGCGCTGCCGCGGATCGCGGCAAACATCACGCCGGGGCCAACTTCTTTGGATGATGCGGTAAGCGAGAGGATCTCCGCGTCCATCGGCCCGGAGGCGGTGACGCGTGCAAGGCTGGCGACGAGTTGCTTCAGAATCATGGTTTGGCGACCTTCGTCAGCGAGGGATTCACGGGTTCGGTGGGTGGCAGGTTCAAATAAGTGGCAGCGCGTGCAGCGATGCGGCCAAAGGCTGGGGCGGCGATGGTGCCGCCATAACGCGACACTTTGTTCGTCTTAGGATCGTCGATCACCACCACGCCGACAAAGGCCGGATCGTGTGCGGGCATCATGCCGGCGAAGGAAACAGTGTAGCTGTTGTTGAGGTAGCCCGAGCCATTCGGGTTGTGGCGCTTGGCGGTGCCGGTCTTGCCGGAAACTTTGTAGCCTGGCACGGCGGCTAGTGTCGCGGTGCCTCCGGGCTCGATGGTCTTGATCATTGCCTCGCGCATCTGCCTTGCCGTCTCGGGCTTGAGCACGCGGCAAATTTCTTCTTCGGGAAATGTTTCCACCACCGTGCCGTCATTGGCGACGAGTGATTTGACGATTTTTGGTTTGAGCAAGCGGCCGTCGCCGCCGATCACTGCGTACGCGCAAGCCATTTGCAAGGGCGTGACATTGAGCGCGTAGCCATAACTCGCGCGCGAGAAGTCGACGGGATTGTTGGTGTTGCGCGCGATGCCCGAGCTTTCATTGCCTAGCATGATGCCGGTTTTGCGACCGAAGCCCCAGCGCGAAACATAGTCGTAAAAGCGCTTGGATCCGAGTTGTTTTGCGAATTTGTAAGCACCGATGTTGCTCGACTTCGCAAGCACTCCCTCGAGCGTGAGACTGCCGTAAGGGTGATGATCCGGCACGGTGAAGCCGCCTTCGGAATACAAACCATTGTGACAGAAAACCTGCGTTGTTGGCTTGGCGAGACCTTCGTTGAGCACGCCCGCGCAGGCCACAATCTTGAATGTCGATCCTGGCTCGTAGATCGCTTGCGTGGCAAAGTTGAATCCGTTCTGCGCGATATCCTTGCGATGATTGAGATCAAAGTGCGGTCTGCTTGCCAGCGCGAGGATCTCGCCATTTTTGGGATTCATCAGAATGACGGCTCCACGCTCGGATTGGAATTCCGCGAGGCAGGCCTCCATTTCCTCCTCGACGATTGCCTGCAATCCCATGTCGATGGTGAGCTGCACATTGAGTCCCGCGCGCGGCGGCAAGAGACTGGCGGAATTGCCGGGCACAACCAGCCCGCGCGCATCGCGGTGGTGCTGGCGCCACCCATCACGGCCGGCGAGATATTCCTGCATCGCCTGCTCAATGCCGAAGCGCCCTACGACCTTGGTCTCGATCTTGCCCTCTTCTTCGTTCAGCTTCGCGGCCTCACCGGTGAATCCGATCAGGTGCGTTGCGAGGTTGGGCGAAGTGTACCAGCGTTTGATGGAATTTTGAAATTCGAATCCTTGAAGGTAATTGCGGTCGATGGTTTCGCGGAGTCCATCGGCGACATCTTCCGGCAGATCCTTGGCGAGCGGAAACCAATTGCCTTTGCTTTTCTGGATCTTGTCCATCAATTCCGCGCGCTTCATGCCAAGCGGCCTTGCCAAAACGCTCACGGCATATTCCCGATGCTTGCGCACGATTTCCTCGCCGGTGTCGCGCTCGAGGATTTCCCCGCGCAGGCTGACAATTTGCCGCTTCCGCGCGGCCGAGTCCAATCGATCCCAGCCTTCAGTCGCGCTCAGCTCTTTGCAGGCAAGACCATAACTCGCCTGCTTCGGGTCATCGATGTGCTTGCGATCAAGGAAAAGCGTCGAAACAGGAATGCTCTTGGCGATCGGTTCCTCGCGGCTATCGACAATCATGCCACGCACCGCCGGAAGTTTTTCGATGCGGTGAAACGCCTTGCGCGAGCTCTCCGCATAACGCTGGCGATCAACCAACTGGATCTGCACAAGCCGCCACGAGAGCACACTCAACCCGATCACGAGGATCGTAAGAAGGGCGATGCAGCGGACTTGGAACGAAGAGGTCACGAATCAGGGTGCGGCGGACGCGACGGCACGCGGGTCGGCGGGAGTGGGATTGACCTCCTCGACAACCGCGCTGGAAATCGCGATGAGGTCGGATCCATTTTCGGAGAGTTGTTTGCGGATCACGAAGCGATTGAGCAAT
The DNA here is from genome assembly GCA_018969605.1 of Verrucomicrobiota bacterium. Classification (GTDB taxonomy): domain Bacteria; phylum Verrucomicrobiota; class Verrucomicrobiia; order Verrucomicrobiales; family Akkermansiaceae; genus Luteolibacter. The sequence continues at coordinate 7,991 of JAGWXY010000009.1, read as the reverse complement.
TGGTCCATGCGCATCTGGGTGGTGCGCATGTCGAGGCGGTATTGCTCAATGTCGCGTTCGATTTTATCGAGTTCGCGGCTGGCTTGCACCTGACGGTTTTTGTAATAGGCGTGGAGCACCCCACCGCCGGCGATGAGGGCGGCGGCAAGAATGAGGGTGGCAAATACCGAGACGGGCGTGCGTGTTTCGTTGCGGCGACGGTTCATGGCTTTGTTTCCAGAAGGCGGGCGACTCGCAGCTTTGAACTGCGCGACCGCGGGTTGGTGGAGATCTCCGCAGCGCCGGGCGCGATGGCCTTGCGTGCGAGGAGTTCAAACTGAAGGTCGGGATTCGGACGCGGCGCGGGCCAACCCGGCTCGTCAATCATCGGCGTCGAACGATGGCGCAAATAGCGTTTCACCATTCGATCCTCAAGGCTGTGGAAAGTGATCACCAAGAGCCTGCCGCCCGGCTTGAGTACCTGCGGCACGGCAGCCAGCGCGGTAGCGAGTGATTCGAGCTCTTCGTTGACTGCCATGCGGATCGCTTGAAACGCGCGCGTCGCGGGGTGGATGCGACCTTGGCGACCGACCGCCGTTTCGATGCACGACGCGAGCTCGAGCGTGGTGGCGAAAGGTTTCACTTCGCGTTGTTTCACAATGGCCGCTGCGATGCGCCGCGCTTTCGGTTCTTCGCCAAACTCAAACAATATGCGCGTGAGCTCGGCCTCGCTCGATTGATTCACCAACTCGGCTGCAGTGCGCGGACTCGATGGGCCCATCCGCATGTCGAGCGGACCTTCGCGCATGAAAGAAAATCCGCGCGTGGCGGAATCCAACTGACGCGATGAAACTCCCAAATCCAGCAGCAAGCCATCCGCCTTGCGTCCGGCCTTGATCGCTGGGATCTCGAGCAGGTTGGAAAAATTTCCCTCCCAAGTCGAAAAGCGCGACCCGTATTCGGCCAACTTTGCACGCGTGTGCTCGAGTGCTTCGGGATCGCGATCGACACCCAACACTTCGGCACCGGCCTTAAGAAACATCTCGCTGTGACCGCCACCACCCAGCGTCGCATCGATGATGAAATCGCCAGGCTTGGCATTCATCCACTCGGCGATCTCCGTCGGCAACACCGGCAGGTGATATCCACCCTTGTTCAGTGCTTCGGCTTGCGCCTCACTTGGCTCATTGGCCTCGTTCATCACGATGCTCGAAGCCTGCGCAGCGGCACACGAAGTTTTGCGCGAAACATCGCGCGATTCGGAAAGCCACGATAGCCGCGCGGACAACCAGCCGGAAGCCGCGCGAACCATCGTATCAAGAGGCGCCGGATGCTCCGTCCCGGGAGATCGCGGTTGCCCGTCCATGAAAGTCCCCGGACGCCGCGCCGCCAACCAGCCAGGTGCGGCGCGGACATCCGTTGCGTTGCCAAAACCCCTCGCCGTCCCGGGCGCGGAGTCTTGTGTGGCAGGAAAATTTTTCAACGCCCCCACCGAGCGCAGACCGCGAGCTCCACCGATCGGCGCGCAGGCCGCCTCGGTGATTGGCGCGGATGATGTGAGCCACATGATGGATTGCTCGTGATGGGGTTGATGAATGAGTGATCAGAAAATTCCAAGGTCGTCGCTTTCGTCCTCGCGGGTCTCGATGTTGAGCACTCGCTCGAAGTTCGCTTTGCTCCAAATTTCGAAATGAATGCCACGGCCGGCCAACACGACTTCGGAGTCGGCCTCGATGCCGGCCTTCTCGCTCAGGTCCTTCGGCACCAACAATTTGCCCTGCTCGTTGAGCGACACTTCGCGACACAACATCGCCAACTTGCCCAGCAACTTGCCCTTCTCAACCGGCGACTTGTCGCTGCTTTGGATCAACGAAACTTTTTCGCCGTAGGCCTCATGACTCAGCACCTTCACCAAAGGCATCTCATGCTCCTTGGAAAACAGCAGAAACAAAACGCCCCCCGCTTCCGGGCGCCATGCCGTCGGCACAGAAACCCGAAACTTGGGGTCCATCTTGTAGGGAGTGAATCCCTTGTATCGCTGGTAATTGCTGCTCACGACGAAACCCGGATGACGCTCGGGTGGTAGTGAAATACACCAAAATACACTCAACCGACAAGAAAAAATAAGGGTTGCCGAAAGATAATTTTATTCGATTGATTATCAACGGGTTGCAAGTCAAAATCTGCCCGATTTTTCTAAATTTTCCAGCCCGCTCAGTCAGAAATTTGAAAAAATTGGCCCGCCCAAGCGAAAAATTAGGGTCAAATTTCAAGCTTTTTGCCCCTGAGTGTACTTCGCGGGTGCCGCAGTGGATTTCTCACCCCGCGCGGTAGATGGGGCAGCTTTGGGGTGCCTGGGTGCTGGTCGCTTCTTGCCGCGCTTCAGCGATGAGGTAAGCCACATACGCGACGTAGCAGAGGAAAAAGAACGCGCCGTTGGTGCGTGAAATCATGTGGTTGTGGAAGAAGATCGGGAGGCAGGCGATGGCCACGCCGATCATGACGGGGATATCGAACTTGAGGGCTGCGGCATCGACGGCAACGCCTGAAGGGGCGATGATCGATGAAAGGCCCAGCACGACGAGGATGTTAAAGATGTTGGAGCCGACGACATTGCCGACGGCGATGTCGCGTTCGCCCTTGATCGCGGCAATGACCGAGGTGGCGACTTCTGGGAGCGATGTGCCTGCAGCGACGATGGTGAGGCCGATGACGAGTTCCGAAACACCGAAGTTGCGAGCGATGAAAACAGCACCTTCAACCAGCCAACGCGACCCAAGAATGAGACCTGCAAGACCCAGTACGATGAAGAAGATGTTGCGCGCCCACTTGGGTTTTTCCCCATGCTTGCCGTACTCCGTCTCGTATTCCGTGATGACCTCCGCATCCTTTTCCTTGCGCGATTGCCTGATGAGAAACGCGGTGTACGCAAGGGCGAGAACAAAGAGGGCCGCTCCATCGATCAGCGAAATCTTGCCATCACGCGAGACTCCGTACAACAACAGTGAGGCACCGATCATGATGGGCACATCGAAGCGCACAAGTTGCTGATGAACGATCAGCGGCACAATCAACGCCGAGATGCCGAGGATGAAGAGGACATTGAAAATGTTGGAGCCCACGACATTGCCAAGCGCGAGGTCCGCCTCGCCCTTGAATGCCGACATGATGGAAACCGCCAGCTCGGGCGCACTGGTGCCGAAGGCGACCACCGTGAGGCCGACGACGAGCGGTGAAATGCCAAGATCCGTGGCGATCTGCGATGCGCCTTTAACGAGGTAGTCGGCCGCGTAAACCAAAAGGACAAGTCCGAGGATGAGGAAGATGATGGCGTTGAGCATGGTGCTCGTAAATTGGGACGCGCAGCGGGACTTTGTCGATGGATTGTTTCATTTTTCTTGTGCAAAAAAAGAAGCCACCGGCGCGTGTGGCCGATGGCTTCTTTGGAGGTGATGCGAAATGCAGTATCAGACGCGACGGCGGCGCGCGGCACCAAGCACCGCAGCAATGCCGACAAGCAAGGCGCTATGAGGCTCGGGCACCACGCTGAACACGGCGATCGAGCCGTTGCTGCCAGTTCCTTCATAGCCAACCACGAGCAAGTTCTGTCCAGTCGGATTGCTTGCGCTATCGACGAACACAATCGACTCGGGCGAAATGAACGCGCCCCCACTGTCGGCGGTGCTGGTTGTGGTGTTGAAGTAGTTGGTGATGGTCACATTTCCGAAGTCGGTGATGTCGAACTGGAAGATGCCGTTTTGTCGCTCCGCCCCGACGAAAATATAGTCGCGACCACCGATGGAGCCGAAGGCCAGTGCCTCGGGCTCAGGGCCTTTGTCATCCGAGCGTGTATCGAAATTGGCTGTGAGTCCGTCGTTCATGTTGAATGTCGTCGGGTCATTGGCAGCGACGTACTGCTCGATCATGCTGCCACTGTCGAACAAGAGCTCGTGGGTCGAGGCATTCCAGATTGAGAAACTTCGGGTGCCCATCATGGTGGGCTCTTCGATGCCCGCATCGCCATCGAGGTTGCCCATGTCCTTGAGGATGTTGAGACGGCCGATGCCGGTGTTGCCGACATTGCCTGCATAGTACAGATCACCACTGCCGCCATCGCTCGTGTCGACTAGGCCAGCAGTGTTTGCCCGTGCGATGTCGGCATTGTCAGGGCGTGCATCACCTTCGTTCGCCGTCACCAGATAAGTGCTGCTGCCGCGTGAGAACTGGGTGATTGTGTCCGGCATTGGAAGGCCCTTGACCACGTCGTTGATGTTGATGGATGGAGTATTGCTCGTGCCGTCACGATCCGAGGCGTCGATGGTTTGGGTGATGGTTCCCAAACTGCTGATTTTCTCAAACTTTCCGGTGGCGAAATCAAAGGTCGCGATCGCGTTGTTTTCCTGAAGCGTGAGAAAGGCCTTGGTGTTGGAAGCGGTGGTGTATTCCGGTTCGATGTTGGCCATTAGCGCGGTCGTGCCCGCATTGTTGGCGGCGAAAGTGTTGTCGCGGATGCCGGTGAGGCTCACGCCTGTGGCAAGGTTGGCTGCGGAAAAATCGTAGGTCGCGACATTCGAGCTACTGAGGTTGGAAACATTATCCACCGAGGTGACGCCCGAGAGGTCGACGACGCTGATCGATCCCGGTCGGGCGAAGGTGGCCTCGGCTGCGGTCGAGACGAATTCACCCTCGTTAGTGATGATGAGTTTCGATCCATCGGGCGTGATGGCCACCGAGTCCGGGTGATATCCGACATCGAGTGTTTTGAGGATGGAGCCCGTCGAGCTGTTGAAGATCGCGATGCGGCCAAGATCCGTGGATGTTTTTCCTGTAGGTATGATCGAGGCAACGCCGAAGCCGCGGCTATCGGCGAGCACGCTGGAAATCGAGCTGATATTGGCAGCTCCGCCAAAGGCCGATGCGAGGTCGATGGAAATGCCGGACGAAAGCGCGCCATTGCTGCCAAGTGTGTAGGCTTGGATGCCATGGCTGCCGTTGCCGGAATTGGTGGTGAGGATCTGGCCGTTGGAGTACGAAACGATTTCCCCGCCGTATGGAAGGCTTGCGCCGCCGAGGAACTGAATTTGGGCCGATGCCACAACGGGCATGACGAAGGGCACAATTGATGCCGTGATGAGTGTGTGATGGATGATTTTTTTCATGGTGTTGCAGAGAGTGCGCGGGGTGCTTAGCAAGCGGAGCGCGTTTCTTGCAACGGGTGAAAAGTTACAAATTTGTCATGTGACAATTTCGTTGAATTGCAAAAAATGGCATTCTTTCGAAACCCTCCGTGAGGTCTTTGCGCCCGCAAAAAAAGCCATTGGCGCATGCGGCACCAATGGCTTCTTTGAAAAAAATCTGCAGACGCGATTTCAGGTCGGCTGTTCGCCGCGGGCCATCACGACCTTGCCGGTGCGGACGGTCTCGATGATGTTGAACTGCGAGAACATCGCGATCGCGGCGTCGACCTTCGGGCTATCGCCGTTGATCATGACGATCATCGAGGTTGGTGTAAGATCGACGGTTTTGCCGGCGAAGTGTTCGGTGATCTGCAGGGCCATCGAGCGTTCCTCGGGCGAACATTGGATCTTGATGAGCACCATTTCCTTGGTGACCGAATCGGCGGAGGTGTGCTCGAAGCAATGGATCACATCGATGAGCTTGCCGACCTGCATGATGATCTGGCTGAGGCCTTGCGGGTCGCCGGAGATGCCGATGGTCATGCGCGAGAAGTTCGCGTTGCGTCCTTCGGAAACGACGAGCGAGTCGATGTTGAAGCCACGGCGCGAGAACACCTGGCAGATGCGCATCAGCACGCCGGGCTGGTTGTTGACGAGGATCGAAAGCGTGTGGCTCGGGCCGCGGGCGATGATCGGGGCTGGCACCGGAGTGTCGGTGGTGACGATGTTGGGCATATGAAAATAAGTATCGGATGGAGGATTCGGGTGAAGAACGGGGAGTTTGGCCTCGGTGTGATTTGAAAAATTTTTCAATCAACCAAACACCGAAGCCGTTCGTCATTTGATCATGTGGAACCGACGGGTTTGGCCATCTTCTGCTTGGGCGCTTCGGTGATCATGTCTTCGATAGCCGCGCCGGCGGGGATCATGGGGAACACATTGTCGGTCTTGACGCATTCCGCGTGGATGAGGATCGGGCCGTCGTTGTAGGCGAGGGCTTTTTCCAGCATGCGGGTGACGTCGGCAGGGCGCTTGATGTGCACCGACGGGATGCCGTAGGCGGCGGCCAGTTTGCAGAAATCGGGATTGCCGATGAGGTCGACGCCGGAGGTGCGATCCTCGTAGAACAACTCCTGCCATTGGCGCACCATGCCGAGGTAGTGGTTGTTGAGGACCACGATTTTGATCGGCAATTTGTGAAGCTGCGCGGTGGCCAGTTCGAAGAGGGTCATTTGGAATCCGCCGTCGCCGGAGATCGAGATGACCATTTTGTCCGGGCACGCGAGTTGCGCGCCGATGGCGGCGGGAAAACCGAAGCCCATCGTGCCAGCGCCGCCGGAAGAGAGCCAATGGAAGGACTCGTGGTTCTTGTAAAACTGCGCGGCCCACATCTGGTGCTGGCCAACATCGGTCGAGACGATCGCCTTGCCTTCGGTGAGTTCGTAAAGCTCGTCGATCACCTGCTGCATGCGCAGGCCGCCTTGCTTTTTATAAGTGAGCGGAAATTTCTTTTTGTAGCCATCGAGCTTGCTGAGCCACTCGGAGGTTTCGAGCGATCCGATCTTTTCATTGATCTCCGCCAACGCGGCTTTCGCGTCGCCGACGATTTGCACATTCGGTTGGATCATCTTGCCCATCTCGGCGGGATCGATGTCGATGTGGATGATCTGGGCGTCTTTGCAGAACTTCGCGGGTTGGCCGATGATGCGGTCATCGAAACGCGAGCCGACATTGAGCAGCAGGTCGCACTCGATCATCGCCTTGTTGGCGTAGGCGGTGCCGTGCATGCCGAGCATGCCGAGCGAGAGCGGATGAGTCTCGGGGAAAACACCCTTGCCGAGCAGCGTGGTGGTGACCGGCGCCTTGAGGGTCTCTGCGAGATATCGCAGCTCCTTGTCGGCGCGCGCGATCATGCAACCTTGGCCGGCAAGAATCACCGGACGCTTGGCCTTGGCGATGAGGTCGGCGGCTTGCTTCACCGACTTGGCGCAAATTTCCTTTGCTGTTTCCGGATGATATCCGGGAAGTTGCAGCGGGGCATTCATGTCACCCGTGAAGGGGCCTTGCGAAATGTCCTTGGGCACATCGATGAGCACCGGGCCGGGGCGACCGGTGGTCGAAATGTGGTAAGCCTCGCGGGCGATGCGCGGCAGCGCGTTGGTTTCCTTCACGAGGTAGTTGTGCTTCACCACAGGAATGGTGATGCCAAAAATGTCGGCCTCCTGGAAGGCATCCTTGCCGAGCATCCAGGTCACGGTCTGACCGCAGATGACGAGCATCGGCACGGAGTCCATCATGGCGGTCATGAGGCCGGTGACGGTGTTGCCGGCACCGGGGCCGGAAGTCACGAGCACCGCGGCGGGGCGGCCGGTCGCGCGGGCATAGCCATCGGCCATGTGCACGGCACCTTGTTCGTGACGCACGAGGATGAATTTCATCTTGGTCTTCACCGTCTCCAAGGCGTCGAAAATCGGAATCGCGGCACCGCCGGAATACCCGAAAATGTACTCGATGCCGAGATCGTCGAGGGTCTTGATGAGCGCTTGCGCGCCGTCCATGGTCGATTTGCTCATAAAATTGGGGTTGGGAGGCGCAAGTTGGTGGATTCGCGGGCGAATTGCAATCAAAAACGATCAAAAAAGAAGCAAACTTGGATTTTTGTTGATTTAAGGAGCCCAAAATTTGCCAATTTTCGGTCAAAATAAGCAATTTTTACTAGGTTGAGTGACAAAAAGCGCCCTCAAAGAACCCAAATGACTTCTCGAGTGCGAGTGCCTACCGAGTGCCCACTTGAGCGCGATCCGGTCTCAACAAAAGGTCTGTCCCTCTGTCTTT
>JAGWXY010000084.1 GCA_018969605.1 Verrucomicrobiota bacterium | reverse complement strand
AAGCCCGGTGAGCGGGTGAGGTTGCGTTTCATCAACGCCGGTGCGGCGACTTATTTTTACCTGCAATCGGCGACGGGACCGATGACGCTCGTCGCGTCCGATGGCAAGGATGTGAAACCATTTCAAATCAAGCGTCTGCTGATCGGCATGGCGGAAACCTACGATGTCGTGGTAACGGTGCCGCAAAGTGGCAAATGGGAAATTCGTGCGACTTCGCAGGATGGCACGGGTCACGCGTCGATGTGGATTGGCAGCGGCGAATCACATCCCGCGCCGGATGTTCCAAAGCCGGAGCTTTACAACATGGACGCGCACCTGATGGCGGCGATGGATGAGGAGGAAGCGACTGGCAATGAGGAGCGCCCACTTTCGCCCTATCTGCGGATGCACGCATTGGAGTCGACGGCCTTTGCCGCTAAATTGCCGCGCCGCACGATTGAGCTTCGGCTCAGCGGCGACATGACGCGCTATGTGTGGTCATTCAATGGCAAGACAATGGCCGAGGACGGAGTGATCAAGATCAAACGCGGCGAGGTGCTGCGGCTTGAACTGATCAACGACTCAATGATGCATCATCCGCTGCACCTGCATGGTCATTTTTTCCGGGTGGTTGAGGGTCAGGAAAATGACGCGCCGCTCAAGCACACGGTTGATGTGCCGCCCATGGGTAAAAGGACGATTGAGTTTGAAGCCAACGAACAAGGCGACTGGTTGTTTCATTGCCATTTGCTTTACCACATGCATTCCGGCATGGCGCGGGTGTTTTCTTATGAAGAGCAGGGGGCGGATCATCAGCCGAATCTTGGCGAGCATGCGCGCGATCCGTTCTTCTTCATGGCCGATGGCTCGATACAAAACCACATGAGCATGGGCATGCTGACGCTGATGAATGCCCACAATGATTTTTATGGCAGCTGGGATGTCGGCATTCATCACCATGATGATGGCGAGCATGAGCATGAATTTGATTACGAGGCTGATGTGGCTTGGCGGCGTGTGATCAATCCCGATTTGGCGATGCTGCTCGGTTGGCGCTTCACCGATCGGGAGGATGAGGAAGATAGGGCCTTTGGTGGCATCGAATACCGTTTGCCCTATCTTGTGCACAGTTCGGTGCAGCTCGACAGCGAGGGTGATGTGCGGGTGGGTCTTGAAAAGTCGCTTCAGCTCACCGACCGCATTTCATGGTTTGCCGGGGTGCAATACGACAGTGGCAGCCTATGGGAATGGACCACCGGAGCGGAGTATCTTCTCAGCAAACGGTTTTCACTCATTACCCAGTACCATTCCGAGCATGGCTTTGGCGCGGGTCTTGGCTTCCGTTTCTGATTGAGGCTAAGCAAAAATGCGCGCACATATCACGGGCTTTGGCTTAAATGCTTTGGACTAGAAAAAACGGTTTTAGCGAGTATTTTGCCTTTTAGGATAAAAACATCATGAAAACGAAAATTGCTACATTCATCATTGCTGCGCTTGCCACATGCGCGGCATCCGCTGCCGAAGTGAAGCCTTATCCCTCCGATGTTTGCATCGTCAGCGGCAACAAGCTCGGATCGATGGGCACACCGGTCACCATCATACACAATGGGCAAGAAGTGAAATTCTGCTGCAAGCCTTGTGTTGCGAAGTTCAATAGGAACCCCGAAAAATACCTCAAGAAAATCGCGCCGAAGGAAGAGGCTCCGAAGAATGGCGCTCCAAAAAAAGAGGAGACTAAGGAGGAACCAAAGAAATAAGATGGAGCAGGTTTCAGTTTTTCACTTAGAAAACGAGAGGCCTTTTAACCATTTCACTTCAGCAGTGAATCGATCGGCTCGGATTCGGGAGTCCAGTAGCGGATGGCGGCGACCTTGTCGCCATCGAGGGTTAGTACCGTGACTTTGCCCTTTTGTTCGGGGAAGCGGGCGATCAATTCCGCGTCGTCGCCGAGGATGATGCGGTGGCAGTATTTGCGCATCTTTGGAAGTGCAAAGGCGCGTCCGATGCCAGGCATGCCGTAGATGTTGGCAAGATAGGCCGCGCGTTTGCCGGGCAAGTAATCGGCGCCTGCAGCGTGCAGCGCGGCATTGGCGCGTTTGCCGGTGTCCATGTCGTGACTCACCAAGAGGTAGCGCAGTGCGCCGGATTTGAATTCGAAGGGCTGATCGTGCTGATCCTTCGCAGAGAATGGAGCGAGCGCTTTGCCGACCTCACAAGGCGCGGCGAATGCCGAAATGCCGAGTGCAAGGATCAAGCAGGAAACGATTCCGATGAGATGGGACGAACTGGATTTCACGATGTTTTTCATGTTGATGTGATGCAATACATTCAAGCCTTTAAATGCAAGCTGAATGCACGCTTTTGATACTCATTCTCAACAACTTGGAAATTTCGCATCTTCCAGGATGACAACTTGATTCGTCACGCAGCGTCGCTAGCGTTGGCTTACGGAGTTATGAAAAAATTCATCGCGTTGTGCATGTTGTCGTTGGTGCTTGGAGTTCATCAAGCGAGTGCTGCAAGTCTTGAGGTCGACAAGTCTCGCAGTCGGATCCAGGTCGATGCCAAAGCGACGGGTCACCGTTTTACAGGCAATCTCAAATCCTATGAAGTCAATGTCGAGGGTGATGCGGTTTCTCTCGATCCCAAGTCCTTTGAGTTGAAATGGAAGTTCAAGGACCTCGACACCGATGATGCGAAGCGCGATGCCGAGATGATGAAATGGCTCGGTGGCAGCGATGAGAAGGGATCCTTCAAACTCAACAAGGCATGGACCGATGAAAAGGGTATTCAGCACGGCACTGGCACCCTCACGATTCACGGGGTTTCCAAGAGCGTTTCATTTCCCTACACCGCCAAGAAGGACGGAGAGTGGGTAACTATCGATGGCAAGGTGTCGATGGATTATCGCAATTTCGATCTGCCTGTCATTCGCGCGATGGCGGTGATGACGGTCGATCCGCAGCTGGTCGTGCGTTTCCATGTCGTTGGAAAAATCAACTGAGTCTCAAGCAAAATAAATTCATAGAAATACCTGATCAATGACTCCCGAGGCATGGTGGCAGAGGCGGTTGGAATGGGCGAAGTCAGCAATGGCCGAGCGCTTTGCCAACGGGTTTGGATCGATGGCAAAGATTGAGCCGCATTTGGCGCAGGGGCTGACACATGTATTGTCGCGTCCCGGCTCGCTGGTGCGTGCGGTCACCGCCTATTTGATCGGTCTTGAAATGGGTGTGATTGACGAGGCCGCAAAGGCGATTGCTTGCGGCATTGAGTATCTGCACACCGCTTCGCTTATTTTTGATGATCTTCCGGCGATGGACGATGCGCGAATGCGGCGTGGTGCCCCTTGCTTGCATGTCGTGCAAGGTGAAACCATAGCAATACTTGCGGCGCTGGCGTTGGTGAATCGCGGGTATTCGATGCTTTGGCATGGGATTTCGCAGGCGCAGTCCGGCGAGCGCATGCAGCAGGGTGGAGACTTGGTCGACGAGTGCCTCGGTGTGCACGGCGTGATCGGTGGTCAGGCCATGGATCTGAGAGGTGCCGGCAATGCCTCTTCGGTGGCCGATGTTACGGAGGTCGCCGCGCGCAAGACTGGCGATTTACTGCGTCTGACGCTGGTGCTGCCGGCTTTGGTGGGCAATGGCACGGATCGCGAAATTCAATTGCTCAATCGCATCGGTTTGATGAGGGGCCTGGCCTATCAGGCCGCGGATGATTTGAAAGATGTGCTGGGTGCTGAAGAGGAAACCGGCAAGACCGCGTCGCGTGACCAGTCTTTGGGGCGGCCGAACCTGATCATGGCCGAGGGTTTCCAAGCGACGCTGCGTCGCTTCAGCCGTCTGCGCAGACTTGGAGATCGCATGCAATCGGCATTGCCAGGTTCGCGTGAGCGTTGGGGCATGCTTGCTCCGCTGCGCGTAATGCTGCCGGTGCGCACCGATCTTGTCGGATCGCCGGTGATCATGAATGCGGTCTGATGGGCCATAGACACGGATGACCGCATGAGTCTTTGGCGAATGATTTTCACCAACCTGCGCCGCCACCGCGTGCGCACGCTGATCGGCATGGCCGGCATTGCGTTGGGTGTCGCGACGATGTTGAGCGTCGTTGGTCTGCTTGGCGGGGCGGTGAGGATGTTTGAGCGCATTTTGCGCAATGATTCCGAGCTGCTGGTGTTTGAGAAAAATGTTTCGGATTTGTTCTTCAGCAATGTGCCGGTGGAGCTTGCACAAAAACTTGAAGAGCAATCATTCGTCAAGGCCGCGCGGCCGGTCTTGTTTGCGATCATTGCCGCGCCCGGGAGGCCGGTGGTGACTTGCTTCGGCATATCCGCCGATGATCCACGGCTTGACGGAGCCGAGTGGATGGGTGGTGGTGCCGGAGATTTCCGCGACGATGCGCGTGGGGTGGTGCTGGGTGAGAGGGCTGCGGATTTCCTCAATGCCAAGGTTGGAGGCACGGTGACGCTGGGTCAGGAGGACTGGCCGGTGGTCGGTGTTGTTCGCATGGAGAATGGATTTGAAAATGGTGGCGTGTTCATGCCGCTCGCCGAATGCCAGCGGGCGTTTCACAAGAATGGGGTTTGCTCGGTGGTGACGGTGGCTTTGGCTGAAGGCGCGAAAACTTCCGAAGTGAAGGATTGGGTCAGCACCAATTTTCCGCGCATGACGGCATTGGAAAACGAAGAATTCAGCCGCAGTTATTCGCAGTTTCGCATCATGAAAACCACGGCGTGGGTGGTGGGTGGTTGTGCGTTTTTGTTGGGTGGATTGAGTGTCACCAACACGATGATCCTCTCGGTTTTCGGGCGCATTCGTGAGCTCGCGATTGCAAGGGTTTGCGGATTTTCACGGGGTCAGGTGGCGTGGATGATTTTTGGAGAATCGATTTTGATTTCACTTATGGGCATTGCGGCCGGATGGTTTTTGAGCTCGGCCGGTCTGCGGGTTCTGCGCGAGGTGCCACAACTTCAGGGATACATCGAGCCCACAATCGGCTGGATCGAGCTTGCGGGTGCGGCGGCGCTGGCGATGACCACGGCGCTCGCGGGAACACTTTATCCGGCATGGGTCGCCGCGCGGCTTGATCCGGCCAGTGCCTTGAGATTCGAATGAAAACCGACGAACCAAAACCGGCGCCGCATGTGATTGTGCGTGATGCGTGGAAGAGCTTCGACCGCGGAAGGATCGAGGTGCTGAGAGGCATCAGCATCGAAGTCGCATGTGGCGAGGTGGTGGCCTTGCTGGGTTCGTCGGGCTGCGGCAAGTCGACGCTGCTCAATGTGATTTCCGGCCTGGAGCCTGTCGAAAGTGGCGAGGTGCTGGTGGATGGTCGAGTGGTTGGCGACGAGTCAACGCGCATAGGCCTGCTGCGGCATCACATTGGTTATGTGTTTCAGCTGCACCACTTGATGCCCGATCTGACTCTGCGCGAAAATTGCCTTGTCCCGGTAGTGGCTGCAAGCGGTGATCGCAAGGCAGGGATCAAGCGTCTCAACGAGCTCGCGATTGCGACCGGCATTGATCATCGACTTGACCAGCGCGTGCGCGAGTTATCCGGAGGTGAGCGTCAACGCGGTGCCTTGGTGCGTGCGTTGATGAATGATCCGCGGCTTTTGCTTTGCGATGAACCCACTGGCGCGCTCGATGAAAGCAATCGCGAGAAAGTTTTCGGACTTCTGCTCGACCTTGCGCGCGCGGGTGGCAGGACGCTGATCATTGCGACCCACGATCCGGCGATCGCGGAACGCTGTGACCGGATGATCCGGATTCGTGACGGCAAGATTGCCGGGGAGGGCGCGGGGTCATGAGCAAGTGCGGCGATGATCCGGTGCGTGATGCCTGTGGGCATGCGCTGGCATGGTTGGCCGTGGCAAATGGTGTGGGCTTGTGGTTGGCCTTGATGCTGTGGTTTCCGGCGCTCAATCACAGCGAGTGGACTTATGGTCGCTGGGTGCCGGTGCATTTGAATCTGCAACTCTACGGGTGGACCTCGCTGCCGTTGATCGCGTGGTTGTTTCGATTGTACAAAGCCGATGCCGAATCCATTCGCCCATGGGCCAGCGCCGCGTTGTGGGCATGGTCGGCGGCTTTGGTGGTTGGTGCGGCCTCATGGCTCTCGGGCATGACCTCGGGAAAAATTTTCCTCGATTGGACCGGTGGTGCCTTGGCCTCGTTTCTCATCGCACAGGTGATCTTGTGGGTCGTGCTGGTGGCGGCGTGGAAGAGGAATCAGTCCACATGGGACGGCAAATGGCGCATCGGATTGTTGGTGGCCCTCATGTCATTGGGGATGGTGCCTGTTTCGTTGTGGTTTGCTTCGTCGCCTGCGGTCTATCCACCGGTCGATCGCAGTACGGGTGGTCCGACGGGTGCGAGTCTGCTGGGTTCGTCGTTGATCGTGGTAGGCTTGATGCTGGCGATGCCGCGCGTTGCGCGCTTGGCGGGTCATGGCATCAAGGGCTCATGGCTGTGGATTTACTTCGGTATTTCGTGGCTGGCATTTTTCATTTTCGAACACATCGGTGGCACGCATCGCGATGTGTGCCAATTGATATCGATGGCGATGCTGTTGCCATGGGTGTGGATCATTCCGCGCGATTGGTCGGGCTACGATTGGCCGGCATCATCGAAAAGTTGGCGGCATGCGATGATCGCATGGTGGGGCCTGCTCGTGCTGAGCGGATGGCTGATGTATCAGCCGGGCGTGCTCGATCGTGTGAAATTCACCCAGGCATTGGTCGGCCACTCGCATTTGGCGATGGCGGGCTTCACCTCGTCGTTTTGCATGTTGCTGATGGGCCTGCTTACCGGTTCCTGTGTTGGCTCGAAGTGGTCGGTGCTGCTATGGAACATGGCTGTGCTTGGCATGGTGATCGCACTTAAAATATCAGGCTGGATTGAGGGTGGCGGGTGGTCGTGGATGCTTGAAACGCCGCTGTGGCGTGAGATCGGGTGGGGTATTCGTGCGGGTTGTGGATTGGCAATGTGGTTGATATCTGTGAAGTGGTGGCTTGGTTGAAATCTAAGATCATGAACAAGAGAAATTGGGACATCGTCTGGAGTGCAGCGGTCGGGCTGATGGATCTTTGCACCGGCTTGGTTTTGATCTTTGTGCCGGGTTTGGTGTTTTCCGTCTTTGGCATGAGCGTCGATGAGCCGGCGATGGATTTTGTGAACTGGGTGGGTGCATTCGTTTTTGCAGTTGGCTTGAGTTATGCTTGGGCGCTGTCGCGCGAATCGCTGCCGGTGGTGTGGAAAATCACGGGTCTGGTGAGGTCGGTGATTGCCGTGTTTCTTATCGGCAAAGTGTGTGCGGGATCGATGCCTGCGAATTGGCTGGGCGTTGCGGCATGCGATGGTTTTGTCGCTTTGGTCCAGTTTGTGGTCCTGTGGCGACGAAAGATTGGAGGTGCTGCATGACGATGCTTTCCATGCGTGCGGTGTTGTTGATTGTGGGGGTTTATGGGTATTTCCTGATCTTCGCGCAGTTCGCTTTTGTGGAATTGATGCGAAGTGCCGGTGTTTCCGGCACGAAAGAGAAGGTGACGCTTGGCATCATGGCACTTTCGGGAATTGCTGCGGGTTTTCTTGCGGCCAAGCGCGGGCCCAGTGTGCGGTCACTGCGCATCGCACTGATCGCCGCGGCGATGGTCGCGGCATCGAGCCCTTTCGCGCGATCGGTGCCTGAAATTTTTTGGATTCCGGCGCTAGTCACTGGTGGGGCATTGGGGATGATCACGGTGAATCTCGCCGCCATGCTACGCCGCTGGTGCGGGCTCATGAGCGTCGGCCTCGGCGTTGGGCTTGGATATGCAATTTGCAACCTGCCGCCGGTCTTTATGTCGAGCGCAGTGCATCAATCGTTTTTCGCTGCGGGCTTCGCCATGATCGCATGTCTTGCGGTGCCGCGTGATGGAGAATCAGCAGCGGACGAGTGGTCGGTGCCGAGCCATGGGACGCTGCCATTGATTGCGGCTTTGTTGGGTCTCACCGCACTCGTGTGGCTCGACTCGGCGGCGTTTTTCATCATTCAGCACACGCATGATTTGAAAGAATCGACATGGGGCGAGGCTATGTTGTGGCGCAACGCTGCGGTGCATCTTGGTGGTGGCTTGCTTGCCGGATGGTGGATGAAAAAAACCTCCGGCCGCGGGCTCATGCTTGGTGCGTGGGCTTTGCTGGCGTTGGCGGCATTTCTGGTGAATTCGCCTGATGGTCGTAGTGCCGCGGGCTGGCTTTATCCATTCGGCGTTTCTCTTTATTCTACGATGCTGGTGGCGGTGCCGGGTTGGTTCTCGGGTGTCAAAGACGCGCGAGCGGCGGCGTGGCGAGCAGCGTGGATTTTTTCGGTTGCTGGATGGTTTGGATCGGCCAATGGCATTGCGATGGCTGGTGAATTGCAGCGGGTGCCGTTCATGTTCATCGTCATCGCCGGCATTTGCGTGTGGCTTGCCACGGGTTTTTATAAAGTTCTGCGCTGGCGCAACTGTTTCATGGTCGCACTGGTGGTTTTACCGGCGTTGATTGCAGGTCGTGCCAAAACTGCTGCTCCTATTACGCCGACGACGATCGAGCGTGGTCGTGCGGTGTATGTGGCGGAAGGATGCATTCACTGCCACTCGCAGTATGTGCGTCCGATCGCGCTCGATGAGGCGACATGGGGAAGTGCCGGCAAGCTCCAGCAAGTGCTTGCAGGCAAGCCGGTGCTGATCGGCAATCGCCGTCAAGGGCCCGACCTTCAGCATGTGGGACTGCGTCGCTCGGAGGCGTGGTTGAAAATTCATTTCATCGAACCCCGAACCCTCGTGCCTGCCAGCGTGATGCCTTCCTACGCGCATCTTTTCAATGATCAACGCGGTGACGATCTGGTGACGTATCTCAAATCGCTCGGTGCGGAGCGCGCTTTTGAAATCATTGGTGAGCGCGAAAAATGGCAACCTGCGCCGAGCGCAAAAAAGGCGGATGCCAAACATCTTTTTGCAAACCATTGTGCGGTGTGCCACGGCTGCGATGCGCGTGGCGGCGGCAAGCTCGCCAGTCGGTTGATCCGACCACCCACGAATCTCGCGGATGGCCCCTATCTTTGGACAGCTGGTGAAGGAAAAGACGCATGGCAACGCGTCGCGAGAACGATCAAGTTTGGTCTTCCCGGAACTGACATGCCGGGCCACGAAGTCTTTGACGATGCGATGATCCGCGCGCTGACCGATGAGCTGATGTCGTGGCGTGAGAAGTGATTCCCGCGCGCGCCGATCTTTCAGCTTCGCAGGATTTGCCACGATTGGCCAATGTGGCCCGCCATGAATTTTTCCGCCGCGATGTTTCTTGCTTCGAGCGCGGCGCTCAAGCGCAGCGGCGGCTCACCCATCGGTTCGTCGGTGAGCTTGAAGGTGCCCCAGTGCATTGCCACGGCTCTGCGGCAACCGCTTTCGACAAAGGCTTCGACCGCTTCCTCTGGGTTCATGTGCATCGCCTGCATGATGTCGCGCGGATCATACGCGCCGATCGGGATCATGCCGAAATCGATCGGGCCATGCCGCTCGCCAATTTCTTGAAAGGCAGGGCAATAGCCGGTATCGCCTGCATGCCAGAATTTGCTGTGGGCATCCTGGATCAACCACCCGCACCAATGGCCGAGGTCGCGGTCCCATAGGCTGCGCGCGGTGAAATGCTGCGCCGGTGTGGCCGTGATCGTGACCTTTTCGCCGATCTTGTGCTCACCGTGCCATGGGATTTCCGTGACATTGCCAAAACCCTTTTTCGCAAGCCAACGCGCATGACCCTGCGGAGTGATCAAACGAGTCTCCGTGCCGAGTTGCCTCAGCGTTTGGATATCCAGATGGTCATAATGCGAATGAGTGAGCAGCACCGCATCGATTTTTGGAAGGTCGGCCACGCGGCAGGGCGTCGCTGTTTTGCGACGAAGCTGGGGCAGGGGAACGGGCGAACAGTAGTCGGCGAAAATCGGATCGATCAGCAGCGAGATGTCCCGTGATTGCACGAGGAACGACGAATGTCCGAGCCATGTCGCGCGCCATGATGCATCGGTCGGCGGTTGCAGGCTTGAGGCATCCAGCCTGAGGCATTGCGGCAAGGCAATGGCTCCCGGGCTTGGCACATTTCGCCGCTTCAACAAAGAGCCAAGCTTCCAGCGAAGAATGTCGGCAACTCCATGACCCTGATGGTCCCATGGGTTGATGAATCTGCCGTTTTTTCCAGTCATCCGATGAGACAAGATCCTTCAAAACCTCGCGGAGATCGAATGAAAAAATGGCGGAAATGGCCCGGCGCTGAAAAAGAAAATTTTTCACAGTCATCCCACAGGAAGGCTTAGCTTGGAGCGGAAAAATGGGCTGGTGTTGAGTTGAAATCCCTGCCACTCGGTAGGGTATATGTACAAAACTACACCAACCCGCGCCAATGTGGTCGTCCTTAAGCAAATGCTCAAC
>JAGWXY010000008.1 GCA_018969605.1 Verrucomicrobiota bacterium | reverse complement strand
ATCGAGGTCGCCTCGAGCTCTTAAAAACCGACGCATTGGTATGTAATGTGCATTATACCCTGGAATCGCCGCCAAAGCAGGTGGGTTGGAAGGCGGTGGCGCGGGTGGTTTCGGACTTTGCGGCCATGGGTGGGCGGCCTGAGCGTTTTTTGGTGACCCTGGCCCTTCCACCGGAAACTGAGGTGGCATGGGCGGAAGCGCTCTATGAGGGGATCGGCGAGGCCTTGCGGGCCTTTGATGCGCGGCTGGCGGGCGGTGAAACTTCGCGAGTGCCCAAAGGGTCTTCTGCGGTGATTTCCATTGCTGCGACTGGCAGCGTTTCGCGTGAAGCATTGGTTTTGCGCTCGACCGGCAGGCCTGGCGATGTGCTCATGGTCACTGGCCGACTGGGCGGCTCGATCGCTCACAAGCATCTGCATTTTACCCCTCGCTTCAAGGAATCAGACTGGTTGGTATCTAATTTCAAGCCCACGGCCATGATGGATATTTCGGATGGTCTGGCGAAGGATTTGCCGCGCTTGGCAGAGGCATCGGCCTGTGGTTATGAATTGGATTTCGAGGCTCTGCCGCGGGAGGAGGGCTGCGGGGTGAATCAGGCTTTGGCCGATGGTGAGGACTACGAATTGCTTTTTGCCATGGCGCCCGAGCTGGTGGCTGAATTGCAAGCGGCGTGGGCGAAGCGATTTCCAGGTTTGGAACTTACGGTGATCGGTCGACTCGTTGCAGAAGGCAAGGGCATCACCCTGAGTGGCGGGTGGGATCATTTCGCGGTTTTGCCCGATTCTTGATAAATCGCCGATATTTAATGTCCAATATTTACGGGGCTTTGGTATTACTTGCATCTTTGTCTGCTGCATCGGCTTGACGGGTGATCGTAAACCTAGATCTTTCTCGTATGCGTATGCGCTTTTTTTTCAGGATCATTTTTGTTTGTTTGGTCTTTGCGAATGCCGCGCGCAGTCAGGAACCTCTGGGCGCCATCGTCAACAAAAGCGGGACAATTGTCACCGGAGTGACTTTCCGCGTCTGGGCGCCCAATGCCACCGATGTGACGGTGCGGGGTGAGTTCAACGGTTGGGGTGATCAGGCCATGACCAAGGACACCGCGACCGGCTACTGGACGGCGACTGTCTCAGCCGCGCGGCCCGGGCAGGAATACAAATATTTCCTGCGGTGGAGCGGGAACGCCATTGGCACGTGGAAGCATGACCCGCGCGCCGTGTGGGTGCGGAACGGGAATTCCGTCATCTACGACCACAACGCTTTTGATTGGAGCAACGTGAGCAGTCCCAACATTCCGGTGAGCCAGCAGGTGATGTACGAAATGCACATTGGGAGTTTTTATGATCCCAACCCTAGCGACGGCCGACCCTACACATTTGACGATGCCATTGGACGGCTCGACTACCTGCAGAGGCTCGGGGTGAACGTCATCGCCCTCATGCCGGTCAACGAATTCGGCGGCGATTTCAGCTGGGGCTACAATCCGGAGCACCTCTTCGCCATAGAGTCCGCATACGGCGGTCCGGACGCACTGAAACGATTCGTCAAGGCGGCCCATGCTCGCGGTATGAAGGTGCAGCTCGATGTGGTGCACAATCATTGGAACCCGCCGGGCGACGGACTGTGGGAATTCGACGGCACCAACAACATCTATTTCTACCCTGATAATTCTCAAGGTTGGACTAAATGGGGTCGGCGGCCAAACTACTCGCAGCCCGAAGTCCGGCGCTTCATCCGCGAGAATATCAAGAGCCTGCTCGATAATTTCCGCGTCGACGGATTCCGGTGGGATTCTCCGCAGAACATTCTCGGCTATGACGCCAACGCCACCCAAACCATTGTCAACAACCCCCAGACCTTGCTGCCGGAAGGCAAGAGCTTGCTCATGGAGATCAACCGGTTGATCCACGAACAGTATCCCGGGCGCTGGAGCGTGGCGGAGGATGCGGACATGCTTACCGTGCGACCGGATGGTTCCTGGTATCCGCAGGGAGGTTTCTTTGACCAGCTGCGGGTCGATGACGTGGCCGACAGTTTCGACGGCCATTGGCAGACGAGTTTCCACAACGAGATCACACCGCAACTCGCCTCGGCCACGCCCGACCTAGGCCGTATCCTTGGCAAGGTCAGCGGCTGGTCCGAGCCGCCCGGTTACCGCGTCATTTTCACCGACAACCACGACAAGTCCGGCGACCTCAATCGCGGCATGCGTTTGGCGGACCGGATGGTTCCTGCCGATCCCGCCGGCAAGACGGCGCGCAAGAAATCTTTGCTCAATGCGGCCCTGACCCTCACCGCGCCTGGCACCCCGATGCTTTGGATGGGTCAGGAGTTTCACGCCACCGGGACTTTCAGCGACTCCTCGCCCCTCGATTGGCGCACCGCAACCGGACAGCACCGGATCTTCCGCGCGCACCGCGACCTCATTGAGATGCGGGAGCTTTTGCCCGCCCTGCAAAACTCGAATCTCGATGCGTCGGCCGGCTTTTCCAACGACGAGCAGGACCTGATGGCCTACTGGCGTCTGGGCACCAGCAATGCCGACAACCTGGTTGTGCTGTTCAACTTTTCCGCCACAACCCTCAACATCAGTTGTCCTTTCCCCACGACCGGCACTTGGTACGTCCAATTCAATTCCGACTGGAGCGTCTACGGATCCGATTTCGGCAACGTTGGTCCCGCCGGCCACGCGGTCACGGCGAACTTCCAAGGCAGTGCCGTCCGCGCCGACGTGCCGATGGCGGCACACAGTGTCGTGGTTTTGGCGAGGACGCCCGCGCCGACTGGAAGGTTCACGGAGGACGCCGGTGGGGACGGAGTGCCGGACGGCTGGCAGGCCATGACGGGTGCCTCCGATGGGTCATCCGATGACGACATCGACGGTCTGTCCAATCTCTTCGAATACCAGAACGGGCTCGACCCGCTGAATAAGAATGTTGCCTCGGTGACCTACAACGGGACGACCCATACCCTGCGCGCCTCGTCGAACAATCCCGTGGTCCAGCACATCGCCTGGGCCGTCGATCCGGCTTCCTCCTCCTCCTCCTCCTTCTCCTTCTCCTTCCTCTCCAACAGCATCCCGGGTCCGTTCTTCACCAATCCCGCGGGAGCCTATCTCCGGTTTTCTCTCAATCTCACGAATTTCGAATCGAGCTACTCGTTCTTTTTACCCAACACCAACCTCGACGTGTTCGATAGCAACCGCACGAATTGGGCGGTTTTCCACGGCGTGAATGATTTCAACGCTAATCCGGATGGCGATACTTTCACCAACCTGCAGGAATTCGCCCGGGGCAGCGATCCGCATGTGCCCGACCGTGCAGCGGTTTATCTGGCGGGCAATCAATACGGCGGATTCAGCCCCTCCGCGAACCCCATGGGCTACATCGGAGCCAATTGGTGGATGCTGGATTTGCCCCGGCGTGGCGGCGTGGCGGGCCAGTTCAAGTTCACCGTCGGGAACTGGTCGGAGAATTGGGGTGACAACGCCCCGATGGACGGCATCGGCGATCCCGGCGGATCTAACATTAGCAATGATTTCGGCCAGGGCAACGGCATCTACCGCTTCCTTTTCAACGAGAAAACTTTGTCCTACGAGATCAGATACCATGCCACCTACGCCGCCTGGATCGCCTACCACGGGTTGACGGGCGGCGATGCCGCGGGCGAGGCCGACCCCGACGGGGACGGGTGGTCAAATCTCGCGGAATTCACCAGATTCACCAACGCGAACGGCACGTTCATGAACCCGCAGGCATCCGACAGCGCTGCTGCACCCAAGCGGATGACGGTGACCGGCGACACGGGACCTTTGCCGTTCTGGCAGCCGAACGCCAGCAACATGACGTGGAGCGACCAGAGGATGCAGTGGGAGTGGACGGGAACGTTCAGCAACACGACCAATATCCAATTCAAGTTTTCCCAAGCGACCAACAACTCCAACTGGACCGGAGGCGACTCTTGGGGTTGGAGTGCCGGCAACAGCAACGCGGGCGTGGCAGTCCGCTCCGGCCCGAGCAACATCACTGCGGCGGTGACGAAAGGCGGTCGATACCGCCTCACCTTCAAGGATTTAGCGGGAACCTATTCGATTACGAGTTACCCCGTCTCCGCCGAGTGGTGGGAAAGCAACGGACTCCCCGAGCCCTTGCCCTCCACGGCTTCGGATCCCCGCTGGGACGAAGATCCCGACGGGGACGGTTTCAGCCACCGCATGGAATACGCCCTCGGCGGCAACCCCATGGTCGGCGAGGGCGGGCTCGTTTCCTCTTGGCAGACCAATGTCGGCGGAGCCAGCCGTCTGGTTATGCAATGGCTACAAAGGACCGACCCGGAGGCGGGTTTTTCAGTTGTGCCCTTGCTCTCTACAAACCTTTCCTCGATCAACTGGTCAGTGCTTACTGCCACGGATTCGGCCGATACCAGCGGGGTGCCCGCCAACTACCGGCGCCGCGAAGTTTCTGTACCGATCGAGGGTGGGGCAAAATTTCTGCGATTGCGCGTGACAGGCCCCTGAGCCGCCGTTTGCGCTTTGTGAGGAGTTGTTTTTGGGGTTTAATTGAGTGGGGAGCGAATGACGGCGTAGCCGCTCCGCCGCTTCCTAAATTAATAAGCTAACTGCGCCAATCGACCGTGCCTGAGCTTGCGGCGATTGCTCGGCTTGGATCATGGCGATGCGGCCGGATTCGGTAACACTCTGGGCCATCAGTCCGGCACTTGCCGAGATCAGCGCCGCCATCACAAGTGCGCTCAAAGTGCCCGAAGGATTCTCTTGCATGCGTCGTATCATTCTTGGTCGTGGAGCTTTCGTCACCAGCATCATCATGCGTCATATGTGCTTCCGAGCGTTGCTGGTTGCTTCAATCGACGGCCTGCGGTATGCTTCGCAAAAAATCGGTATTTTTTGTGTGTTTTTTCACACATGGAATATTGCCAATTTCGAGTTCGATTGTTATCAGTTCGATCGATGGATCGCAGCATGCCGCAACTGGAATTTCGATGGACCTCGTGGCTGCGGGTTTTGAGGTTTCCGGCACCGGTAAAAGAACGGCCCACAAGGGAGGATGGCGGGCTTACGGCGTGGTGCACCGAGGCGTCCAATGACCTTGCTTTGCCGGAGCTCGCGCGCAAGGTGCGGGTCGTTTGGAACCCACGCATGCAGACCACCGCCGGTCGCGCGTGGTGGCCGGATCGCACGATCGAGCTCAATCCGAAATTGCGCGACTGCCAGCCCGAAGAACTTTGGCGCACGCTCAAGCACGAGCTCGCCCACCTCGTTGCTTACGAGCGTTGCGGTCGCCGTCACATCGACCCGCATGGCGACGAATGGCAGGCCGCCTGCACCGAGCTCGGCATCCCCGGCGAGAAACCATTCCACACGCTGCCCTTCAAGCGGCGTCGCATGAAGCGCAACCATTCGTACATTTGCCCGAATTGCCTCGGCATCATTCACCGCGTTCGCCCGATCCAACGCACGGTTGCCTGCTACGATTGCTGCCGCAAATTCAACCGCGGCGCCTACCACGTGCGCTTCAAGCTCATGAAGTACAAGCCGGTTTGAGCCATGATGGTGTGCGTATTTGAGGAAATTGGCGATAATATTTCCCGATTCGGGGCGCCAAAGCAGCCTCGATGGCCGGTTTTTTGTCAAATTTCTCGAAATTGCGGCGATTTTTTCAACTTTGGGCTTGCGTCCGCCGCCCGCCCCCCCCTTTAATCCGCCCCCGCATTATGGCTAAGAAAAGTTGGATCGCCCGCAACGAGCGCAAGAAGCAAACCGTCGAGAAGTACGCCGAACTCCGCCGCAAACTCAAGGCAGAGAAGGATTATGTTGGTCTCTCCATGCTGCCACGCGATGCGAGCCCGACCCGTCTCATCAACCGTTGCGAAATCACCGGCCGCCGTCGTGCGTTCCTGCGCCGCTTCCGTCTTTCCCGGATCACTTTCCGCGAGCTTGCCTCGGCGGGAATGCTCCCAGGCGTAACCAAGTCCAGCTGGTAAGCTGGCACGGAATACGCTCTCTGTGGCGTGGAACGGAAACTACCCGGTCCGCGCCCCCCAAATGCCGATCTACGAATACCGCTCCGAAGCACCCGAGGATCCTGAAAGGTCCTGCCGTATCTGTGCCCGCGGATTTGAACTCCGCCGCCCCGTCGATCGCGCTCCCTTGGTCGCCTGCCCATTGTGCAAGCAGCCCGTTCGCAAGGTCATTTCGCGCGTCAACACGCCGACGATCACCAAGCCGCTCTCGGTGAGCGACGCCAAAAAAGCCGGCTTCACCGTGCTCGAAAGGCGCGATCAAGGGGTGTACGAAAAACTCTGATCCTATTCTCCAATGACGGCACTTCCCCTCACTGTAGATTTTCTGGCATCGGCAACGAGTTTGCCGCCGACCGAATTTCCGAGCCTCGGCAAGTCGCTGCTCTACCTTTTCGGCATTCTGTTTTTCCTGCTGCTCAACGCGTTTTTCGTCGCGTCGGAATTTGCCATCGTCAAGGTCCGCCCAAGTCAGCTTGAGGCCGAAGGAAAGAACCGCCCGGCGAAACTCAAGATGGCGCTGCATGTGGTGAACCACCTCGATGGCTATCTCTCCGCCAACCAGCTCGGCATCACGATTTCCTCGCTCGCACTCGGCTTTCTCGGCGAGCCATTCGTCGAAGCACTCGTCGCGCCGCTGCTCCTGATGACCGGCATGTCGATTTGGTGGGTGAAGCTGATCTCCTTCGGGCTTGCAATCGTGTCATTCACTTTCCTGCATGTGGTGATTGGCGAATTGATGCCCAAATCGCTGGCGATCAGCCGCTCGGTTTCGACGACACTCGCGCTGGCGACACCGCTGCATGCATTCTACCGCTCCGCCCACTGGGCGATTCGCGTGCTCAATGGCACCGCCAACTGGCTGCTCAAGCGAATTTTCAACATCGAGCCGGTCAGGGAAGGCGGGCACTCGCACTCGGCCGAGGAACTCGCATTGCTCGTCACGCAAAGCGGCAAATCGCAGGAAGTGACCGAGACCGAACGCGAGATCCTCATCAACGCGCTTGGGCTCAACGAACTCTGGGTGCGCGATGTGATGACCCCGCGCAACAAGGTGATTGTGCTCGATGCCGACGAGCCATTCGAGCGCACGCTTGAGCTTGCCATCCGCAGCAAGCACACGCGTTTCCCGCTGGTGAAAGGCCACCTCGATCACGCCATCGGCCTCATCCATATCAAGGACCTCTTCAAGCTCATCAACGACCCGAACCCCGACCTCATGCGGATCAAGCGCGATCTCAAGATCGTGCCCGACACGATGCCGCTCGACACGCTTCTGAAATTTTTCCTGCGCGAGCACGCCCATCTTGCGATGGCGGTCGATGAGTTTGGAACGCCGGTGGGCATCGTGTTCCTCGACAACATCATGGAGGAATTGGTCGGCGACATTCAGGACGAATTCGACAATGAGCGCTCTGCCTTCACCCGTGTGAATGGCGATGAGTTTGTGATCGAGGGCTCGATGACGCTCAATGACTTGGGAGGTCATGTGCCCGAACTGGTGCTGGAAAGTGGCGAGGTCACCACCGTCGGCGGATACATCACCCAGCTGCTTGGCAGATTTCCTGAAGTGGGTGAGACCGTCGAGATCCTCGGCTACGAAGCGCGCGTCACCAGCACCGATGGACGCCGCGTCGGGCAGATCCACTTCCGCAAACTCCAGAAGCCGGAGGACGAAGAAGAAGCGGACGTGGAAGAGGCTTGATACTCCCCGCCTTTTACACAGCCGGCACCGTCTTCAGCCAATGCCCTCGGGTAGATCGCATGCGGTGGTTTTCATGCTGATACCACTTCCAAGAAACAACGCGACAAATTGGCAAGCGGAGCCATGGGTCTGAAAGTCAAAAAATCGAAGAACCGCGAATATTGAGCTGACCTTGGACTTTTGACTTTTAGACTCTTTTCTCCTGCGTCCTAACCGCTCGACTGTCGCATTCATTATGAGAGGCGGTATGATTTCAGCATCAGCGCCTGAATATTCTTGATTCCTCCGAAAGCAAATTCCGAGCATTGTGTTGTGAAGAAACAACAACTGCCCGAGAAAACTTGTGCCACCTGCGGGCGGCCTTTCAAGTGGCGAAAAAAATGGGAGCGGGTCTGGGGCGAGGTGAAATTTTGCAGCGACCGCTGTCGGATGAAAAAATCCTAAGCGCCTCCTGCCTGAGCCCGCCACGGGCGAGTTGTCCGTGTTGATGCTTGCCGCTACTTGCAAGGATCCGGGGTTCCTTTGCCTGCATCCGCGTCGAAGGTCACAGCATGCACTCTCGGATGCAGACTTTGCACATGCCCATGGCGTCTATTTCGCAAATGGTCTTTGTTTTGTGTCGGATCTCGGGTTGGATGAAATTCTTGTTTTTCTGCATGATGCCGTCACTGCGCCACATTGCGCCCGGCGGATCCATCGCATGCATCAACCACGCCGGGCGATGGACACAAGCTGGAGAAAAAATCCATCTCCAAGCTGCCCGCCGATTTCCACATCCTCAACGAATTTCCACGGTCGCGCCGGGGCGGATGAGGTTTGGCAGGCGGATGGCATCCCAGTTGGCGAGGCGAATGCATCCGGCGCTGCGTGCGCGGCCGATGGTTTCCGGGTCGGAGGTGCCGTGCATGCCGATGCCGGGTTTGCTGGTGCCATTCCAAATGACGCCGACCGGGCTGTTGGGGCCGGGTGGGATGTTGATGGCGTTGGCGCTTCTTTTGCCGGTGTCGAGGAGTTGCTGGTCGTAGCGCCAGTAGGGCAGTTCGATCATGTTGAGCAACTTCCAGGTGCCGAATTTGATGAATTTCGGTTTGCCCGGTGTGATGGGAAATGATGCGACCAGCGCGCGGTTGGCTTTGGTCTTTGCAATGGGCGCGCTGCCGTCATCCGATTCATCGACCACCAAGGCGGCGGGTGCGGCTTCGAAGATCCTTGCTTGGTTGATCTTTGTATTCACCACCACATGGCGTTCGCTGAGTGTTGCGTCCGCTTCATATTTCGCGCCAGTAAGTGTCTCGATTTCGAAAGGCTCGACATTCGGCACGATGAGCGAGTCGCCGGGCTTGAGGCTTTGGATTTTCATGCCCTTATTGAGTTCGGTGAGGTAGGGGACATCGCTGTGGTAGCGCTCGGCCATGAACTCCGCGATGCTGCGGTAGCTCATTCTTTTGGCGGATGCCTGCAGGCTGCGTTTGGTGGGTAACGACGGATTCACCCATTTGCTTGCGACATTCGGCACCGTGACTGTGATCAGTGGCTCCGGCACCGCACTCTTGGCGGCAAGCATCACCGCCGACCAGTCGTCGAGCGGGTGGCCGTTGACTTCATTCCACGATCGCACAGCGAGTTCGCCAAACTGACCCATGCGACCATCGATCACGCCTGGGCCGAAGTTGGATCTGTCCAAAAAAACCTGCAGGCGCAGTGCTTCGATGCCTTCGGGTTTGGCATTCGATGCAGTGGTGCTCGATGGGCTTGCAATCTCGGCGGGCTCATCAATGACGATCGCAGCCGGAGCTTCATTTGTTTCATCCGCAGCAACGGCGGGTGTTTCTTCCGGCATGCTCACCACTTCGTCGGGAAGCGGTTGCGAGGTGATGTCATCGTCGCCGCCGATTGGCAGGGCTTTGAGGACTGGCCGATTGGCGGAATCGGTCGCGGGCTCCTGCGCGTGGAGCAAGCCGAGCGCCAGGCATGAGAGGATGATGAAAACGCGGATCATGAAAATGCGTAAGGGGCGGGTTCAGGCGGGTTGTGCGACGAATGGCTCGAGCCTTCCGGCAAGCATCGACGGTACGACCGCGCGCACGAGAATATCGTTTCCTTCGTAATCCGTCGAGAGCACCTTCGCATCGCGGTGCAAAAGGCCCACGAGGTCGGCGCGCTGCTGGGGTATTCGGTAGTCGAGGCAGCGCACGCGGTCGGCGAGAGCGGCCGAGCAGGCATCGAGCAGCTGATCGAGCCCCGCGCGGGTGAATGCCGAGACGCGAAGTGCATCGGGAAACATCCTTGCGAGTGAGGCGATTTGCTCGGGGTCCTCGACGAGGTCGATTTTGTTGAGGACGGTGATCGTGGGTTTGCCCTCTGCGCCGAGTTCGTCAAGCACCTCGAGGGTGGTGCGATGGAAGCGTTCGATTTCCGGCGAGGTGGCATCGAGCACATGGATGAGGAAATCGGCGAGCACCGCTTCTTCGAGTGTGGCCTTGAAGGCCTCGACCAAGCGGTGGGGCAGGTTGCGCACGAAGCCGACCGTGTCGGTGAGCAGCAATGGTTGGCCATCGGGCAGATTGATGCGCCGTGTGGTCGTGTCGAGCGTGGCAAAGAGCATGTCC
This sequence comes from Verrucomicrobiota bacterium, assembly GCA_018969605.1. Taxonomy (GTDB): domain Bacteria; phylum Verrucomicrobiota; class Verrucomicrobiia; order Verrucomicrobiales; family Akkermansiaceae; genus Luteolibacter. The sequence continues at coordinate 37,347 of JAGWXY010000008.1, read as the reverse complement.
TTGGCCATCACATCGGCGCCGCTCAGCGCATTGAGCAAGGTCGACTTGCCAGCATTCGTGTAACCGACAATCGCAGCGTGCGGGGTTTCGAGTTTCTCGCGTTCCTTGCGTTGGGTGCGGCGTTGTTTGCGAACTTGTTCGAGTTCGCGCTTGCAGCGATCGATGCTGAGGTTGGCCAGTCGGCGGTCGACCTCGATTTGTTTTTCGCCCATGCCGCGTGCCGCACCACCACCTTGGCCTCCGCCGGATCCGCCTTCGCGGTCGAGGTGTCCCCACATTCTGGCGAGTCGCGGCAGCGCGTATTGCATGCGGGCGAGTTCGACCTGCAGGCGTGCTTCCTTCGTCTGCGCGCGTTTGGCGAAAATATCCAGAATCACCTCCTCGCGATCGATCACGCAGAGGTCGGCGAGTTTTTCCCACTCGCGTTGTTGCGATGGTGCGAGACCATTGTCGATGACGATCACATCGCAGTCATGCGCGCGGGCGAGGCTCACGATTTCATCGGCCTTGCCGGTGCCGCAGAGCAATTTCTTGTGCATGTCGCGGCAACGGGCGAGCACCGAATCGACCACCTCGATGCCGAGCGTCTTGACCAACTCGCCGAGCTCTTCGAGCAGCGACTCCGCCTCGTCCATTTCCCGCGGATCGAAACAAAAGCGCACCAGCAGCGCGCGTTCGACCATTTCCGGTTTCTGCCTGACCTCAAACATCCGAGGCAGGGGTAGCACCGGATGGCGGTGCGGGCCATGCGAAATTTTTTCTTAGGCGGGCGATTTCCGCAGGGCAATCCGTTTCAACTCTTGCGGGGGACGGCCGTGGCGCTTAAGCCATGCCTGTCATGTCCGCAGACGCTACGCCACAAACGCATTCGACCGAGGCCGAACTCATCGCCATCCGCCGCGAGAAACTCGCCAAACTCCGCGAGCTCGGCATCGATCCGTATGGCGCGCGGTATTCCGTCGACACCACCCCGGGCGAACTGCGGGCCAATTTCAGCGAAGGCCGCCGCGTGAAGATCGCGGGCCGCATCACCGCACTGCGCGACATGGGCAAGTCGGTGTTTTTCCAGCTTGGCGATGTGCTCGGGTCGATTCAGGGCTACCTCGGCACCAAGAACCTCGGCGAAAATGAGGCGGCCGCGTGGAAATGCCTCGATCGCGGCGACTGGATCGGCATCGAGGGCGAAACTTTTGTCACCAAGACCGGCGAGCCGACTGTGAAGGTCGAGAGCTTCACGGTGCTCTCAAAGTCGCTGCGGCCGATGCCCGACAAGTTCCATGGTCTCGCCGATCGCGAAACGAAATACCGCAAGCGTCACCTCGACCTGATGGGCAACCCGGGGAGCGCAAACATCTTCGTGACGCGTTCGCTGATGCTTGCCGAGATTCGTAAGTTTTTGCAGGACAGGGGATTTCTCGAGGTCGAGACGCCGATGCTGCAGGATGTCGCGGGCGGTGCGGCGGCGCGTCCTTTCGAGACGCATCACAACGCGCTTGGCATGCCGCTCACGCTGCGCATCGCGCCGGAACTTTTCCTCAAGCGTCTGCTCGTCGGCGGCTACACGAAAATTTTCGAGCTCAACCGCAACTTCCGCAACGAAGGCATTTCGCGCCGCCACAATCCCGAGTTCACGATGCTCGAGGCTTATTGGGCGTTTTCGGATTTCGAGGAAATGGCCAACCTCGTCGAGGAAATGACCTGCCACCTCGCGGAGAAATTTTGTGGTGGCTTGAAAATCGAGCACAAGGACGAGGACGGCAATGTCACGCGCACGATCGACCTCACGCGTCCATGGCGCCGCGCGAATTACCACGACCTCATCAAGCTCGCTGCCGGTGATGATTTCTTCGAGCTCAGCCCGGCCGGCCGCCGCCTGCGCTGCGAGGAGCTCGGCGTGCAGATTTCACCCGAAATGGAGGACTACGAAGTCGTGCAGCAGGTCTTCGAAAAGAAGGTCGAGGAGCACACCTTCGATCCATGCTTCGTCACCCGCGTGGCGAGCGAACTCATCCCACTTGCGAAGCTCACCCCCGGCGGAAAAACCGTCGAGGTCTACGAGTTGATCATCAATGGCCAGGAAATTTCACCGGGCTATTCCGAGCTCAATGATCCCGATGTGCAGCGCCAGCGCCTTGAGCATCAGGCCGGCGGTGAGGAAGAGCAGAAAGTCGACTACGATTTCATCGAGACTCTCGAGCACGGCATGCCTCCTGCGGGCGGCATCGGCATCGGCATCGACCGCTTGGTGATGATGCTCACCGGCGCGCCGACCATCCGCGATGTGGTGCTTTTCCCCCTGCTCAAGCGCAGGGAGTAGGGCAGGGACGCTTTTCCAAAGCGTCCGTCGCGAATGATTCTGTTATCGATCGGCAATTGCTTCTCCCAGTCCAGTGCCCAGGATATTGCGGAATTTTTCGCCGAAATGATCCACCTGCAGGCGATTTCCCCGAAAACCCCCGAATCAGCCAAAAAAAACCTTGCGCGGGTGGGGGCTCCGTGATTTTCTCCCCGCCCGCCCGCAGGGGCACAACCAACCTTTCCCAATACGGCCATGGCCTACGCAGTGATCAAAACCGGCGGCAAACAATACCGCGTTCAACAAGGCACGAAGTTTGATGTCGAAAAACTCGACGCTCCCGTGGATTCTGAAATCAAATTCGACGTCCTGCTCGTGGGCGAAGGCGAAACCGTCAAGGTCGGCGCTCCTCTCGTCGCCGGTGCTTCCGTCACCGCCAAGGTGCTCAGCCAATTCCGCGGACCCAAGGGCGTGGCTTTCAAATTCAAGCGCCGCAAGGGCTTCCACAAAACCAAAGGTTTCCGCCGCAGCCTCACCAAGCTCGAGGTGACCTCGATCGCCGGTTAATCATCAACACCTCACCTACCTACTTCCATGGCCCATAAAAAAGGACAAGGTTCCGTCAAGAACGGACGCGACTCACGCAGCAAGCGCCTCGGCGTGAAGAAATTCGGCGGTCAAGCCGTCATCGCCGGCAACATCATCATCCGCCAGCGCGGCACCAAGGTGCATCCGGGTGTGGGCGTCGGCATCGGCCGCGACCACACGCTCTTCGCCCTCGTCGACGGACGCGTGAAGTTCGATCAGGAAGCCCGCCGCGTGAATGTGGTGGCCATCGCCAACTGATCCGATGATGCCGCTCGAGTGCGGCGATCTCTCAAATTTACAAAAAAGCCCGTGAGTTGATCACGGGCTTTTTTGTTGGGAAAAATCAAATGGTGACAATTTACAGCAAACCTTGCTCGCGAAGCTCTGCGTCGACCTCATCGTGGTCTGGTGCGCCAATGCCCGCGTCGCGGATGCCTTGGATTCTGCGTTTCACGCCGACCTTGCTTTTCGGGCCGGTCACCAGGTTGTTGAGGCCATCAACGACAAAAGGTAACAATGCGGCCACACCAAGCGCGCCGATGCCAATGCCGAATCCCCGGCGCGCATTGCGATGCATCAGATCGCCAATCAGGAATCCTGCGGCCGCTCCAAGCAAGGTCGGTGCGGCAAGCGCGCTGGTTTCAATCCACACGGGTTTTGATCCGGAATGTTCGGCAGGCATGGGGTCAATCTAGCCGATCGGCCGCGAGGCGACAACCATGGAAACGAAAATTTCTGATGATTGCGGCTTTCCCAAGGGGGCGGCATCCCGCAACTTGGCGGGGTCATGCCATCGCCTAACAACACCTATGCGCTGATCCTTGCCGGCGGATCCGGCACGCGCTTCTGGCCCTTGAGTCGCAACTCTCGCCCCAAGCAACTGCTCGATCTCTTCGGATCCGGCACGCTGCTCGAGCAAACCATTCGTCGCCTCGATGGCTTGGTACCGCTTGAGCAGATCTTTGTGCTCACCAATGAAAAGCAGGTCGACGCCGTGCGAGCGGCCGCACCGATGTTGCCTGCGGCCAATGTGTTTGCCGAGCCGGCCAAACGCGACACTGCGCCGGCGGTCGCTCTCGGCATCGGACTCGTCGCCGCGAAAAATCCGGATGCGGTGATGCTGGTGCTTCCGTCCGACCAACTCATTCAGGACACGGCTTCGTTTCAAGAGGTGTTGCGCGATGCGATCCTCAGCGCGGAGTCTGCCGACGGACTTGTCACGATCGGCATCCAACCAACATGGGCTTGCCCGTCGTACGGCTATATCGAACGCGGCGAACGCGCGGTGATTGCCGGGCTCGATTGCGAGAACCCGCCCTTCGAAGTGAAACGCTTTCGCGAAAAACCCAACCCCGAAATGGCCGAGCAATTTCTTCGCCAAGGTGGCTTCACCTGGAATGCCGGCATGTTCGTTTGGAAAATTCCGACGGTTGTTGAGCAACTCGCGCGCCATGCGCCAGAGCTCGCCGAATTCATTTCCGAGCTCCGCCGTTCGAAAGACATCCACGCGACGATCGCCGCGCAATTTCCCAAGCTCCCTGCAAGATCGATCGATTACGCGCTCATGGAAAAGGCCGATCGCGTGCTCAACATCGAGGCCACCTTCGACTGGGACGATGTCGGCTCATGGATCTCGATTTCCAAATACTTGCCGAAATACGGCGAAGAAAACCGCTCTAACAGCGAGCTCACCGAGATCGATTCGGAAAACAACATCGTCTTCAATGCACGCGCCCAAAGCCGCGTCGCGCTGCTTGGTGTGGATGACCTTATCATTGTGCAGACCGAGGACGCGCTACTCGTTGCGAATCGCCATCAGGCCGATGCCATCAAGCAGCTCACCGATGTGCTGCCGGAGCATTTGCTTTGAATCTGAAAGCGGCTATTTTTACCGCTGATTTTACTGATTTACTGGTTGGGGGAGGGATGTGGATTCAGGTCCCGATGTGATGATTCTCTTCTTCTTATCAATCAGTACATCAGTGAAATCAGTGGCCGATATCTTGGAAGATAAATGAGAGTGCCAGTTTCACATTGATCATAAGAAATTGAAAACCGCTGATTCCAACTCATCGCATCCCGCGCTCGGGATTGACCACGGAGACGCCCGCATCGGCATCGCTGCGACGGATGATTTTGGCATTCTTGCGCATCCGGTTGAGACGATCGATTGCAAGAAGGTCGACGCCGTTGAGCGCATCGCGCAGCTTGTGCAGGCCCGCGGAATAAAAACGCTTGTGGTTGGTTTGCCGCTGCGCATGGATGGCAGCGAAGGCGATGCTGCGGCAAAGGTGCGTGCCTTTGCTTCGCAACTTCACGAACGCGTCGGCACGGTGCCCTTGTTTTTTGTCGATGAGACTCTCACCACCTCCAGCGCCGCCGCCAAGCTGCGCGAAGCCGGACGCAACGCACGCCAACAAAAACCCGTGATCGATCAGGCGGCCGCTGTCGAAATCCTCAACCTCTGGATGGGCAACGACTGGCAGGAAGCGTGAGGTTCAAACCGTGGCGGCGGTTTTCAACCGCCATGCCCAAACACCCTCTCGCTCTAGCGCAAGCCCACCGGAGTGCCAAGGACCTCACGCGTGATCACTGCTTTGCGCAGTTCGCTGCGGTTTCTGAGCATGCCGCGCAATGAGCTTGCCACCGGCACTGCTGCCTTGCCCTTCGCATTGGCGCGCTCGCGTGTTGCGGCGGCATTGCCGGTGGTGATGGCCTTGGCCTCGCGGATCTGGCGGAGTTGTTCGCGCAGCGCATTTTGTCGTTCGAGCTCGCGGTCGGGCACTGGCTCTTGCGCCGGGAATGAGTTGCGTGCGCTTTGGCTTGGAACCGGTGGCGGCTGATTCGTCATCGGCTCCGCTTCTGGCTGCCATGATTCTTCGGGTCCAAAAATGTCCCCCATGTCCGGCTGTTCACCGGCCTCGCGCGCTTCGCGCTCGGCCTGCTTTGCCTCTTGGCGGCTTTTCACCCATGAGGCAAAGGCCAGCGCGACGATGAGGACGATTTGGAAATGATCGAAGATCCAGTCCATGATCTGCGGGTCGGATGAATGGGAGCTGGATCAGTTGCCGTCCTTGGCGATGTTGGCGCGCATCTGCGTGTCGGACTTCACATTTTCCATTTTGTAATAATCCATCACGCCGAGGTGACCATTGCGGAAGGCTTCGGCCATCGCGAGCGGCACTTGGGCTTCGGCCTCGACGACCTTGGCCTTCATCTCCGCCACGCGGGCAACCATTTCCTGCTCGAGTGCGACCGCCGCCGCGCGGCGGATTTCGGCCTGTGCCTGAGCCATGTTCTTGTTGGCCTCGGCCTGCGCTTCCTGGAGTTGAGCGCCGACGTTTTCGCCGACATCGACATCGGCAATGTCGATCGAAAGGATTTCAAACGCAGTGCCCACATCGAGTCCGCGATGAAGGACAACCTTCGAAATCGTATCAGGCGACTCGAGCACCGTCTTGTAAGTTTCGGCCGAGCCGATGGTCGTGACGATGCCTTCGCCGACGCGGGCGATGATGGTTTCCTCTTTGGCACCGCCGACGAAGCGGTCGAGGTTGGTGCGCACCGTAACGCGCGCGCGGACTTTCACCTGGATGCCATCCTTGGCAACGCCATCGATGGTCGTGCGGCCGGAGGAGGGATTTGGGCAATCGATGACTTTCGGGTCGACCGAGGTGCGGACCGCTTCGACCACGCTCTTGCCGGAGCCCTTGGTGGCGAGGTCGATCGCACAGGCGCGGTTCCAATCGAGTACGATGCCTGCCTTTTGCGCGGCGATGAGTGCTTGGATCGTTGGGATCACATTGCCGCCGGCGAGGAAGTGGGCCTCGATGTCATTGATCGGAATATCGATGCCTGCCTTTTTGGCGGTGATGCGGGCGTCGACGACCATGCCGTAGGGCACTTGGCGCAGGCGCATGGCGACAAGATCGGTGAAGCCGACATAGGCGCCGGCCAGCCATGCGCGGAGCCAGACGCTAAAGAAGGAAATGATGATGCCAAAGACGACAAGCGACGCGATGACAATGACGACGAATATGATGGTGGATAGGTCCATGGTGTTTAATTTGGTGTGTTGGTGGGAGTGACGATGAGACGGAAATTGTCTGCGCCGACGACCTGTAGCGCCGCACCCGGCGAAATTTGTCCAGATTGGCTAAATCCTTCGTAGCGTTTTCCATTCACGCGGATGTAGCCGCTAGGTGAAAGCAGGGTGATCGCTTCGGCATTGGCGCCGATGAGTTGCTGCGCCTCGGGCCCGAGTGCCGCGCTGGTGGCGCTGATTTCGCTGTCGAGAAAAGCCCGGCGGCCAAGGCGGGTTCTCGGCAGGACATAAAATTCCAAAAACAGAGTGATGCCAATAAGCACCAAGGCCGCAGCCAAAGCCAGCGCACCACCGCTCGGGCCAAAGCGCGAATAAGCGATCGCGCAACCGCCCAGCATCATCAGTGCCGCGATGCCGCCAAGGATGCCGCCAGGCACGATCACCTCGGCGGCGAACAGGATGAGGCCGACGGCAAAAAGTAAAATGATCAGGCTCATGTCAGAGTTTCCACGATGAGGCCGAATTCCGATACGCCAGTAACTTTCACTGGCGTACCTTCTTCGGCGAAACCCATGGCGAGTTTCGCCTCGTATCGTTTGCCGGAAATCTCGACTTGTCCACTCGGGAAAAGCGCGGTGGTCGCTTTGCCGCTTTGGCCTAACAGATTTTCTGCACTGATGGGCGACGCAGCGCCGCCAAGCGCGGTCGCGGCTTTGGGTTCACCACCAACGGCGCTTTCCAAAACCATGCCGCCCCATGGTCCGCCTTTCGGCAAAAACCTGAGCAACACCAAAAACGCCGCGATTGCCAATGCGGCACCTGCCAGCACATTGGCGAGCGGACGCAGCAGGGCATTTCCCGAAATCGTCACCGGCTCGCCCGGCCAGATGTCGAGCATCATCCACACGAGCGAAGCAAGGATCATCGTCACTCCAGTGAGCGCGGCGATCATCGTGCCGGGAAACAGAAAGACATCGATGATCACCAATGAGACACCAAGCGCGAAGAGCAGGGCGGGTTCATGACCCGAAAGACCCGCGACATGGTGACCAAAAAACACGATGCCCAAAAGAATCGCGCCGCTGATGCCAAAGACACCGAAGCCTGGTGTCTTGAATTCGATGAAGAGCGCGAGCAGGCCAAGTCCGAGGAGGATCGGCGTGAGGCTGGTGAGGTACTGCGCGAGTTTTTCCGACCATGTGACTTCAAGCCGCAACACCGAATAATTTCCCGCGCCATGAAGTTGATCGAGCAAGGCATTGAGATCCTCAGAAATGCCCGCGCCAAGCAAGGGCAGGGGGGGATCGCCGTAGGTCTTCATCGCTTCCTGTGCGGTGAGCGAGAGCAGCTCGCCCTTTTTCTTGATGACCGTGTCGCCGATCTTGAACTCCGAATCCATGTCGATCATCGCCGAGACCACCTCGCCGCGATAACCTTTGCCTTCGGAAATCGATCGCACGCGCGCCTTGAGATAACTCACAATTTTGCTGCGCATCGTCTCGTCGATTTCCGCGCCGGTCGCGAGCACGGGTGCCGCGGCACCGATCACGCCTTCGGGTGCGAAGTGGATCTCATCGGTGCCGGCAGCGATCAGCGCACCGGCGGAGATCGCCTCGCGGTTCACATAGGTCACAGTTTTTCCGGGAAATTTTTCCAAGGCCTTGAGCATCTCGAAGGTCACGGCGAGCTCGCCGCCGGGCGTTTCCATGTCGAGCACGATGGTGTCGACCTTGTTCTCGATCGCGTCCTTGAGTCCGCGGCGCAGGATGAATAGCTCGGGCTTGGCGATCTGCGCGCGGATCGGAATGACGACGACCTTGGCCGGAGTTTTCGGCGCTGGCGGTGCTGGCTTTTCTGCTTGCGCACCGAGCGGCATAACGCAGGCGGCAAAAGCTGTTAGAATCGTTGGCAACAAATGCTTCACGGGCTCTATCATGCACCGGGATTGGCATCGCGCAAGGCGGCCTTGGCCGAATTGCCAGCATAGCGCCAACCTACGCGAATTCGTAGCGCAGTGCGGAAATGCAAAACAACGATGCGGTCTCGACGCGCAACACGATGTTGCCAAGCGACACGGGGATGAATCCGGCAGCCAGCGCGGCGGCGGTTTCTTGTGGTGAGAAATCCCCCTCCGGGCCGACGAGGATCGTGGCCTCGGTGGTGGCGGGGTGCGCTCTGAGCACTTCGCGCATGGCCTGCGCACCAGGCGCGAGCGAGGCGATGAGCTTAAGCCCGGAAATTTTTGCCGCGCCCGCGATCCATGCGTCGAATGCGAGGGCCGGTGAAATTTCCGGCAGCATGTCCTGGCCGCATTGCTTGCAAGCCTCGAGCGCGACGCGTGTCCACTTCTCCGACTTGCCCTCGCCCGGTTGCACGATCGTGTGGCGCGTGACGAGTGGCTCGATGCTTGCCACGCCGAGCTCGACCGCCTTTTGCACGATTAGGTCCATCGTTTTGCCCTTGGGAATCGCCTGCACAAGCGTGATGCGTGGCTGCGGCGGAGCAGGGGAAACGACCTCAGAAAGTTCCAGCGAGACGCGGTCGCGCGAAACTTGCAGCACCTTCGCCGAAGCACGCCGACCATGACCATTGAAGACCGTGATCACATCACCTGCCTTGCCACGCAGCACCTGCGAAAGATGCCTAGCCTCGTCGCCGGTGAGCGCAGCAGTTTGCCAGTTTTCTGACGGCAGATGAAAGCGGGCCATGGCGCGTCAGAGATCAAAAAAGCGCTTCGCCTTTTCGAAAAATCCTTCCTGCATAGGCGAGTTGTGACCGCCGATCGATTCAGAAAACGCGCGCAGCTTTTCCTGCTGATCGCTGTTGAGTTTGGTGGGCACCTCGACTTGCACGCGGACGTTCAGATCACCGCGGCGTCCGCCTGAAAGTGTGGGTATGCCCTTATCGCGCAGGCGGAAAACCGTGCCGCCTTGAGTGCCGGCGGGGATCTTGATTGATGACTGACCATCGAGCGTCGGCACCTTCAACTCGCCACCGAGTGCGGCGGTCGAGAAGGGGAGGGGGACTTCGCAAAAGAGGTCGGAGTCGTCGCGTTCGAAGATGTCGTGATCGCGGACATGCAGGAACACATACAGGTCGCCTGCCGGGCCACCGCGCACGCCAGCGTCGCCATTGCTGGTCGAGCGCAGGCGCGTGCCGGTATCCACGCCGGCGGGGATGCGCAGCTTGATGCGGCTTTCCTTTTGCACGCGTCCTTCGCCTTTGCAGGCCTTGCAGGGATCGCTGATCGTTTCACCTGCGCCACGGCATTCCGGGCAGGTGGTTTGTTGAATGAAGATGCCGGACTGGCGCGAAACGACGCCGCGGCCACCGCATGTTTGGCAGGTTTTCACGCCGCCCGAACCTTTGGTGCCTTTGCTGTCGCAGGCTTCGCAGGGCATGTAGCGTTCGATCTCGAGTTCTTTCTCAACACCGCGCGCGGCTTCTTCGAGCGAGATTTCCAGATCATAGCGCAGGTCGCTACCGCGTTGTTTGCCGGAGCTTTTGCGCCTGGCGCCACCGCCGCCACCGCTAAAAAATTCCTCGAAGCCACCACCGAAGGCACCGCCAAAGACCTGCGAGAACATGTCCATCGGGTCGTGGAAACCACCGCCGGGACGACCGCCACCATTCGAGAATGCCGCGTGTCCGTAGCGGTCGTAGGCCGCGCGCTTGTCGGCATCGCTCAAGGCTTCATAGGCCTCGCCAAGTTCTTTGAATTTTTCCTCGGCCGTATGATCGCCGGGGTTCTTGTCCGGGTGAAATTTGACCGCGAGTTTGCGGTAGGCCTTCTTGATTTCGTCGGCGCTCGCGTCGCGGGAAACTCCCAGAATTTCGTAGTAATCGCGTTTGTCAGCCATGGGGATCAGTCAACGCCTCCTTCCGCAGCGGTTGGTGCTTTGGAAACCACCACGCTGGCCGGGCGCAGCAGGCGGTCGCGCAGCTTGAAGCCGCGGCGGGTCACCCGAATGATGTCGCCTTCCTTGATTTCGGCCGATTCCTCCTGCGCCACCGCGTCGTGTAGGTTGGGATCAAAGGCTCCGCTGGCCACGAGCTCTTCGACGCCTTGGGAGGATAGAAACTCGTTGAGCTGGCGGCGGACCATGTCCATGCCGATGTAGATCATCGACGAGGTATCCTGTGCCGCGGCTTGCATGCCCATTTCGAAGTTGTCGATCACCGGCAAAAGCTCTTCGAGCAGGCGTTGATTCGAATACCGCACGGCTTCCTCGCGTTCGCGGGCAGTGCGCTTGCGCAAGTTGTCCATTTCGGCGGCGGTGCGCAGGGAAAGGTCCTTCCACTTGGCGGCCTCGGCTTCGAGCTGCTCCCATGGATCAAGCTCCGCCGCAGCTTCCGGTGTGGCATTTTCCTTGGCGATCTCGGGGTTTTCGACCGGGGCCTCGGCTTCAGGTGCGGTTTGGTTGTCGGCTTGCATGGCGGATAGCTGTAGCCGCGAACGGCCCCGCGTCAACCCCGGTGACAGGGGATTTTGGAAGATGTCTTTCCTTGGTAAAATGACAGGTCAAGGCGCATGTGGTGCTTGTGCTGGTCGATGTGCCGACTAGTTTTCGCGTCGTGCGGCATCATGCAGAGGCATTCTCCGACTTGGGCTTGAGCCCGCATGGACATTTGTTCATGGAAAGCGTCGAGCCACCGTCGGCTTGGCTCGATGATAATGCTGCAGGCCGCCTCGCGGACGCGCTTCTGAAGTCGAGTGCGCATGCCTTGGTTCATTTGGCGTCCCTTGGTGCGGAGACAGCAATACCTCCCGCGGCGTCATGGTGGCGCGAGTTTGCGAGGTGTTTTTTGTCTGGCCTATGCCATCGACCGGAGAATGTTGAGGTGCAAGAACTTGCTCCTCTGCCGCCGCTCACACCGGTGGATTTTGCCAAGTTGATTGATGCGGCCCCTCCGATGCGCGGTGGGGAGTATCTGTCGCCCGACCTTTTGGAGGATCTGTGGAAATCGCTTGATTCTCATGTGCGCGAAGCGGTGTCCCGTCACCCGCGTGGTTTGGAAGGCTGGCTCTCGGAGGTGAGCCCTTTGTGGCGGACGGTTGGTCGCGTGACATTTCACCTTGCGGAAAACAAGAAGAACCAGGATTTCCCGTTTGCCTTCATGGCCAGCTACGCGACGCGTATTTCCGGCGATGCTCGTGTGCAACACCTGCCGCTTGGAAAGGCCATCGAGGAATACGCGGGCGCAAAAAACAGACAAGGCCTGATCAACCTGCTCGCCCCGGTCGAACGCGCGGCAAAGAATAGCGCCTTCATGCGCGAATTGGTCGACAGTCACCGCATTTTCAAGCCCCAGCTGTGGCCTGTTGCCGACGCTTACCGGTTCCTGCGCGATGTTTCCTTGTTCAAAGAAGCGGGCGTGCTGGTCCGCCTTCCAGATTGGTGGAAAAGCGGCAAACCACCGCGTCCAAAGGTGAGTGTGAACATTGATGCTCCGAACTCTGCCGGATTGGGTGCCGGTGCCTTGCTGAATTTTTCCCTGAGTGTGACGCTTGATGGTGAGGCGCTGTCGGCTGCCGAATTGCGGTCGCTCACGAGTTCGGTCGACGGTCTTGCCATGATACGCGGCAAGTGGGTGGAGGTGGATGCGGATAAGCTCCAAGAGGCACTTGAGCATTGGAAAAAAGTTAAGAAAATGGCCGACAGGGATGGTCTTAGCTTTTTTGAAGGAATGCGCATGCTTGCCGGCTTTCGCTCGCGGGAAACAGGAGCGGACAAGGATGTGGTTTTTCACGAACACGAATGGGCAGGGGTCAGTGCGGGCCCACGGCTGGATGAAATTCTCCAAGGCATGCGTGACCCGGCCAAGGCCTCGGAATGTTTGGAAATCCCAGGCCTGCGCGCCACACTGCGCCCCTATCAGCAAACCGGTGTAACGTGGTTGCGCTTCCTTGCGAGGCTCGGTCTTGGAGCATGCCTTGCCGACGACATGGGATTGGGAAAAACGCTCCAAGTCATCTCTCTCCTTTTGCTTAGGAAAGAAGAGAAATCCAACAACAAAGCACCCTCGCTGTTGGTTGTGCCGGCTTCCTTGCTTGGCAACTGGCGTTCGGAAATCGAACGCTTCGCGCCGGATTTGGTTTTCAACATCATCCATCCTTCCGAACAGAAAAACGACAAGCAGCAGAAGGAGCATCTCGTCATCACCACTTATGGCATGCTCACTCGCAGCGATGAGATCCGCAAACGCAAGTGGGATGCGGTCATCCTCGATGAGGCCCAAGCCATCAAAAATCCGGCAGCACGCCAGACCCGCGCCGTCAAGGAAGTGGACAGCCAAGTTCGAATCGCCCTCACGGGGACCCCGGTGGAAAACCGTGCCTCCGACCTGTGGTCGATTTTTGATTTTATCAACCCCGGCCTGTTGGGAGGAGCGAAGGCATTTGGCGAGTTCATCAAAGCAAACAACAAGCAGGCGCAGCCCGACTACGGCCCGTTGCGCGCTCTGACAAAGCCCTACATCCTCCGTCGACTGAAGACCGACAAGCGAGTCATCGCCGATCTGCCCGACAAAACGGAAATGCGCGCGTTTTGTCCGCTTACCAAGATGCAGGCCGCGCTTTATCAGAAGTCGGTCGACGACTTGGCCAAGGCCTTGGAGAATTCGGATGGCATTCAGCGCCGGGGTCTCGTCTTGGCCTTCATCACGCGCTTCAAGCAAATCTGCAACCACCCGTCCCAATGGTTGGGCGACGGCGCATGGGCACCGGAAGCCAGCGGCAAATTCGACCGTTTGCGCGAGATCACCGAGGAGATCGCGGAGCGTCAGGAAAAAGTGCTCGTTTTCACCCAGTTCAAAGAAGTCACCGGCCCCTTGTCTGAATTTCTGACCGCCGTATTCCGTCGGCCTGGCTTGGTCCTTCACGGTGGCACCGCCATCGCCAAGCGCCGGGAATTCGTCGATGCGTTTCAACGCGATGATGGCCCGCCGTTTTTCATCCTCACCGTCAAAGCGGGCGGTGCAGGACTCAACCTCACCCAGGCCGCGCATGTCATCCACTTCGATCGTTGGTGGAATCCTGCCGTCGAGAATCAGGCCACTGACCGCGCCTTTCGCATTGGTCAAAAAAACAAGGTGCTCGTCCACAAGTTTGTCTGCCGCGGAACCATCGAGGAACGCATCGACGAAGTGATCGAAGGCAAGCGCGCGCTCTCGAACGAACTGCTTGAAGGCGGCAGTGAAAAAATGCTGACTGAAATGAGCAACGACGAGCTGCTTCGATTCGTTGCCCTCGATATCCACCGCGCCACAGCCACCTGAAGACTTTCCCATGGCCAGATATTCCAAACGCTATTCCGGCACTCATAATTATTACGGCTTTGCTCCCTATGTGCCGGTCGCCCAACGCCGCAAACAGGCTGCCAAAGAAGTGGCCAAAATGGCAAAAAAGGGCATGACAATTACCCCTGTCACCATCAGCGGAAAGAAAATCGCCGAGAGCTTTTGGGGCAAATCCTGGTGTGAGCATCTGGAGTCTTACAGTGATTATTCCAATCGTCTTCCGCGAGGCCGCACCTATGTGCGCAACGGCTCGGTCATGCATCTCGAGGTGCGCGATGGTGAAATTGCCGCGATTGTGAGCGGCTCGAGTTTGTATGAGGTTTTCATCTCGATCGCCCCGGTGTCCAAGGCGAAGTGGAATGCGATTTGCACCGAATGCGCTGGCGGTGTCGGTTCGCTCGTCGAATTGCTGCAGGCCAAGCTTTCCTCCAGCGTGATGGCTCATCTTTCGGATCGAAAAAACGGTTTGTTTCCCGCGCCAAGCGAAATCAAGATCCAATGCTCATGCCCCGATTACGCAGGCCTGTGCAAGCATGCCGCCGCGACCCTATACGGAGTTGGCAACAGGCTCGATCTTCAGCCGGAATTGCTCTTCCAGTTGCGCTCGGTCGATGCCGCCGACCTGATCTCGCACGCCGCCAGCTCCGAGCTTTTGCAATCAGCCGCCACTGCGGATGGTTCGCCAGAAATCGACGAAAGCGACCTCAGTAGCATTTTCGGCATTGAAATGGAATCCAGCCCCTCAAAGCCGCCCCAAACCCGGGCCACAGCAAAAAAGAAAAAACCTGAGCCAGCCAAAAAAGCCGCCTCCCGGAAAAGCCCAAGCACCAAAAAAACCTTAAAAAACCCGAGCAAACAGCCCCAAGTCCGAGCCACCAAAGCTCCAAAAGCCAAAAAAGCGGCGACCCCACAAAGGGCCAAGCAGCGAAAAAAATAATGATCGAAGCACATACAGGCGCATTTCACGCCCATGTGAGATCCTCGATTTTGTAAAATTCCACGGATTTTTGCCCTTCGGAGGAAAAATTTCCAAGAAAAAGCAAATTAGGGCTTGTCAGGTCGGGTTCGAACCCTATTTTCGCCGCCCCGCATTGCGACCTGCCTCTTCGAAACAGGCAGCTCCCGAAACAGGGAAAATTTATCGGGTCAGCTCCGGAGAAAAGCTTCAACGAGGTTTCCTCGTCGTCGCTCCGGTTTGTCCCAAGCACAACCAGAACCACGCAGGAAATCATGCCGACCATCAACCAGCTCGTTCGCAAGGGACGAATCACTCCGGCCGAAAAGTCGAAGTCGCCCGCTCTCGTGAATTGTCCCCAGCGCCGCGGAGTTTGCCTTCAGGTGATGACCCGTACGCCCAAGAAGCCGAACTCGGCTCTCCGTAAAGTGGCCAAAGTGCGCCTCACCAACGGATTTGAAGTGATCGCCTACATCGGCGGTGAAGGCCACAACCTTCAGGAGCACTCGATCGTTCTCGTTCGCGGTGGCCGGGTGAAGGACCTTCCGGGTGTGCGCTACCACATCGTCCGCGGATCGCTCGACACCCTCGGAGTCGACAAACGCCGCCAGTCGCGCTCGAAGTACGGTGCCAAGCGCCCGAAGGCCGGTGCCGCCGCCGCTCCCGCCAAGAAGAAGTAATTTCAACCACTCAACCCCCAGCCCACCCACGCCATGCCACGCCGCAAGCGAGTTTTCACCAAGCCGGATCGCCGCGATCCCCGTTACGACAGCGCCCTCGTTGGTCACCTGATTTCCAAGGTGATGACCGATGGCAAGCGCTCTCTCGCACAACGCATTGTTTATGCCGCGATCGATCGCGCCAACGAAGGCATCGACACCGTCGATCCGCTCGAAGTGATCACCCGCGCCGTCGAGAACTCGAAGCCGCGCGTTGAGGTCAAGTCCCGCCGCGTCGGTGGTGCGACCTATCAAGTGCCGCTCGAAGTCGCCGCCGATCGCTCGGAGTCGCTCGCGATGCGCTGGATTGTTTCCTACGCCCGCAACCGCAAAGGCACGCCGATGCATGTGGCCCTCGCCAATGAAATCAAGGACGCCGCCAACAACCAAGGCGCGGCCGTGCGCAAGCGCGACGATGTCCACAAGATGGCTCAGGCCAACCGCGCCTTCGCCCACTTCCGCTTCTAATCCACCCCCGCGCCACCGCGCGACTCTCTCGTGAATCCGAACAGTCCAGAACGCCAACATGTGCTCGAACGCACCCGTAATATCGGGATTGCGGCGCACATCGACGCGGGCAAGACGACCCTCACCGAGCGGATTCTTTTCTACACCGGCATGATCCACAAGATCGGCGAGGTGCACCACGGTTCGGCCACGACCGACTGGATGGAACAAGAGCGCGAGCGCGGCATCACCATCACATCCGCCGCCGTCACCACCGAATGGTGGCAGCGCGTGGAGGAGGGGACCTTCAAGCTTTTCCCCGAGCAAAAGCAACGCATCAACATCATCGACACCCCCGGCCACGTGGACTTCACCGCCGAGGTGGAGCGCTCGCTGCGCGTGCTCGATGGCGCGATCGTCGTGTTCTGCGGCGTCGCCGGTGTCCAACCGCAGACCGAAACCGTCTGGCGCCAAGCTACCAAGTACCATGTGCCGCGCATCGTGTTCGTCAACAAGATGGACCGCACCGGTGCCGACTTCGACCGCGTGTTCGGCGAAGTGAAGGAAAAACTCGGTGCCAATGCCGTGCGCATTCTCATCCCGATCGGCTCCGAGGAAAACCTCAAGGGCCAGATCGATGTGGTCAACGGTAAGGCGGTTTATTTCTCCGACGACGACAAGTTTGGTTCGACCTACACCGTCAAGGAACTCGATGCCGAGCAAAAGAAAATCGCCGACGAGGCCTACAACGAGCTACTCAACGCCGTTGCCGATGTCGATGAAACGGTCGGCGAAAAATTCCTGATGGAGGAAACGGTCACTCTCGAGGACCTCAAGCAAGGCATCCGCCGCGCGACCATCGCCAACAAGCTCATCCCGGTGGCCGGTGGATCAGCCTTCAAAAACAAGGGTGTGCAATACCTTCTCGACGCGGTGGTGGATTACCTCCCAAGCCCGCTCGACATTCCTGCCGCAATTGGCATGGACCCCGAAAACGAGGAAACCCGCATCGAGGTGGAAACCACCGATCACGGGAAATTTGTTGCTCTCGCATTCAAACTTTGGGCCGACAAGTTCGTCGGCAAATTGGTTTTTTTCCGCGTCTACTCCGGTGTCGTCCGCAAAGGCGACACGGTCTACAACCCGCGCACCCGCCGCAGTGAGCGCGTTGGTCGCCTGATCCAAATCCAAGCCAACGAGCACAAGGACATCGACGCCTGCTACGCCGGCGACATCGCTGCGATGGTCGGCCTCAAGAATGTTACCACCGGCGACACGCTCGCCGCGATGAACCACGATGTGGTGCTCGAGCCCCCGACTTTCCCCGAGCCGGTCATCTCGATGGCCGTCGAGCCCAAGACCAAGGCCGACCAGGAAAAACTCGCTCTCGCACTCGGCCGCCTCTCCGAGGAAGACCCGACCTTCAATGTGAAGACCGACGAGGAAACCGGCCAGACGATCATCTCCGGCATGGGCGAGCTCCACCTCGAGATCATCATCGATCGCCTCCGCCGTGAGTTCAAGGTCGACGCCAACACCGGCGCGCCGCAAATCGCTTACCGCGAAACCATCACCACCGCCGCCGGTGGCGAAGGCAAACTGGTCAAACAATCCGGCGGCCGCGGCCAATACGGCCATGTGATCCTTTCCATGAAGCCCAACGAAAAGGGCAAGGGCCTCACCATCGAGAACAAGGTCATCGGCGGCACGATTCCCAAGGAATACATGAACGCCGTTTACAAAGGCGTGAACGAAGCCATGAGCAACGGCATCATCGCCGGCTATCCGGTGGTCGATGTGCATGTCGAGATCCTCGACGGCTCGTACCACGATGTGGATTCAAACGAAAACGCCTTCACCATGGCCGCCATCTTCGCGATGAAGGACGGCTTCAAAAAGGCCAAGTCGATCCTGCTCGAGCCTATCATGGCAGTGGAAGTTTCCACCCCCGATGACTACCAAGGCGATGTCATGGGCGACCTCAACCGCCGTCGCGGACAAATCCAGAACATGGAGTCGAAAGGCAAGCTCGCCATCGTCCGCGCCAATGTCCCTCTCAAGGAAATGTTCGGCTACTCAACCGCCGTACGCACCCTCTCATCCGGCCGCGCTTCCTATGCGATGACCCCATCGCATTTCGAGCAGGTCCCATCCAATATCGTCGAAGAGATCGTAAGCGACCGCTTAGGCTGATCACTCGCCCTGAAGAACAACAAAGCAACCGTCAACCAAGCTCCACCATGGAAAACCAGAAAATCCGCATCCGCCTCCGCGCTTTCGATCATCGCGCGATCGACCGCTCCGCCCAAGAAATCGTGGAGACCGCCAAACGCACTGGCGCTCGCGTTGCCGGCCCCATTCCGCTTCCAACCCGCATCGAAAAGTTCAGCGTCAACCGCTCGGTCCACGTGAACAAGAAGTCCGCCGAACAATTCGAAATCCGCACTCACAAGCGCTTGCTCGACATCGTCGACCCCACCGCTCGCACCGTCGACGAACTCAAGAAGCTCAACCTCCCTGCCGGCGTCGACATCACGATCCGCATCTGAGCATCCGTCCCATCATTTCTTCTCTCTCCCAGACTCCAACACCCCACACTTTTCAGCCATGTCACTCGGCCTCCTCGGTAAAAAAATCGGCATGACCCGCCTCTTCGATCAACAGGCGGGATCCATGATTCCCGTGACCGTCATCGATGTCTCGGGCAACGCCATCCTCCAGGTCAAGACTGTGGAGAAAGACGGCTACACCGCCCTCCAAATCGGATTCGACGATCAAAAGGAACAACGCGTTTCCAAGCCCGACCTGGGCCGCTTCAAGAAAGCGGGCTCCACGCCGAAGCGCTTCATCCAAGAGTTCCGCTTTGAAAAAGGCGCAGCCACTCCCGAAGCACATCCGGGCCTCGAGCTCTTCAGCGCAGGCCAATGGGTCGACGTCATCGCCGACAGCAAAGGCCGCGGTTTCCAAGGCGCTGTGAAACGCCACGGATTCGGTGGTCTCAAGATGACCCACGGCTCCATGATGCACCGCCG
Organism: Verrucomicrobiota bacterium; assembly: GCA_018969605.1. Taxonomy (GTDB): domain Bacteria; phylum Verrucomicrobiota; class Verrucomicrobiia; order Verrucomicrobiales; family Akkermansiaceae; genus Luteolibacter. The sequence goes on along the minus strand of JAGWXY010000008.1, from coordinate 17,966 downwards.
TACCGGCGCCATCGGTTGCCGTTCGACTCCCGGTCGCGTTTGGAAAAACCAAAAGATGCCCGGTCACATGGGCACCACCCGCACCACCGTTCAAAACCTCAAGGTCGTCGCCGTTCGCCCCAAAGATGGCGTGATCCTCATCTCCGGCGCTGTTCCCGGATCCAAAGGTGGCTATGTCACCGTCCGCCCGGCCAAAAAGAAGACCGCCTGATTTATTTCACCGGCCCCTGAAACCTCACCAGACACCAAGCCATGTCCGTCAAGTCCCTTACCATTGAAGACGCCCAAGCCGCCAATTTCGTGTTGGTCGGCCCGGAAAAAGGCCGTCAAGCCGTGCACGACCTCGTCACTGCTTACCGCGCCAACCGCCGCTCCGGCTCCGCCAACACCAAGACGCGTGGCGAAGTCTCCGGCAACAACAAGAAAATCTACAAACAGAAAGGCACCGGCAACGCCCGTCACGGCGACAAGCGCGCCCCGATCTTTGTCGGTGGTGGTGTGGTCTTCGGCCCTCGCCCTCGCGACTACTCGAAGAGCGTTTCCAAAACCGTCCGCAAGCTGGCCCTCCGCCGCGTCCTCGGCGATCTCGTTCGCGGCGAAAAAATCAAAGTCGTCGACTCGTTCTCGATCGCCGATGGCAAGACCAAGTCCTTTGTTTCCGCGATCAGCGCCGTCACAAACCCCGGCAAGATCCTCGTCGTTTCCAACTCGTTTGACGATTCCACCTACCTCGCCGGCCGCAATGTCGCATGGGCCCAACTGGTCACCGGCTCGGATGTAAACGTCGAACAACTCCTCCTCGCGAACTCCGTCATCCTCGTGGGTGATGCCGTTCAAACCCTCGCCCAGCGCACCGCCTGAACCCCGGACCCCACCCCGCGATCATGAAAGACATCTACCAGGTCATCAAGAATGTCCGCCTCAGTGAGAAGGCCGCCCTTCTCCAGGAAACCAACAACGAGGTCACCCTCGAAGTGGACCGCAAGGCCAACAAGCTGGAAATCAAGCAAGCTGTCGAACAGCTGTTCGGAAAATCCGTCACCGGAGTCCGCACCGCCAACTACGACGGCAAGCTCCGCCGCAAGCGCCGGTCCGACGCCGGCCGTACCAACCATTGGAAGAAAGCCATCGTCCGGCTCAAGGAAGGCGAGTCCCTCGACCTCATCTAACCAGCCGCCAACCCGCAGTTCCAATCGCAACACCTCACCGTTCCGCGAGTCATGCCACTGAAAAATTTCAAGCCAATCACCCCCTCCGCACGCTACAAGAATCTCCCGTCCTTCGAGGAGATCACCAAGAGCAAGCCTGAGAAGAGCCTTCTGGTTCCGCTCAAGCGCTCGGGTGGCCGCAACAACACCGGCCGCATCACCTGCCGCCACGTCGGCGGTGGTCACAAGCGTCACTATCGCCTCATCGACTTCAAGCGCGGCCGTCACGACGCCCCGGCGAAGGTCATCGGCATCGAGTACGATCCGAACCGCACCTGCCGCATCGCGCTGATCCAGTATGAGGACGGACAAAAGTCCTACATCCTCGCGCCGCTCGGCCTTGAAGTCGGCTCGACCGTGGTTTCCGGCCAAAATGTCGCTCCCAAGACCGGCAATGCCATGCCGCTCAGCGCCGTGCCACTCGGTACCTCGATCCACAACATCGAGCTCATCCCGGGCAATGGTGGCAAAGTCGCCCGCGCCGCCGGTCAGCTCGCCGTGCTTTCCAACCGCGATGGCGGCTGGGCACTCGTGAAAATGCCTTCCGGCGAAATTCGCCGCTTCAACGACCGCTGCTTCTGCACGATCGGCCAAGTCGGCAACCGCGACCACATGAATGAAACCTCGGGCAAGGCCGGCCGCACCCGCTGGCAGGGCGTTCGCCCAACCGTCCGCGGCATGACCATGAACCCCGTCGACCACCCGAACGGTGGTGGTGAGGGCAAATCGAAATCCGGTGGTGGTCGCCAGCACCTTCTCAGCCCCTGGGGTCACGCGAAGGGCCAGAAGACCCGCAACCACAAGAAGACCACCAGCGTCTTCATCGTCGAGTCCCGCCACAAGAAGAAGTAACGCCCGCCCAACCTTTCACTTTTAACCAAGCAACGATTCCATGCCACGCTCACTCAAGAAAGGCCCCTTCGTCGATCAGAAGCTTCTCGCCAAGATCGACGCCGTCGCCGACGCCGGATCCGACCGCAAGCCCATCAAGACATGGAGCCGCAAGTCGATGATCACCCCGGACTTCGTCGGTCACAACTTCGCCGTCCACAATGGCAAAACCTTCGTGCCGGTCTATGTGACCGAAAACATGGTTGGCCACAAACTCGGTGAGTTTGCCCCGACCCGCATTTTCCGCCAGCACGGCGGTATCGGCAAGAAGTAAGCCAAGCAGCACACCCGCAGCACGATGTCCTCACGCCACACATTCCTTTACAAGGCAGTTGCCGCCGCCCTCGGGCTCGCGGCCACTGCCGGGATGTGTCGCGCCCAGGCCGCCAGTGCCGCTCAGCTGCAGGAGGCGATTCTCGAACTCCAACAGCAGAACAAAACCCTCCAGCAAAGCCTCGCCGAAGCCAACCGCGGCGAAAAGCAATCGGCCGCGCAACTCGCCCAAGTCCGCGAAAGACTCGCCGCCCTCGGCAAGAACCTCCTCGACGGTGGCGATGACCGCCTCGTGCAAGCCGCCGCCGATCTTCAAATCGCCAACGAACGCATCACGCACCTCGAGGCTTCCGCCATCCGCCTCAACGGAGCGGTCAACGATTTCCTTCGCCAAGCGGTCGTTTCCGATCCGGATGCGCGCCTTCGCATCGAAACTTCGCTAAGAGAGCTTGACGCCGCCCTTGGTCTCCGCCAGAAGCCCCGTCCCGAAATCCGGTCCGGCACCCTGCAGCAAGCCCGCATCGTCAGCCACGATCAGGAAAGCGGCATGCTAGTTCTCAACATCGGCGAAAGCCAAGGTGCGAAAATCGGCATGACTTTCCGCCTCATGCGCGGTCAGGAAACCTACGGAAAAGCCATTCTCGCCGATGTCCGCAAGGGCGTCAGCGGATTGTTTGTCGAAACCCTCAACAACGCCGCAGACTCACCCAAAGTCGGCGACCTCGCCCATCTCGAAACACAAGCCCAAGAGCAGTAACACCCCTCACGCCCGCCTCCCATGGAAGTCAAAAGCACCACCAAATTCGTTCGCCTCTCGCCCAAAAAGGCCCGCGACGTCGCCCGCGAAATTCAAGGCCTGCCGGTATCGAGCGCGCTCGACATCCTTACCTTCACCCCGAAGAAGGCCGCGCAGCTCATCGGCAAGACCCTCAAGACAGCCATCGCCGATGCCGAAAACAATTTCTCCCTCGATGCCGGTTCGCTGGTCGTCAAGGAAGCCGTGATCGGCAAGGCTCCTTCGCTCCGCCGCTTCAAGCCGCGCGCTAAGGGATCCGCGGGTCCGATCATCCGCCACAGCAGCCACATTTCCATCACCCTCGTGGGCTCCGCTCCCGAGAAACGCAAGAAGGCACCGCGCAAGCCGGCCGCCGAAAAGCAGGAGACCACCACCGAAGCCGCCCCAGCCGCGGAACCACAAGCCTAATCATCCCTCACAATCCCACCCCTCAGCACACATGGGCCAAAAAGTAAATCCAATCGCATTTCGCCTCGCGGTCAACAAGGACTGGCGCTCGAAGTGGTATGCCAGCGGCAAAGACTACACCGACAAGCTCCACGAGGACCTGTCAATCCGCGGCTACCTCAAGCGCAAGCTCCAGAACGCAGGCCTTGCCCGCGTGGTCATCGAGCGCGCCTGGAACAGCGTCCGCGTCACCCTTCACACCTCACGCCCCGGCCTCATCATCGGCCGCCAAGGCAAGGAAATCGAAGTGATGACCAAGGAAATTTCCGACCTCTGCAAAGGTGCCCAGGTCAAGATCGACATCATCGAAATCCGCAAGCCGGAACTCGATGCCCAGTTGGTCGCCGAGCAAATTGCCGTGCAGCTTGAGCGCCGGATCAGCTTCCGCCGTGCCATGAAGCGCGCGCTGCAAACCGCCATGGAGTTCGGTGCCGAAGGCATCCGCCTCCGTTGCGCCGGCCGCCTCGGCGGTGCCGACATCGCCCGTGCCGAAGGCTACCGCGAAGGCAAAGTGCCGCTTCAAACGCTGCGCGTGCCGCTCGACTACGGCTTTGCCGAAGCCCGCACGGTCTACGGCATCATCGGCGTGAAATGCTGGGTCAACAAAAAGGAAGAAGATGCTTCTGCCAGACCTCAAGGCGACCGCGGCGACCGCGGTGAGCGTGGACCTCGCGGCCCGCGCGGAGGTGGTGGTGGTGGCGAGCGCCGCCCCAGCAACAGAAACTGAGCCCATCCCGAAATTTTAACCAACCACTAATCTCCCTAGGAGGACCCTGCCATGCCTTTGATGCCCAAAAGAACGAAGTTCCGCAAAAGCCACCGCGGAAGCCGCGCCGGTAACGCCCAGCGCGGAACCACCGTCGCGTTCGGTGACTACGGACTTCAAACCCTCGACCGCGGATGGATGAGCAACCGCCAGATCGAAGCCTGCCGTATCGCGATCAACCGTTCGCTGAAAAGAAAAGGCAAAGTCTGGATCCGCATCTTCCCGCACAAGTCCATCACCTCGCGCCCACCGGAAACCCGGATGGGTAAAGGTAAGGGCGCCGTGGAAGGTTGGGTCGCCGTCGTGCGCCCAGGCAACATGCTCTTCGAAGTCGGCGGTGTGCCCGAATCCGCCGCCAAAGAAGCGATGCGCCTCGCCTCCTACAAACTCGGCATCCGCACCCGCCTCGTTGCCCGCAATCCGCACGCCTGATCCATCACCCAACCACTCACCGAGCCATGGCCAAAGCCAAAGACATCCGCGAACTCACCGCCGACGAACTCCAACTCCGCCTCCGCGAGTTGAAGCAGGAAGCCCTCAACCTCCGCCTTCAGAAGGCCGTCGGCCAACTTGAAAACCCCGCCCGCATCCAACAAGTGCGCCGCGACACCGCCCGCGTTCTCACCGCGATGAACGCTGCGAAATCCGCCTGATCCACGCCACCAACGCCTACCCCCATTTCACCATGAGCGAAACCTCCACGGACTCGAAAGTCCACATCCGCAAAACCCGCGTCGGCGTGGTCATCTCCGACAAGATGGACAAGACCCTCGTCGTCGAGCATGTCGCGCGCGTTCCGCATCCGCGTTTCAACAAAATCGTCAAGCGCTCGAAGAAGTACTACGTGCACGACGAAAACAGCCAGGCCAAGATCGGCGATCGCGTCCGCATCGTCGAAACCCGCCCGCTTTCGAAACTCAAGCGCTGGTCGCTCGAGGAAGTGCTTTCCCACTAATCGTTTCAACGGCACCCGCCGATCCCACCCCTCAATTTTCACACCCCACTCGACCTTACTGCCATGATTCAGATGGAAACCATGCTCGCCGTCGCCGACAACACCGGTGCCCGCAGCGCAAAAATGATCGGCGTGCTCGGCAAGCGCAGCCGCACCGCCTGTGTCGGTGATGTCATCACCGCCCACATCCGCGATTCCATCCCCACCGCCTCGGTCAAGAAGGGTAGCGTGGTCAAGGCCGTCGTGGTCCGCACCGCCTTCCCGATCCGCCGTCCCGATGGATCGATCCTGCGCTTCGACTCGAACGCGATCGTCATCATCGACAAGGACAACAACCCGCGCGGCACCCGCATCTTCGGCCCCGTCGCCCGCGAACTCCGCGAGAAGGCCTTCATGAAAATCGTCTCCCTCGCTCCCGAGGTGCTCTGATCCGCAATACCAACTTCGAACCGATCCCACTCCCATGAGCCAAATCAAGACTCACGTCAAAAAAGGCGACCAAGTCGAAATCATCACCGGCAACCACAAGGGCAAGCGCGGCACCGTGCTGCTCGTCAACGCCGCCAAGGGCCAGGTCGTCGTCGAAGGCGCACGCCCGCTCAAGAAGGCCGCCAAACCGACCGAAGCCAACCCCAGCGGTGGCATCAACACCATCGACGGTCCCGTCCACATCTCCAACGTCAAGAAAGTGGGCTGAGGCACCGCCTCCGCCCGCGCTTAAGCGCCAAACCAAAACCGCGCTGACCCGCAAAACAAAATGAAAACAACACCGCTACTGCAACACTACAAGGATAAGGTGGTGCCGGCTCTCACCAAGAAGCTCGGCTACACCAATCCCCATCAGGTTCCGCGTCTCGAAAAAATCGTCGTGACCTCCTGCATGGGCAAAGCCCCCGACCGCAAGGTCGCCGTCGACGATGCCGTCAACGAAATCCAAAAAATCACCGGTCAGCGCCCATCGCTCACCTACTCGAAGAAGGCCGTCGCCAACTTCAAGCTGCGCGAAGGTGAAGTCCTCGGCGCACGCGTCACGCTTCGTGGCACTCGCATGTGGGAGTTCCTTCATCGCTTCATCAACATCACCTCGCCGAACATCCGCGACTTCCGCGGGATTTCTTCGAAATCGTTCGACGGTCGCGGCAACTACGCCTGCGGCATCCAGGACCAATCGATCTTCCCCGAAATCGAAATCGACCAGATCAAACGCCAGATCGGCTTTGACCTGATTTTCGTCACCTCGGCTCCGACCGATGCCGAAGGACGCGCGCTGCTCACCGAGCTTGGCCTGCCCTTCCGCGACGCGAAGAAGTCGTCCGAATCCACCGAGGCCGCCGCGGTCTGAACCAAGGAAACCACTTAAAGCACCTAACAAGGAATCCCCACCATGGCTGTTCTCACCGATCCTATCGCAGACTTCCTCACGCGTTTCAAAAACGCATGCCGCGCCGGCAACGAGGAATTCACCGCACCCTATTCGAAAATCAAGGCGGACATCGCCCGCATCCTCACCGAAGAAGGCTACCTCTGGAACTATGAGGTCGTCACCGGCAAGCGCACCGAACTCAAGCTCAAGCCGAAGTTCGTCGATGGCCGCCCGGTCCTCACCGATCTCAAGCGCGTTTCCACTCCCGGCCGCCGCCACTATGTCGGCGCCAACGAAGTGCCACGCGTCATGTCGGGCCTCGGCATCTCCATCCTTTCGACCTCGAAAGGCGTGATGTCCGGCGGCAATGCCAAGCGTCAGAAACTCGGCGGCGAACTCCTCGCCAACGTCTGGTAAACCACTCACTCGCGAAAGGAAATCATCACCATGTCACGAGTCGGACTCAAACCAATCTCCCTGCCCGATAAAGTCGCCGTCAAACTCGACGGCCGCAACGTCGTTGTCGAAGGCCCCAAAGGCAAACTCGACTTCAGCTTGCCTGAAGGCATCTCACTCAAGGCCGAAGAAGGCGCCGTCACGGTTTCACGCAACACCGAGACCCGCCAACTCAAGGCCCTCCACGGCACCGCACGCAGCCTGATCAACAACATGATCATCGGCGTTTCGAAGGGCTTTGTGAAGGACCTCGAAATCCAAGGCGTGGGTCTACGCGCCGCGGTCAAGGGCAAGGACCTCGACCTTTCACTCGGTCGCTCCCACCCGCTTCTTCATCCCATCCCCAGCGGCCTCACGGTCACGGTGAACGAAAACACCAAGATCAAGGTCGAGGGCATCGACAAACAACTCGTCGGACAGTTTGCCGCCGAGGTCCGCGGCTACTATCCGCCGGAACCCTACAAGGGCAAGGGCGTGCGCTATGCCGATGAGAAAGTCCGCCGCAAGGAAGGCAAGAGCGTCGGCAAATAATCCATTACCATCACGGCAACATGAGCATCATCAAACGCAAGTCGATCCGCCAGCGCATCCACAAACGCATCCGCCGCAAGGTCAGCGGAACTTCGGAGCGCCCACGCCTGGCCATCCACTATTCAAACCAGCACATTTACGCCCAGGTCATCGACGACACCGTCGGTCGTACCCTCGTCGCCGCCTCGACCCTCGACAAGTCGATCGAGAAGGCTTCGTCGAATGTCGAAAGCGCCCAGAAGGTTGGCAAGCTCATCGCCGAGCGTGCCAAGGGTTCCAACATCAGCAATGTGGTCTTCGACCGCGGTGGTCACCTCTACCACGGTAAAGTCAAAGCCCTCGCCGACGCAGCCCGCGAAGGTGGCCTCCAATTCTAATCCAACGACCTGCCCATCATCCCATCATGGTAACGATTCCAGAAAACGAAACGCCTGAAGTGACTTCAGAGGCCCAAGCCCCCGAGGCTGCAGCCCCGCAACAGGCTTACCAAGGAGGCCGCGGTCAAGGCGGCGGTCAAGGTCGCGGTCGCAGCGGCCCAAGGCGTGAAGAGCGTCAGGCACCGACCGACTCCGAAGGCAACGAGCTTGCAGAAAAGGTCGTCTTCATCAACCGCTGCGCCAAGGTCGTCAAAGGCGGCCGTCGCTTCAGCTTCTCCGCCCTCGTCGTCTCCGGCGACAAGATCGGCAAGGTCGGCCTCGGCTTCGGCAAGGCCAACGAAGTTGCTGATGCGATCAAGAAAGCCAGCGAAAGCGCCCGCAAGGTGCTCAAGCCAATGAGCATCGTCGATGGCACCATCCCGCATGAAATCTACGCCGAGTTCGGCGGTGGCAAGGTGCTTCTCAAGCCTGCCTCCCCTGGTACCGGCATCATCGCCGGTGGTGGCGTTCGCGCTGTCTGTGAAGCGGTGGGCATCCGCGACGTGCTCGCCAAATCGATGGGTTCGTCCAACCACGCCAACGTGGTCAAGGCTACCCTCAAGGCACTCTCGCAACTCCGCACCCGCGATCAGATTCTCTCGGGCCGCGGCAAAAAGAAAAAGGAAAAGGCCATCTGATTTCACAGATCCGCTGATCCAGCCAATCGAACCTAAGAACAAGACATGAACCTCCACTCTTACAGCCCCAACCCCGGAGCCAAGCATCGCGTCAAGCGCCTCGGCTGCGGCGAGAGCTCCGGCCACGGCAAGACCGCCTGCAAAGGCAACAAAGGTCAAAAGGCCCGCTCCGGCAGCGGCACCCGCGTTGGTTTCGAAGGCGGCCAAATGCCACTTCACCGCCGTCTTCCCAAGCGCGGATTCAACAACTTCGACTTCCGCGACAAAACTGGCGTGGTCAATGTTGGCGATCTCGATGCCCGCTTCGAAGCAGGTGCCCTCATCAATGAGGAGTCACTGCGCAACGCCGGCCTCCTCAACGGTCGCTGCGACCGTGTGAAGCTGCTTGCCGATGGTGAAGTCGAAAAGGCCTACACCATCGACGTCGATAGCGTCAGCGCCTCTGCCCGCGGCAAGATCGAAAAAGCCGGTGGCAGCATCAAGGCCTGATCGATTGATTCCTTGCCGGACATTTTCTGAACTCCGACGGGGAAGCGCCATCACGCTTCCTCGTCTTGCGTCACCACCCAAGCACGAACTCCCCTGAGATCCCCATGATTTCCGCCTTCGCCAACACCTGGAAAATCCCGGAGCTCCGGGACCGCATTCTCTTCACCCTCGCACTGATCGTCATCATCCGCCTCGGCGTGCACATCACGCTGCCCGGCGTCGATGCCACAGTCATCAAGGCATGGCTCGATAACCTTCAGATGCAGGACCCCAAGAGTCCCACCGGTGGCATCACCGCGCTGCTCACGGTTTTCTCCGGCGGCGGCCTTCAACAGGCGGGCATCTTCGCACTCGGCATCATGCCCTACATCTCGGCATCGATCATGGTGCAGTTGCTCACTGCGGTCGTGCCAAAGCTCTCGCGTCTCGCGCGTGAAGATGGCGGACGCCAAAAAATCACCCAATACACCCGCTACATCACGATCGGCATCGCTCTCGTGCAGGGTTTCTTCGTTGCGAAGTCGCTCACCAATCCGGGCAAGATCCCCTACATGGCCGGCATCGAGAAATTCGGAAACCTCGTTCCCGATCCCTCCTACACATGGATGTTCCTCACGGTCGTCACTATTGTGGCTGGCACGGTCCTGCTGATGTGGATCGGCGATCAGATCACCGACAAGGGCATTGGCAATGGCACCTCGATCATCATCACGGTCAATGTGATTTCCTCACTGCCTGGAGCACTGATCCAAGCATGGAAATATTTCATTAACGGTGAAGGGGTGAGCAAATACAACGCGATCATGATGGTTGTGATGATCGTGCTCCTGCTGCTCGTCATTGCCGCAACCATCGCCATCACCCAAGCCCAGCGCCGCGTCGCAGTGCAGTACGCCAAGCGCGTGGTCGGCCGCAAACAATTCGGCGGTCAGACGCAATACCTTCCCCTCAAGGTCAACTACGCCGGCGTGATGCCGATCATCTTCGCCTCGGCCGTGCTTTCGCTGCCGCCGATGATGCTGCAGTGGTTTTTTGCGGGTCAGCCATGGGCAACCAAACTCTACGGTGAACTCGTTGGCGGCGGGCTCTGGTACTACGTACTCGGCGGACTTGGAATTTTCCTCTTCTCGTACTTCTGGGTCGCGATGATGTTCCAGCCCTCGCAGATATCCGAGGACCTCAAGCGCAACGGTGGATACATCCCTGGTGTGCGTCCCGGCAAACCGACCGCCGATTTCCTCGACTTCACGATGACCCGTCTCACCTTTGCCGGTGCGATCTTCCTCACCGCGCTCTTCGTGCTACCAGTGCTCACTGGCAAGGTGGTCGGACTTCCACCCGGATCACTCGTGCTGCATTTCTTTGGTGGCACTTCGCTGCTCATCATGGTCGGCGTCGTGCTCGATGTGATGCGCCAGGTCGAAACCCAGTTGCTGCAGAAGCACTACGACGGCTTCCTTCGCAAAGGCAAACTCAAGGGTCGCTATGACCGCCTTGGGCCCGGTGGCAACGCGGCATCCCGCACTGCCTTGGTGTATCTCTGGACGGTGATCGCGGTGCTGATCGTGTTCGGCATCACGGCTTACATTTACAACAAGCTCCATTGACCGATCCCACGGCCAGACCTCTGCGCATCGTGCTGCTTGGCCCGCCGGCATCCGGCAAGGGAACCCAAGGCAAGCGCCTCGCCGAAAGTCTTGGTCTTGGCTACCTCAGCACCGGCGCGGTACTGCGCGAGCAGGTCGAAAATCAAACCGAGCTTGGAAAAACTGCGGCGCCAATTCTTGCCCGCGGTCATTATCTGCCCGATGACCTGATGTGCCGCATCCTCGCCGATTGGCTTGCCAAGCAACCGGGCGGATGGGTGCTCGATGGTTTCCCACGCAGTTTGCCGCAGGCGGTTTTTTTGGATGAGTGGCTTTCGCAACGCGGCCTTGCGATCGACTGCGCGCTATCGCTTGAAGTGCCCTTCGATGTGCTTCTCGAGCGCATCAGCCAGCGCGTTGAATGCCCCGATTGCCGCTGGACCGGCCAGATTCGCCAACTGCGCGACGGCAAGCATTGCCCGGTCTGCGGACAGGTGGCGCAATCGCGCGCTGACGACAGCGAAGAAAATTTCCGCAAGCGCCACCATGAGTTCGAGAAACTCACATTGCCTGTCATCACGCATTATCGCGACCAGAATCGGCTTTTTGCTTGCGATGCCACCGCTCCGCAGGATGAGGTGGCGGCGAAAATTCTCGCGCATTTCATCAACCCATCCTGACCGGCGTGAAACGCCTGCTTCTCACCATACCCCGACTCTTCCAGGTGTCCCGCAGAACCCGCATCCCCATCAAGTCGCCGCGCGAAATCGAATTCATGCGCAAGGCCGGCTCGATCGCGTCGTCGATTCTCCAGGCGCTGGCTCGTGAGGTCTCGCCCGGTCGCAGCACCGGCGAGATCGATCGTCTCGCCGCAGAGCTGATGCGCGAGCATGATTGCAAAAGCGCCTTTCTCGGCTACCGCGGATTTCCCGGTCACATCTGCATCTCGGTAAACGAGGAAGTCGTGCACGGCATCGGCGGCGCGCGCAAAATCATGCCGGGCGACATCGTCAAAATCGATGTCGGCATCATCAAGAGTGGCTTCATCGGTGACAACGCAACGACTGTTGCGGCAGGGGACATTCCGCTTGAAACCAAGCGCCTTCTCGCAGCCACCGAGCAGTCACTTTTCGAAGCGATCTCGCATGCGCGCGCCGGCCGCCGGCTCGCTGATCTTTGCGCTTCGGTAGAGGCATTTGTTGTCCCGCGCGGATTCACCGTCGTGCGCGAATTCGTCGGCCACGGCGTCGGTCGCCGCCTTCACGAAGAGCCGCAAATTCCAAACTACCGCCCGCAGGGAAAAACTCCCGTGCTCATGCCGGGCATGACCCTCGCCATTGAGCCGATGGTCAACGCCGGTGTCGGCGCTGTGCGCATTCTTGAAGACGGATGGACAGTCATCACCGAAGATCGCAAGCCCTCCGCGCACTTCGAACACACGGTGCTCGTGACAGAGGGCGAACCGGAAATTCTGACTTGGCGTCCGCGTGAGGCGCTGCCCGAAATGCTGGGCCTGCCGGCTTGGTGATCGCAGCACTGATGATTCGCGAAATCACTCGGCTTTCTTGCCGTGGTAACGATAGTGACCTTCGATCCTGAAATCGAAGAGCACATTTTCCCACCTCACCTTGTCATCAAGATGGTGGACGACCCATGGTTGACCCGAGCTGACTCCAGGCCCCGGCACCACGATGCCGATGTGTTTTTCCGCACTGGCAAGCGACCACACGACGATGTCTCCCAGTGCGTAATCCATTGCATGTCGCGATGGCTTGAGTGATTCGCCGTTGCGTTCGAAAAAACGCTGCAGGTTCGCCACGCGGCGATGGTCAATGTGGCTGTCGGGCCCCGCCGCATTCCACAACTGTGGGTAACGGTTGAAGTGGGCCTTCATGTCATCATGCACCTGCGCTTGCAGGTCGATGCCAATGCCACGAAAACAACGCACAATCAAATCCGCAGCCATGCCTTTGTCATCCGCCACATCGCCCATCGGAAATCCAATTTTATAGTACGATGGGTCGTAAGCGATGTCGCGTTGCGAGTATTCGAGCGCCGAAGCCGCGAGTTGCGCCCCGGGCTGTGACGACTTTTCGAGATGAGAAACAGCCTCGCCGACCTGCTCGACCGATGCGCTCTGCTGCGTGGCGCGCAAACTCGGAATGAGCGGACGGCCAAACCAAAAACCCATGGCCACCGCAATCGATACAATCACCCAACCACCAAGCCGATTGCGACGCTTTTGCAGCTGAGGACGCGGGCCGATGTATTCGATCGTTTCGTGAAAAATGGTCTTCTTGCGGGCCATGGATGAGAGCTCCCGCGCGATGATTGGTAAATGCCGCAGAGAAAAGCGACCAATTTCGCGCGCCTTGGAAATTTATTGAGTCTCATTGCAGTCGATTTCGCGACTCACTGGAAATCAAGCCCCAAGCAAGACCCCTCAAAGCCAGTTGCCATGCGCCTTTCAGGGGTTTTCGGTGCGTTAAACTTAAGAAATCCTTACAATTTTGCAAATGTCGGATTTTTCACGCTGTGGGTGAATGAATGTCGTCGCTCCTGCGTCGAATGCAACGCATGAAAGAGAGATACCTGATCGAAGATATGATGTCACAGGGCCACAACGGAGTGGTCTTTCGCGCCACTGATACCGAGACCGGCCGAACCGTCGCGCTGCGGCGGTATTTTCCCTTCGGCAGGGGCTATGGCGGGCTCGATGCCGAGGGCCGAAAAGCCTATGAGGATTCGCTCGGCGATCTGCGTTCCGTGAGGCACGAATCACTGGCCGCAGTCGTGGGCGGCGGCTGTGACGATGTCGATGGATTTCCCTTCATGGCGACCGAGTGGATCGATGGCGAGACGCTCGAAGTCCTTCATGCGCGCGCCACGCTGGGTGTGCATGATGTGTTGAAATTGCTCGGTGCCACGATCGATGCATCGTTGTGGCTTTCACAACTTTTCGGGCGTGAAGAGCTGTGGGTGGAAACGGAATTGTCGACGATGCTGCGGCGCAATTCCGACAAGGCGCATGACTATGTGTTTTGCATTTCGCCCTTCAAGTGGCTGGGCATTGCCAAAACGGATGGTGACCTCAAATCACTTTCCGGCCTTGCCTCGCAATTGCTTCACGGCGTGCCGCACACAAATGGCGATGCGAAGTTTTCCGGACTCGTCCATTGGATCGAATGGCTTCGTGTCGCGCCGAAATCCACCACACTTGCGCAAGCGCAAAGCAAACTTTCGCTGCTTTTGCAATCAGCCACCCACGCACCCGTTCGCAAGTCGGCACCACCGCAACCGAAGGGCAAACAGCCCACTTCGCGCAAAGCCAAGCGACCCGTCAGAACTATGCTGTGGGTGAATCTTTTTCTCGCGCTCGGCACGATCGCTTTCGGTGGCTACGCATATCAAGTGAAGCAGTCGCACAAGAATGCTAAGCCACCCCAATCCTATCTCATGGCCGACCAATTCGACGCGAAGAAATCCGCCGCAAAAAAGAAAAAGCCGGAGCCGCGAACCGAGATCGTGGCCGGTGCCTTCGATGCTCCCGCCACCGAAGTGATCCCGTGGGACAATCATCCAAGGCTGCTGGAACAGGTCCGACGCAAAGTCACGGTCGAAGGACCGGCGGGAAGAATCGATCAGTCGAAATCGGGAAAGACGCTTTATCTCGTGTTCTTCGGTGGTGACAAACCGGAGTCATCGCGCGTCGGCATCCGATTGGGCAAAGGCTCGCCCGATGCAATGAAGTCGGAACTCGCGGCCTTCGTCGGTAAAAAGATTCGTGCGTCAGGCGAAGTGAAAAAAGAAATGCAAGGGAACTTGTCGAGCCCGGCGGTCATGATCAACGATGTGTCTGCGATTCAGATAATCGATTGATCCCGTGGAGAATTTGGCGCTCGAGACCCTGATGCTGGCATGTGACTCGCATGAGGGCGCGCGGCCGGAAAGCATGTTATTCATCGGTGCTCAAGCTCATCCAGCATTGAGCGGGCAGGCGAGGCTCCTTGGCTGGCAAGCACTCAAGCCCTTGGCAGACGCTTGGGACATAGCAGGATTTGCGCGCAGCGAGACATTGCCCGAAGGCAAATGGCCATGCGTGATGGTGCTGCCGCAAAAATCGCGCGACGAAACGCTGCTGTGGTTTGCGCTTGCTCGCGATCGACTTGCGGCGGGTGGCAAGTTGCTCGTGGCCATGCCCAACACTGCGGGAGCCTCACGATTTGAAAAGGAAATCGCGCGCGCCACCGGGCGTGTCGATTCGATTCAGAAACACAAGTGCCGCGCCTTCATCGCCACCGATGACGGATCATGGAACGAAGCGATCTTCGCCGAATGGCGCAAGCTCGGCCATTTGCGAAAAGTCAATGGCACGGAGTTTGTCACGCAGCCCGGCATCTTTAGCAGCGGGCACATCGATCCGGGTTCGCTGTTGCTCGCGACAAATCTTCCAAAAAGCCTGCGCGGTCGCGTCGCAGACCTTGGTGCCGGATGGGGATATCTTTCCGCGGCGGCGCTCGATGCTTGCGATGCCATCACGCACATCGATCTCTACGAAGCCGATGCGCGCGCACTCGAGTGCGCCCGCAAAAATCTCGCGAGACACGCCGAGAAAACCGCTTTCCATTGGCACGATGTCACAAGGGGCCTCACGGAAAATTACGATGCCATTCTCATGAACCCACCTTTTCACACTGGCCAAGCGACTGATCTTGATCTCGGTCGCGCCTTCATCACAAGTGCCATCGCGGCCCTGCGTCGTGGCGGAAAATTGCTGCTCGTCGCCAACCGTCAATTGCCCTACGAAGCGGTGCTCGAATCCAAGGCGCTCGCGTGGCGCAAGATCGCCGAGGATCCTACTTACAAAGTCATCTTCGCCGAGAAACGCTGACCGCACATTTCCCATGAAACTCGTCAAGCTCCTCGCCAATCTCGGATACGGCTCGCGCCGCGAGGTGCAACGCCTGATCCGTGCCGGCGCGGTGACCAACGAAAATGGTGACGCGCTCGATGATCACTGCGCAATACCGCACGCGGAAATACGTTTTCGCGGCGAGTCACTTGATCCGGAGTTTCCTCTCACGATCATGCTCAACAAGCCCGATGGTTACACCTGCAGCGCCGATGATCCGGGATCAACAGTCTATGATCTTTTGCCCGAGCGCTTCGCCCATCGCAACCCGGGCCTCAACTGCATCGGCCGCCTCGACAAGGACACGACCGGGCTATTGCTGATGACCGATGATGGCAAACTGCTGCACAAGATCATCCATCCGAAGTCCGCCTGCCACAAAGTCTATCGTGCCACGCTCTCGCGTCCTCTCGATGGTCATGAAGCCGCGCTCTTTGCCTCGGGTACTCTCATGCTCAATGGCGAAACCAAAGCCTTGCTTCCAGCACAGTTCGAAAAAATCGGCGAATGCGAGGCGCTCGTCACCTTGCATGAAGGTCGCTATCATCAAGTCCGCCGCATGTTTGCCGCTGCAGGCAATCATGTCGTGGCCCTCAAGCGCATCTCCATCGGCGGCCTGCAATTGCCGGAGGATCTGGAAGAAGGCGAGTGGTGCGCCCTATCGGCAGATGACATGCAACGGCTCTTGGGCTGAATCATCGACGCTCAAACAGCAGATTTCGCCCGTTTTTCTGAAGGTTTGTAAAAACTTGTTTGTAAACTATACTTTGCATCCTCCGCGTATGGTGTAAAGTCTGGTTTCGTTATGATTGATCGGCCATTTTGGATGGGTCGGCTTGACCGTGCATGGAAGCAAGTGCCCTTGGCGCGACGAATCAGGGCGTGAAGTCGCGAGGCAGGGTCGATGCGATCGAGTGCGTGTGGAACCCTGAAGCCTTTGATGTCCATGGCTTAAAAACATTTCGCGAGGCTTACCCCGTTGGGCGAAATATCGTAATCGCCCCCCATGTGAAGACTGCCTACGAACGGCAGGTGGGAAATCTCAAAGTGGAGTTCGTTCCGATCGAGAATCTTAGGGCTGCTGCAGCGCACTGAGCCAAGTGTTGACCTTCCATTCATCCGCTTTTTTGGTAAGCGCTCAACAGAACCCCTCTATCCTGCGGTGCCGGACGTCTTCCTCATCGTGGCGCACACCGTGAACGACCCCGCGGTCGCCTCGCCGGAGCAGGCGGTCTCGGCCGGGTTCCGTCTGATGAATGCCGGGACCAAGGCTTACCAGGATGCGGGGGCCATTGGGGTGGAAATCGAAATCGTGCCGGACGAACTGGCCGCGGAAATCGACCGCCGGCTGGAAAATCTCATCCTCATTTCCATGGGCAGCGGCAAGGCCACGGTGCAGTATCTTTTCGCCACCGACGTACTCGGCACAAACACGGGGCACGTCCCGCGCCACGCCAAAGTCTACGGCCAGATCGGCAAGGAAGAGGCGCGGGTGCAAAAGCTGCGCACCGAAGCCTTCCGGGCGCTGCACGAAGAGGTGCAGAGCGGGGCTTATCCGGCCGCCGGCCACATGCTGAAAATGAAGGACGACGAATTGGCATCTTTCCTCGCCGGCCTGCCCGAGCCGCGCGCCTAGCGCGGCCTTGCCCGCGTCCGCTTCCCTGGTCGGCGGGGAAGCCGCCGCCGCAGGCAGTTGTCGCGGCGCCGGAACCGATCGGGGTCACAGCATTTCTTAAAGTGCTCCGGCGCCGGACTGAACCATCAGGTGGCGGACGAACCCGGCGGCTTGCCGCGCCACGGTGGTCTCCTCGAGTCCGGTGTGCAGGTTGGAAAGCTCGATCACCGCGGGTCCGTCATAGCCGCGCTCCCGCAGGATGGCGAGACAGCCGGCCAGGTCGGCATGGCCGGATCCGAATTCCACCGCGGGCCACCAGCCGCGCGGATCCTCGTCTCCGGGCACCCGCAGAACGTCTTTGAGTTGGACCATGAAAAGGCGACCCGGGCCGATTTCGCGCAGCAACGCGGCCGGGGCGTCGCCGGTGCGCAGCGCGTTGCCGAGGTCGAGGCACAGTCCGGGCGCCGGCGTGCCGGTTTGGGCGAGAAGATCGAGCAGATCGCGGACGCGGAAGTCCGCATGGTTCTCCACGGACAAAAGGACGCCCTCGTCGCGCGCCGCGCGGGCCAGTTCGCGCAAGGGTGCGGCGAGGAGATGTTTCCGCGCCTCGACCGGTTGGTGGAA
>JAGWXY010000083.1 GCA_018969605.1 Verrucomicrobiota bacterium | reverse complement strand
GCGGAACGGCTTGCCGTCTTTTTTCAACTCCCGCTGCACCTGAATCATGCGCTTGCGCGTGGTGTGGATGCCGAACTTGCCCAAGTCCGTGGCAATCCACTTGCGCCCCAGCTTCTCCGCCACCGCCGCCGTCGTGCCGGAACCACAGAAGAAATCGGCGACGAGATCACCTTCGTTGGAGCTGGCGCGGATGATGCGTTCGAGGAGTTCCTCGGGTTTTTGTGTGGGGTATGCCACACGTTCAATGGCCATCGGATTCGCCAAATTAATATCAGTCCATATATCTTCAATCTGTTTGCCTTTGGACTCGTGAAGATATTGTTTATAAGAAGGATAAGCTCCAACTTGAACTGGATCAATCCAGCGATTTTCAGCCTTTAATCGTTTTTCTGTTTCCGTCGAGTAGGTTTTTAGTAGAGTTTTTCGGTAATTACCCCTTTCATCAACGTACTTGAAACGCTCTTTATATTCGTCCGTATAATCAATGTATTGTTGGTTGAATTGGTAGGACTCGCCACGTGTGTAGCTGAGAATTGTATCTTGATTGATTGGAAATTTATTCGCACGAGCTTTGCTGCTACCTGCAAATGGCGTTCTTTTCCAAACTATGTGATTCAATAGTCGATCACTACCGAAGACTTCATCCATGGCGATTCGAATAAATGAATTCACCCGCCAATCACAATGCACGTAAATACTCCCCTCCGGATGCATCAAATCCCGCATCAGAATCAGCCGTTCATAAATCATGCTGATGAACGAATCCGCGCCTCTTCCCCAAGTATCGCGGTAGGCGATTTGTTCGAGGAGGTTGGGTTCCTTGTGGAAGGTTTCGCCGCCGATTTCGATGTCCATGGAGAAGTCCGCGCCGACATCGAAGGGCGGATCGATGTAGATGAGCTTGAGGCCGCCGGCGTCCTCGATCTGGCGGCGCAGGGCACCAGATTTGAGAGAAGATAGAATGAGTTTGTTGTCGCCCCAGATCAGCTTGTTCGCCCAGCCCTTGACCTGGCGGCCGGTCATGTCGAGGAGGTCGGGTTGGAAAGAGGAAGATGCGGGCGAGACGCCCACGCTCCCTTCCTTCCGTGGTTCGTCGATGTGTTCGAGGGTCTGGAAGGGCAGAATGGCGGTGCAGACCTCGCGGGATTTGCCGTTCCAGACGAGTTCCACCTCGCGCTTGTCCTCGAAGAGCAGGAAGCGATAGCGCTCGGGCAGCGGTTTGCCCTGCTCGATGAGCTTGATGATGTCGCGGCGCTCGGTCTCGGTGAGCTCGTAGTGGGTGGAATCAGGGCGGGCCATGGCGGGGAAAGTAGGTGAGGTGGAGGGAAATCATGCGTCAATCATGCACCAGGATGGGTCGATTGGTTCATAAATTAATTCAAGGACGATGTTTGTTTTCAATGAGTTGCGTATTTATGCGCCAAGTTTATGCGCCAAGTTATGAACCAGAATCCAAGTTTTGGCGCATAAACCACCTTTGCGCCCTGCTGTTTCCTTGGAGGTCCACCCGGCCTTCTTTGCGCAATTCGGTGAGCATCCTGCGGATGCTGGTGCGGGACTGGGCGGGAAGCACGCCCTCAAATTCCCGGATGGGTGCCCCAGCCGCGCCGGCGTCCTGCAAATGTTTGAGCAGAAGAGCTTTGTTTGTTTCGTGGTCGAGCCCCTTGAGGCGAGTGTAGCTGCCAGGGCTGCCCATTTCTTTGTAGAGTTCACGGGAGAGGAAAAAGCGCTGTCCTTTCCCTCGGCCTTGGGATTCGACCGCGCCGACTTCAATCAGGGCCGGGATGCGGATTTTCATTTCGCTCGTCAGGTGCCGACCGTGGGCCAAGCTGTCGAGAGCGAGGAAATCCAGGGTTTGAAAGCGGGAGAGAGCATCTTCGCCCAAGCGCTCGATGTAGCGGAGGAAGGCGGGATTCTGGATGGTGCCGGCGAGGGTGAGGAAAACCTCATGGGCGGCAGAGCGTGAGAAATCCGGCAGCGGCTTTGCCTGGCGGATGGCACGCTCGATCATGAGGTTCACGCCTTGGCCGGAGCGCTCGATGAAGCCGCAGCGGTTCAGGGCTTCGGCGAGGCGGCGGTTTCGCGGGTTCTGCTGGTCGGCGATGTTTTCCAAGGTGATACCGGGTGGAAAACCGCCGGGGCTGACGATTTCCAAGCGGCGGGAATACTGCCGGATGAAGACTGAGCCGCCGAGCCGGTAATCGCGGTGGCAGATGGCGTTGAGGATGCCTTCGCGGATGGCGGTTTCGTCGAAGGTGGGAATGTCGTAGCGGAAGAAATCGTCCTGATAGCTCTGGCGGTCATTGCGGAGGTTGATCTTGGTCCAGAGTCGGTCGTGAAAAAGCAGGAAAGGCTCGCGGTATTCCTCGCGATCAGCGGCGGGTCCGGCGGCTTCGGCAGAACGGTATTCGAAGATAACTTCGGCCTGCGCGAGGTGGCGGGTGATGGCGGCGGGCCTGCCGAGAAGAATGAGAGCAGCGTAGGTGATGGCATCTCCTTCCATCAGCGAGCAATCATGAAGGATCTGCTCGTCCGACATGGTGGCGAGGCGGGTATTTCCTGATTTTTTTTGCCATCGTTTGCGGAACTCGAAAATGGCAGCGGGCTCGAGATCGCTGAAACCTGCGCCGGGCACGATCTCAGCCGTAAAGTCCGGGCCGGTTTCCGAAAAAATCGCACGGAGTTCCTGATCTCCCATCGGAACTAAGGCATCACCGGCGCGTTTGAGATATTTGCCATCATGCTGCCACGCAGTGCCGGGCAGGCGGCCTGGAATATGAACGATCAGAACTCGTTGCCCTTCGTGGTGATATTCCTCGATGGATATCCGGTGGTTTAGAGCCCTGTGAAGGCTGGCTTCCGTTTCCCCAGGCTCCGGAAATGCGCTAGTGCCCACCACTTCACGAGGGCGCTTGTCGGTAACACCAAGAATCATCATGCCGCCGCGCTCGTTGGCAAGAGCGACGCAGTAGTTCACCAGCTTGTCGAACTCGTAGCTCGATTTGGCGGCTTTGAATTCAAGCCGCGTCCCCTCGGGCGCCGAGAGGTATTTTTCAAACTGCTCTGGAGAGGTGGCAGACATCAGTCTTTGTACTCCGTGAAACTAGCGACAAGGTCGGCGAGGGTTTTGGGTTCGTGTTTCTTGAAGCCATCCTGATCGATATAAAGGAAATCGTAGCGAATGCCCATGCCGCCTTCTTCTTTCTCCGCAGCCGTTGCGTCCTCGCACCATTGCTTGAGACGTTTCATTTTTTGAGGAATGTCGAGTTCCTCGCGGCCTTTTGTTTCAACGATCCAAACATTGCGGCTGGTGTCACGGGCGATAAAATCTGGAGTGTAGGTGGAGAGGTCGCCATCGGCTTTGACGTAATCAATGCGAAATCCCACAGCGAGGTAATTCTTGGCAAACGCTTGGACATCCGAGGCCTGTTCAAGGAAACGGGCAAAGTCGAGCTCGAGTCCTCCACCGTGAACCTCGCCAACAATGCGATTGAAGATGGATTTTTTCGCGGTCACAAATGACCTTGCCTCAGTGCGAAATGGGCGAGTTTGTTTAAGCGAGATGCGGTCTTCGATGCGCGAAGTGCCACTTTCAGTAATGGTGAGCGCATTGATTGCGGTTTTGAATGTATCGAAAAGAATTTTACCAGCTGCGGGCTCCGACAAATTTCGCAGGATGACAGGGTCTTCAAGGTCAACCGTGGCCCCCTCGAACAAATAACTGCGGACGAAATCGCGCACTACCGGATAGAGAAACTCATAACCTCCAACGAGGCGAAGATCCTTCAGGATCTGGCGTGCGAAAAACGCGATAACCACGCGCCAGTCGGCCTTGCCCGTCGCATCGAGGTGGATGGTATGGTCGATTTCAGAATCGAGCATTTTCTTAAAAACGATCTCGCGCGTTTCCTCCTCCGTGAAGCTTCTAAGCGCAATGCGTTTATTGCCAAACGAAGCTGGATCGAGGCTTGCGAGATCTTTGAACTCGCGGGCGTAGCGGCGCGAGAGCTTGGGCAGAGGGATGTCGAGAGAGTCCGAATTTTTCTCCGGATTGTCGGATTCGACTTCGACGATGAGCGAGTCTTTGCGTTCTGTGCCAGCGCCCATGGCGACACGCTCAAAGGTCACTCCCTCACTTTGGATGGACTCGACAAAGTCCATGAACGCCGGCGTACCGAGCACCGAGACGGTCTCCTTCACATCGGAGCCGAAATACATTCGACGAAGGCCGCGACCAAGAGTTTGCTCGGGGAGAATGTTGGATTTGGCGGCGTAGGCGCGCAGCCCGCAGATGACGGTAACATTTCTCACATCCCAGCCTTCTTTGAGCATTAGGACGGAAACGATTGCTTGATAAGGTGAACTCCACGAATCGATCTCATTGGATTGCTTGCGCAGGAGTTCGAGCTCTTCTTTGTTTTTGCCGGAAGCCGATTCCGAGATGTCGCCGTTGTTCTTGGTGTGAATGATAAGAACTTTGCCTTCGAGCTCGGGACAAATTTTTTCGAGGTGCGCGCCAACATCGTCGCAATTCTTCGTGTCGTCCACCATGACGAAGAGCACCGCTTTTTTCCCGAGTTTCGCGTGTTCATCGCGACTTTTTCGCCATTCTTCGACGCCGAGTTTGAGATAGTCGTCGTATTTCTCATGAAACATGACGGACTTGTGCTCGCAAAGTTTGGCGCGACTGGCGGCATCCGGGAGGATGGGGTGCTTGACTACATTCTGATGAATGGCTTCGACGAGTGGATAGTCGGAAACGGTCTGGACGAAGATTGATCCGTTGTTGTGTTTGGGAGTGGCTGTCACATCGATTTGAAGCGCGAGACTTCCCTCGCGCTGAATCATGCGATGATGGATGTCCTCGATGGATTTGAACCACGCCATCCGTTCGTCGTGGATATGGTGAGCCTCGTCATTGAAGACGGCGAGCTCATTGATCTCGCGGATGATCTCACCAAGGTCCGTCTTCGAATCGGTGGTCTTGCCGGTAGGCTTGGGCCCAAAGGCGTCGTTGAGAAAATAATCGCGAAGGTCTTCGTCATCGATCGACGGTTCAGATATATCACCCAGAAACACACGATGAATATTCGTGAGAAAAAGGTTCCCTGTGGGGCGCAAAACACGCACATCGTCTTGAATGTGCAGAGTGAATTGAAAGTCGTCCCGCCAGTCACGGCCTGCATGACCATTTTCCGGAAGAATTGGGTCATTGAAGAAAATTTTGAGGCCATCGAAATCCGCGCGAAGGCGGTCAAGAACGATGATATTGGGAGCAACGAGAAGGAAATTGCGAGCCAGCGCGGAGTCCGCTTCGTAAAGCTTATGGAAGTAGCACCAGGCGATAAGTAGCGAAATAACCTTGGTTTTGCCGGCACCGGTAGCGAGCTTCAAAACATACCTTGGCCAGTTTTCTGGAAACATGCCGTGCGATACAGATCCAGAGGCATCGAAGCGAAGCAAATCGTACTTGTCACGAGCCCGGCTTATCTCGTGCAGCCAGATGGCAGTTTCAACCGCTTCACGCTGCGCATAATAATAACGAAATGGCACAAGCGAGCCATCTGCCACTTCAACAAGATGCTCAGTTTCGAACCAATGACGCAATAGGGCCTTGGTCGTTGGAGAGGCGCCCTCGTAATCTTTAGAACGCCACAAATACACATTCTTGCGAATTTCCGCAACAAGTGGTGGGAGGAGCTTTTCATAGGCGGTATCCCGCATTGCCTCATCAGCGGGAAACCAGCGATGCTCGGGAATGAGCATTTCATATGGTGAGAATGGGAAAGAAGGATGGATCGCCATTGAAGTGTGTTAGATTACATGCCTTGTGCAGGCATGGTCAATTCGAACCACAAGGCGGATTCAAAATTTCAAACTGCCACCGGTGGCGGGAATGGCTGCTCGGAGATGATCCAGTCTTCGTTTTTTTCGGTGAAGGTTTTCATCGCCCACTCGCTTGGCAGCAAGGCGACGAGCCAACCGTTCGAATCGCGCGCAAGTGTGGCGCCGAGTGAGAGCGAGGGTCTGGCATCGGGCGCAAGCGGGTCACCTTCCTTTGGCTTGAGCCAGCGGGCGATCGACCACGGCGCCTGCTCGATGCGCGTTTCCGCCGCATATTCGCCTTCGAGGCGGTGTTGCAAAACTTCAAATTGCAGCGGACCAACCGCACCCAGCAGCGGGACTTGCGAAGGGCCAGCATCGAGCAACTGGAACTCGCTGGCCACGCCTTCCTTGAGCAGTTGCTGAAGGCCATCGCGGAAGCGCTTGTACTTCGCGGTGCTCTTGTTGTGCAGGTAAGAAAAACACTCGGGTGCAAAGCGCGGAATCTCGTGAAAGGTCACGCCATTCTTCGAGGCAAGCGTGTCGCCGATGAGCAAATCGTAGTTGCCGACAAGGCCCACGACATCGCCTGCGTAGGCATCATCGACGGTTTCGCGATCGCGCGCAAAGAGCCGCTGCGAGTTGCCAAGCCGCATGCGTTCGCCGCTGCGCGTGTTGAGCACATTCATGTCGCGCTCAAATTTGCCCGAGACGATACGCACGAAGGCCACGCGGTCGCGGTGCTTGGGGTTCATGTTGGCCTGAATCTTGAAAACAAAGGCGGAAAATTCCTCCGATGCTGGATCGATCGTGAGCTCGTCGCTCTCGCGCGGCAGCGGCGGTGGCGCAAGTTCAAGGAAACGATCGAGCAACATCTGCACACCGAAGTTGTTGGCGGCACTGCCGAAAAATACCGGCGTCAATTCACCGGCAAGCACTTTTTCCACATCGAAATCCGCACCCGCGCCCTCAAGCAGTTCCAACTCGTCGCACACTTGCTGGTAAGTCGCCTCTTCCATCGCGGCCTTGACGCTTTCATCCTCGATGCCGGTCACCGACACCGGCGCGCGATAAGCACCATGCACGGTGCGTTCGAAGAGATGCACCTGCTTGTGCTCACGATCATAGACGCCCTTGAAGCGCGGCCCGTCACCAAGCGGCCAATTCAACGGATAAGCATGAATGCCGAGCACGCTCTCAAGCTCGTCGAGCAAATCAAGCGTCGGCCGCGCCGGGCGGTCGAGCTTGTTCATGAAAGTGAAAATCGGCACACCGCGGCGACGGCAAACTTCAAACAATTTCCGCGTCTGGCTCTCAATGCCTTTGCCCGCATCGACCACCATCACCGCCGCATCCACAGCGGTCAGCACGCGGTAGGTGTCCTCGGAGAAGTCCTTGTGACCCGGCGTATCGAGGATGTTGACGACACAATCCTTGTACTCAAATTGGAGAACGGTCGAGCTCACCGAAATGCCGCGTTGTTTTTCCAGCTCCATCCAGTCGGAGGTGGTCGCACGCTGGTTCTTGCGGGCGGTGACGCTGCCGGCGAGTTGCAAAGCACCACCGTAGAGCAGAAATTTTTCCGTCAGCGTCGTTTTGCCGGCATCCGGGTGCGAAATGATCGCAAACGAACGACGGCGCTTCACCTCGCGTTGCAACGCGGGCGAGGGAACGGCATAGGAGGTAAGTGACATGAAATCGCGCCGCAGGGCTAAACCCGCAAGGGCATGGAAGCAAGCGCGGATGAGCTGACATGCGCACATTGCACGAGCATCATCTTGCCCGCGCGGCGATTGCGTGAGAAACCAGCGCTGTGAACGCCCTCTTTGATCGCGATGGACCTTTCAAAGGGCGCAATGCGCGGCTTTTTGTCGTCTTCACGACTCTCTACAATGCGCGGGCCTACTACCCGGTGCTCGCGGTGCTTTTCACTGACCTCGGGCTTAGCCTCGAACAATACCTGCTGCTCAATGCCGTGTGGGCTGCGGCGATCTTTCTCTTCGAAGTGCCATCCGGCGCTCTTGCCGACACCATTGGCCGCAAACGCCTGCTGGTGTTTTCCGCCGCGTTGATGGTGCTGGAAATGAGCATGCTGCTTTTCGCACCCAAGGACGGTGGCGCCCTTTTGTTCGCACTTTGCCTGCTCAACCGTTTTCTCTCCGGCACTTCGGAAGCCGCAGCCAGCGGCGCGGATGAGGCGATCGTTTACGAATCCCTGCCGGAAAAAAATCGCGAGTCGGCATGGGATCAAGTCATGGCCACCGCGATGCGTTGGCGCTCGGCCGGCTATCTCGTCGCAATGACACTCGGCGCGCTGCTCTACGACCCCTCGTGGTGGAACCGCCTCACGCCGGATGCTTTGCATGTCGACACCGATGTCGCACGACGCCTGCCCGTGTTGCTCGTTTTACTGCAAGCGATCGGCTGCTTGTGGATCGCGCGGCGCTTTGAGGAAACCGCAAAACGATTCGATCACGCAGGCGGCCGCTGCCGCGCAGCGCTGAACCTCACCATCCGCACCGCAGCCTATGCGTTCACGACCAAGAGCATTGCAATCGTGCTGATCGGCGGACTGCTCATTGATGCGGTCGCAAGAAATTTTGCCACGCTCAACAGCGAGTACTACCGTCTCATCGGCATTCCCGCTTGGGCCTTCGGGTTCATCGGTTCGACGGTTGCCGTGACAAACTGGTTCATTCCAAGCATCGCCGCTGCGGTGAACCAACGATTCAAAACAACGACCAGCCTCGCTCTTGGCGGAGCGGCGGCAGCAATCGCATTGATCCTGCTGATCCCCGCATGGCCATGGGCCGGACTCCTGCCCGCGATGTTTCTGATGACCATGCTCGGCTTTGTCGGATTCACGATCAGCCGCTTCCTTCACGGCATCGCCGAGTCGCATCAGCGCGCGACATTGCTCAGCGTGAAAGGCCTCGCCTTCAACCTCGGCTACGGTGCGTACTCGTTGATCTTTTCACTGGTGCTTGCCGGCATTCATCGTCGCAGCGAATCCGCCATTCCGGCATTTCAACAAGCGCTTCTCTGGCAAGCCACAGGCTTCGCCGTTGTGTTGCTGATCTTCATCGCCGCGACCCGCAAACATCGCGCCTAACCTTTCACCTCATGTCCACCCTCCTATCCGCCAACGAAATCCGCCTCACCTATGGCTACCAGACCTTGCTCGATGGCGTCACGCTCGCAGTCGCCGCCGGTGAAAAAGTCGGCATGGTCGGGCGCAACGGATGCGGCAAAACTTCGCTGCTGAAAATCCTCACTGGGCAGAACAAGGCCGACTCCGGCGACATCGCGCTGCGCCGCGCGTTGCGTGTCGGGTATCTGCCGCAGGAGTTCGAGCTCGATCCGGAATTGAGCGTGCATGAAAACATTGCCGCCGGCGCCGCCGACATCGTCGATGCCGTGCGTCGATATGAAAATGGCGAGGGCACGGAAGCCGAGCTTGCCGAGCTGCTGCACTTGATCGATCACGCCGATGGTTGGAACCTCGACGCGCGCATCAAGGCAACAACCACCGCGCTTGGCGCTCCACCGCTCGAGGTCGCGGTCGGCCCGCTTTCGGGTGGCGAAAAACGCCGCGTTGCGTTGTGCCGCGCGCTGGCCTGCCAGCCGGATTTGCTTTTGCTCGACGAACCAACCAACCACCTCGATGCCGAATCAATCCGCTGGCTCGAGGATTATCTGAAAAGTTTTCCCGGCGCAGTCATCTTTGTGACGCACGACCGCTACTTTCTCGATGTCATCGCCACACGCATCATCGAGATTGATCAAGGTCGCGCATATTCGCATCCGGGAAACTACACCGCTTTTCTTGAATCGAAGGCCGTGCGCCAGCAAATCGCCGAGCAAACCGAAAGACGCCGCCAACGCTTCCTGCGCGAAGAACTCGAGTGGGTGCGTTCGGGCGTGAAGGCACGCGGCACGAAGTCGCGCCACCGGATGGATAAATTTTACGAGATCGAAGAAATGGAAGCCCCGCCCGAAGAGCGCGAAATGGATCTGCTCATTCCACCTCCACCGGACCTCGGCAACATCGTTGTCGAACTGGAAGACGCGGGCGTGAATGTTGGCAGCGCCACTTCGCCTCGTTGGCTGTTTCGCCACCTCTCGCTTTCCCTCAAGCCCGGCCAATGCACCGGCATCGTCGGCCGCAACGGCGTAGGCAAAACCACTTTGTTGAGACTTTGCCTCGGTCAAATCGCGCCCAGCGAAGGCAGCGCAGTCACCGGCAAACGCGTGAAGGTGAATTACATCGATCAAACGCGCATGCAACTCGATGGCACCGGCTCGCTGCTCGACGAAATTTCCGATGGCAATGAAAAGCTGATGTTTGGCAATCAGCCGCTCGGCGCGCGCAATTATTTACGGCGATTCCTCTTCAACGACCAACGCATCAACGAACGCGTCGATCTCCTTTCAGGCGGTGAGCGCGCAAGGCTCATGCTTGCCAAGGTGCTCAAAAACGGAGGCAACCTCATCGTGCTCGACGAACCCACCAACGACCTCGACCTGCCCTCGCTCCGCATGCTCGAAGAAGCACTCGCCGACTTCGATGGCTCGGTCATCTGCGTTTCGCACGACCGCTATTTTCTCGATCGGATCTGCGACCAGATCATCGCCTTCGAGGATGACGGCGTCTTCGTGCAACCCGGCAACTACTCGTACTACCTCGAGAAACGCCAAGCCCGCGAAAATGCCATGCGCATCCAATTGCA
>JAGWXY010000149.1 GCA_018969605.1 Verrucomicrobiota bacterium | reverse complement strand
TGGATCGATTGCTTCGCGGCGTGTGGCATCGAATGTCGGCCTCTGGTGCCTGCGAATTGCGGCTGGGAGCTTGCCTGGTCGGCGGAGACGCTTGCCGCGGCCGAGGGCAAGCCGCTCAAGAACATTGTCGTCAGCGCCGGTGACCAGCAAGCAGTCGGAGAGTTACTGGTTTCTAGATATGGGCTTGAGGGTGGCGCGATTTATCAACTCGGCTCCGTGCTGCGCGCGATGAGACATCCGGAGATCGCGATTGATTTCAAACCGACCTTTACGCGCGAGCAACTCGTGGCAAAAATGGAGTCCGTGAAGCGCGATGTTTTGGATGCGGCGCGCGTTCGATGGAAACTTTCCGATGCGGCGCATGCAATTCTGGCCCGCAAGAAATGGCATGATGTCGCATCGTTGGCCGATGAGGTGAAGCATTGTGTGATCCCGCTCAGCGGCCCGCGCCCTTTGGATGAAGCGATTTCATCGGCGGGTGGCGTGGCTTGGAGCGAGCTCGATCAAGACTTGATGCTGCGGCGTTTTCCCGGGTGTTTTGTTGCGGGGGAAATGATCGATTGGGAAGCACCGACCGGCGGTTACCTCATGCAGGGATGTTTTGCCACCGGCGCGCGCGCGGGGAATTCGGCGGCTGTTTGGTTGGAGAAAAACGACTAATCTCGCACCAGTGTCATCACGCATTCGAGATGACGGGTGTGCGGGAAGAGGTCAAAGGGTTGCACTTCGAGCAAGCGATAGCCGCCTTCCGAAAGTTGCTTCAGGTCGCGAATCTGCGTCGCAGGATCGCAGGACACATAAACAATGCGCGAAGGGTGGAAGGCGATGAGTTGTTGGAGAAACTCCGGCGTGCAGCCTTTGCGTGGAGGGTCGATGACGACTGCGGTTTCGTCCTTAGGAAAATCGATTTTCCCAAAGATTGCTTCGGCCGACGCGGTCATGAAGTTGACATTGCCGATGCCGTTCGCCGCGGCGTTGTTGCGCGCCCATTGGCATGAGGTTTCGGAAACCTCGACGCCCGCGATTTTTTCGAAATTTCCGGCGAGCGTGAGCGCAAACAAACCGCTGCCGCAGTAGGCATCGACGAGAAATTTTGCACCACCGGCCGAGGCTTGTTTCGCGACATGGCCGGTGAATGCCGGCAAGATGAACGGGTTGTTCTGAAAGAAGTCGCCGGCGAGGAACTCGAATCTCAGCGAGCCGACTTTTTCCGCAGCGGTGGCCTTGAAGTCGGTTTCGACGCGGCCTTCGGTCGCGCGCATGAGCACCGTCGATCCGCGTTTGAAACTGTGGGCCTTCGCGCGGATTTCCTCGCGGATGCGTGGCAATGCGGCGTTTATTTCATCCATCGCAATTTTGCACTCCGGCACATCGACCAACTGCGAGCGACGGCCATTGGCGAGGAAACCGATTTCACCAATTTCACCGTTGTGAGGCTTTTCGAAATGGGGCGTGATCTTCGAGCGGTAGTTCCAAATTTGTGGTGTGCTCATGCACGGGCTGACCGGAAAAACGATGCCGGCCATGTGCTTGAGCAGTTCTTCGACCTGGCGCGACTTCCACGCCAATTGTTTTTCGTACGAAAGGTGCTGGTATTGGCAGCCACCGCATTCGCCGAAGAGTGGGCATTGCGGCTGCACGCGATCGGGCGAGGGGACAAGCACCTCAACGAG
>JAGWXY010000082.1 GCA_018969605.1 Verrucomicrobiota bacterium | reverse complement strand
CTGATAACAACTGAGCCTGTAACTTTAGAGTTAATGAAGCGGAGGAGGCTAAGTTGCTGCTCGATATGCTGGAGCGAATCTGGTAGGCACCCGACACACGGGTCCCTACCAAGTTTCCATCCAGTGCCAGCGAAGGACTGACAATTGAAATGCTTCCCGCATTCGCTCCTTGGGTGTAATTCGCTTCGTAGCGCACTCCGTTTATAGCCAGGGGGTTGATGAAATCCTGAACAATACCCCACTTGGCATTCGTGGCTGTCGTCCGCCCAGTGTAGATGCCTTCGTAAACTTGATTTGGCGTGGCATTCGCAATGTCGACAAGACGTCCGCTGGACAGGAGCTTTGTGGTTTGCACATTGGCCCCAGTGAAATTGGTCCAACCACCCGACACATCAATTTTTGATCCGTCTCGAATCACTATCGATCCACCCGCAGCGAGATGGATTTCCCCACCTGCGGTTGTCAACTGGCTGATATCGCGCTCGATTAAATTTAAATACCCTTCGACATCCGCCAGTGGGGTTCCAACCCAATCAACGCCATTGTAAGTTCCTGTTTTTCGAATGTCGACGATGATGGTGGAATTACGAAGAATTCCATCGCGCTGAAGCGGGGCTACAGACAACTCAGAACCACGCAGAGTGATCGTTAAATAGTTTTGCAAT
The DNA here is from genome assembly GCA_018969605.1 of Verrucomicrobiota bacterium. Taxonomy (GTDB): domain Bacteria; phylum Verrucomicrobiota; class Verrucomicrobiia; order Verrucomicrobiales; family Akkermansiaceae; genus Luteolibacter. The sequence continues at coordinate 10,168 of JAGWXY010000082.1, read as the reverse complement.
ACGGAAGCTGAGGCATCGGTTGTGCCGGCCAGGTTGATTTCAGCACCTCGATCCAGATAAATTTGCCCTTCAGAATTGAGAAAAGCAGAGTAGGGACCCGTAGGGAGTGCCGTCCATGCCCCAGCATTCAACGAGACCTTGGCACTGGGTGCCAAGATGATTGAACCGTCCGCCATGTAGATATTCTTCCCTTGGACTTGAATCTGCGAGTGCAGGGCAAGATCTGTGCCCGTGGTCTTATCCTCGCTTAGATATTCGGGTAGAATCCGGGTGACACTTGATTCCCCCATCGTCACAGTTCCGGCAGATGTGTAATTGAAAGGATTGCCCGATGTTAAGATATTCGGATCGTAACCCGTGTTCTTGACTGCCCCGTAGTTAGCAAGCAATCTGATGCTGCCATTCAGGGACACGGACGTGGAATTTTCGAGAACACCACTCTGATTCACCTTATTGCCTGTTAAGGTGATGTTGCCGTGTGCAGCCTCGATTAAGCCAAGGTTGGTGGCAGTTCCTGCGTAAGGCTCGAGAATCGAAGCCGGGTCACTAATCGCTCCCACATAGACATCAAGACCGCGGATCGCTGGATCATCGGTAGAGTGCGCCACGACCCCAACTTGCAGGCCCGCTGCAAGGATGGCTTGGCCACTCGCTGTGGAAATAGTTCCAGAATTTTTAACGTTTGCCCCAGTGAGGAAAACCCGTCCCCCGTTGCCATCATCGCCCACAGGGCTGGTGATCTGCGCCCCGGCCCGAACCTCAATATCTCCAGTTTTTGTTGATTGCCCAAGCCCGTTGAACAAAAACTCTGCCTTGGCATTATTCAGCAATCCCTGCTGGATGAGATTCGTATTGATCGGCAGGGACGAGGCGGCGAGGCCGCGGGCGTTGACGGTGCTGGATCCGCCGAAGATGATGCCGTTGGGGTTGATGAGATAGACTTGGCCTTCCGCTTTGATGGTGCCGAGAATTTGCGTGGGATTGGCGGATGGATCATTGATTAGGTTGAACGCGACCCACTGTGGCGCATTGGCGCCGCCGGCGCTTTGATCGAAGTGAAGGGTGGTTTTTTTTCCGACATTGAGTGTTTGCCAATGAAGGAGGGCTTGTTGGGCGTTTTGCTTGACCTTTACGTTAACATTCTCGCCGGAGACGGTTTGAACCGGTGCGTCGGCACCCTGCCACCATTGGGTGGGGTTGGTTTGAGCATCGGCGTGGGGATTGAGGCCGTTGACGCCGAGACCATTTGGCACATCGGGGAGATTGTTGGCCAGGCGATTGGGCCCGGCAGCAGCCGCAGCACGAGCGGCGTTTTGCACCGCGCGTATTGAGTCTAGGGTTTGGTTGGTGCGCCTGAGAATATTGTTAGCGTTGGCGCGGGCGGCATCGACATTGCTGGCTGTCGGCGCATCTGCTTGAGTGCCGCCGGATGAAGTGGATGCGTTGGCAGCGCCGCCACCACCGCCGCCGGGTGAGCGCAGAATGTTGCGGGCCTCAACCTGGGTTCCTGAAATGAACACGGCAAATCCGATGGCCAGCGGTGCGCCATAGCGAAGCTGGTTGCCGAAGAGTCGCGTTTTGTAAAAGAACCAAGGTTTTGGTTTCATTGGTGAAGATTAAAGTTTCAAGTGTTCAGTTTTCAGCAAAGAGAGTACGAACGCTGGTCTCTGAATGAGTTGAGGGAATTGTGATCATCACTTGGCGAGCTTCATGAGTTCGATTTCGTTGATTGCGAGGGGGTGCTTTTTGAGCAGCTCGGCGATGTAATTTTGACGTAGCTCGCGGGATTTTTCTTCACGCAGTGACGCAAAAAGATTGTCACGAATCTCATCGAGTGTGGGAGGACGTGCTTCGCGGACATCGAGTAGCTTGATGATGTGCCAGCCGTCATCGAGGCGGATCGGTTCGGAGACCGCTTTGAGTTTGAGATCGGGCAGTTTGCTGCGGATTTCGGGCTGAATCTGGTTTTCCGCGAGCCAGCCGATTTTGCCACCGTTTTCGGCGCTGGATTTTTCGTCGCTAGATGTGCGGGCGATGTTGGAGAAGTCGGCATCCTTGGCGGCCAGTTGTTTGCGGACTTCTTCGAGTTTTGATTTCGCCTTCGCTTGGGCGCTGGAGTCTCCACTTTCGGGTGATTCGATGAAGATCTGGGCGAGTTCGTAGGATTTTGGGATCAGGAGCTTTGATTTGTTGGCTTCGTAGGCGTCCTTGATTTCCTGTTCGGATGGGTAAGAGGCGTCGGGTTTGGATTTTGATTCCAGATAGCTTTCCGAAAGCGCCGCCTCGCGGGCGCGAACCATGCGTGCGATCACCGCCGGTTCCTGATCCCATTTTTGTTCGCGGGCTTGTTGGAGCACGAGCCGTTGAAGCAGCAGTGCACGGGCGTATTGGCCGAGCGCCTGAGGATTGTTTGCGGTGTTTGTATTTGCGCCTTCGATTCCCGCAATTGACTCCCGGAGTTGTTCGGTGGTGACTTCGATATCGCCGATGCGTCCGATGACGGCTGGCGCTTCGCCGTACAGATGGGAAACAGAGGTCAGGCTAAGCAATATGACGAGCCTAATCATGGGGTGCATGGATTGGATTAAGGCTTGGGTTTGTTGCCGGTTGCGGCGATGCGGTTGTCGATTATACGATCCTTGTAGCCCTCAACGAGGTTTTCGACCTTCACGCGAGTGGTGCCGATGAAGGGTTCGCGCGCGGTAATGGCTTTGCCGAGAGCGTAGTTTTCGAAGCGCTCGAGGATTTCGTTGGAGGTGTTGAAGAGGGCGATGTTTTTTGTTTCCCGGTCGGCCACGGTGCGTTTGAGCACGATTGCCTCGGAAGCGAGTTGGGCGCGTTCTTCTTCCTTTGTGCGGGCCACGGCGGCTGCCTTGTTGTACCCGTCCTTCCATTTGGCGAGGGCTTCATTCAATTGGATGATGCGTTTGTCGCGATCGGCCAGCTTGTTGTTGAGTGTGGCGATGGATTCCTCGGCGGCGATTTTTTCGGCATTTGCCTGCTTGGCCATGGCCGCGTTTCGTTTTTCAAGATCGGCGATTTTGGCTTCGAGTTCCTTGGATTTTGCTTCGGCAGCCGCTTGCAGCGCTTGGGCGTTGGCGGCCTCCACTTGGGAGGTGCGAAGTTGAAGCATTGTCGAGCGGAGTTGCTCGCGGAGTTTGACGGAGGGATCGGCATCTTCCGCCGCATGCAAGGATGCGGAGAAGGCGATGAGCGTGAGGAATGCGCGTTTCATGCGTGTGTAAATGAGTGGATTGTTTTTCAGAACTTGGCGTTGAGGTCGACTTGTAGGATATCGGAGCTGAGAGGAGGTCCGGCGACTTCGTCGGCGCTCATCCAGCGCAGCGAGCAGCGCACGGCTTTGGACAGCGCCATGGTGCCACTAAGGGTGAAACCTTTTAGATTCGTTCCACCGCCGCCGAAATCAGAGTCGGCGAAGGCATCAACCACCGCGTCGGATTCCACATAGCGGTAGCCGAGGCTAGCCTGCCAGTCGCCGAAGGATTCGAGGGCTGGATTGCCGACCATGAAGGCAAGGTTCCATGCTTCGTCGCCACCTTCGTATTTGTTGTTAGCTCCAAAATTGTTGATCGCGGCGCTCTGGTTCACATCGAATGCCGTGTTTTTGATGACTTCGCCGACCAATGATATGCGAACAGGTGAGGACGAGAGGTCGTCGAAACCGTCATAATCGATGCGTGCGTTGCCGGTGATGTTTCTGAATTTCGATGCCAGGCCGTAATACTGATACTGGTACTTGTTTCCAAAATCGTTGGTGACGGTGCTGTTGTCGATGTTGCGAAGGGGGATGTAAGTGTTGCCACGCTGTGCGAAAGAAGGCCTGAGCGAGTCGGTGCTGCCCACATCCTTATCCGTGAGAGGAATGTATTTTTTCGAAAGCTGTCCTTGGATGTTCGAGTAGTCGTAGTAGGCGACGGAAACTTTAGCGGTCAGGTCGGTGGCGATTTTCCATTCGATGCCGAACTGTGCGCCGCTGAGCCACTTGTCGGTGCTTTCAAACTTGGCGGTTTGGTTGCTGGCGAAGTTGAAATCGGTGTTGTAAACGGGAAAGTAGCCGCCGGTGAAGAAGGACGAAACCTCATCCGTCATGCGCACCTTGCCGCGCAGTGCGAGGCCGTCGAAGCCGAGGTCTTCGTCCCACATGATCTCGGTCGACATGAAGGGATTGTCGAAACGGCCGCCGAAAAAGGTCAGTTCTTCGCCATCGCCCGGACCGGCGTCATAGCTGATGAATGCCCGGTCGAGCCACAGCGAGTATTTTGAGAAATTCCCCCCCGAGGCACCGAAGGTCTGGTTGGGTGAGGTTGGCGAGTTGCTTTCGCCGGTGGCGATCCGGATGCCGCCATTGAATCCATCGCCGAGTGTGATGTCGGTGCCTACGCGGGCGCGAAGGCGGCTGCGATGACGATCCTGATCGACATTGTACTGGGGGTACATCTGCGTGTTTGCAATGGAGGTGTCGTAAGGTGCGCCGGTGTTGATGGAGTTGAAGTTTGGAAAGAAATCGGCGGGTGCGTTTGAATCAGGAAACATCGTCTTTTCCGAGCGCACGCGGATGTCTCCAAAGAGTCGGAATTTTGAGGTCCAGTCTGGGGTGGCTTTTTCGCTCCATTTTTCCTCGCGGGCTTGGGCGAGGAGTTCCTGTTGGATTTGGTCGCGCATTTGGTTGCGGACGACTTCGGGAATGTAAGTGATGGTGGCTTCTTCCTCGGGGCTTGGTTCAGCCGGGAGGGGTGGCGCTTCGGCTTTGGTGTTTCCGGCGACTTTGGCAGCGTCAGCTTCCGCTTGTTGGATCATCTCGGCAGCTTCGGCTTGAGTGAGGATGCCTTTTTGCACGAGGCGGTTGATGAGATTGATCGTGGCATTGCTGGTGGGGGTGGAAGATGCCACATCCTTGCGTTCGGGGAGATCGGTGGAGAGCGGAAGATCGATGGTCGGGTCGGGCGACGACGACTCATCACCGGCATTGGCGGGTGCGCTTTCAACGGGAGCCTCCTCGTTGGCCATCGTCGGCTGGATCAGCAGGATCGATGTGGCGGCAAGGATGGACGGTATGCGGGATGTTTGCATGACGCTGGATTGAAAAAGTTTTGAGCGATGAAAAATTTATGAAGGTTTGCGGCCGTTGATGCGCAGGACGATGGGCGTGGGCATGTCGGCGGGTGGGGCTTGGGGGAGTTGGAGTCCGGTGAGGATGCTGTTTTTGATCGCTTGGTCGGTGGCTGGATCACCGGTGGTGCCGACCAGTTGCGCGCGGGTGATGCGGCCGTTGCTGTCGGGCCAGACGCGTACCGTGATGTTCATCGTCGCGCCGCGGGTCGCGGGGTGGCGCGATAGGGCGTCACGGATCGAGCTCTGCACTTTTGCGGCGTACCAACCGAAGCGGCTGCCACCGCCGCGGTTACCGGATCCGCCAATTTTGCCACCGTTGCCACGACCGCTGGAGAGGCCCATGTCGGGTCCGTTGCCGCCGGTGATGCCGGTGCTGAGATCTTCCGAAGGTGGTGCTTCGGGCGCGGCTTCGGGCGGTGGCTCGTCTTCAGCAACAGGTTCCTGTTCCATCATTTCCTCCTCCTCGGGTGGAGGTGGTTCATTTTGTGGTGGGGGAGGTGGCGGCGGCGGGGGAGGCGGTGGCGGAGGTGGTGGCAGCGTGATGGTCAAGGGTTCGCTGGCCTTGGCTGCCTTGCGTGAGGGCTTCGAGTCGCCTGAAAAAATCCATGCCGCGACACCAAGCACGGCAATGCCGATGACGATCCAACGCGTTGGACTCGCCTTCTTGCCTTTGCTCTTGGTGGTATCGGCCATCGCTGTGGAAAATTATTTCGGTGGTTGTGTGGCGAGGCCGATCTGGGTGATGCCGGTGCGGCCGAGCACATCGAGCACATCCATGATCAGTTGGTACTGGTTGGTGCGGTCGCCGCGCACGACCACTGGCAACTCCGGGTTGGTGGCCTTGAGTTGGCCGAGTTTGCTTTCAAGGTCGGAGAGCGTGACTGGCACCGTGTTGAGCTTGATGCTACCGCTTGAGTCGATGGTGATTGCTTGCGTCTTGGGCGCTTCCATTTTTTGCGCTGACTTCGCGCTCGCGCTCGGGAGGTTCACCTTCACCCCTTGCACGCCGGCGGTGGTCATGATGATGAAGATGAGCAGGAGGACCAGATAGAGGTCGACCATCGGAGTGACATTGATGTCGTCGAAACTTTTGTCGTCGGCGGAGGCCATGGTGGTAGTTGGATTGGTGGTCGATCAGGAAATGGATTTTCCTGCTTGTCCTTCGGGCTCGTTCGGTGGGCGGTAAAACTCGGCCATTTTCGCGACGAACTCGTCGATGAAGACCTGCATGTTGGCCACCACGGTTTTGATGCGGCCGTTGAGGTAGCTGTAAATGAAGAGGGCTGGGATCGCGACGATGAGGCCGACGACCGTTGCGAGCAGCGCCGATGCGATACCGGGAGCGATCGAGTTCACATTCACTTCGCCGGATTTTGCGATGATGGCGAAGGTGATCATCACCCCGACGACCGTGCCAAGAAGGCCGACATAGGGACCGCCGGCGATGCTGATGGTGAGATAGACGAGGCCGTCGGTAAGCTTGTGGTTTTCGTGCACCATGCCGGCATCGAGGCTGGCGCGGATCGCTTGGATCGAGCGGCCGGGAAGGCCTTCCATCTTGTGATTGATCTTATGGAGGCGGTGGGAAATTTCTTCCGAGCCGATGTGGTAGATGTTGTAGAGCGGTGAGTCCTTGAGCATGTCCTGCGCATCGGCATCGACCGTGCCGCCCATGCTGCGGATTTTTGCGCCGTCCGAGTGGTCGATGACCGTGAGGTCGGTTGAAACGGTTTTCCAAATTTTGAGGAACTCCTTGTCGGCCTTTTCGACTTTGCCAAGGTAGATGAATTTTTTGTAAGCAACCGTCCAGCCGACGGCGATCATGAGCACGCAGACGCCAATGGCGATCCAGCCGTCGAACATCATGTTTTTGGCGATATCGCCAAAGAGCATCACGTGCTCAAGTGCGCCACCGCCACCGCTTGCTTCGCCGCCTTCCATTTCGCCGAGTGACAGAAGGCGTTGGGCGGAGTCGCTGGCACCTTGGTTGATCGATGCAAGTTTGATGGCGCCTGCCGGCAGGTTGGATTTGGTGATTTGGAGTTCGTCGATTTCGCCGGTGAAGCCTGTGGTGTTGCTGCCTGAGGCATCGGCGCCGATGAGCAGTGGTGAAGTTAGTGCCGGGATGGTGGCGGCGACGGATGCGTAGGGTTCGCCATTTACATAGAGTTGGATTTTCCCTTCGCCTGCGGTCAGCGCGAGGTGGCTCCATGTGCCTGCGGCGATCGGTGCTGCGGCCTGGCTGCGGGTGCCGGAAACTTCGAGCAGCGGCACGCCTTGATCGAGTGTGAGGTGCAGTGCGTTGTTGCCCTCGGCGCGGCTGAGGACGACCGCGTTGGATTGCAGGGTTGTAGGCTTGACCCAAAGGGAAATCGAGAGCGCTTGTCCGGCGCTCCATGCGAGGCTGTCGGTGTTGGGGATGTTGATCGGTGTGCTGCCGAGCAGGCGCGCGCCGTTGCCGATGATCGCGCCTTGGGCGGTGACCGCGGGGGCGGAGGCATTGTTGTTATTTCCGGACGAGTCCGCAGGGCTGCCGCCGCGTTCGGCGAAATGATAGACCGCGACATGATCCTTGGAGAATGCGCCGGACTTTTCGGCAGCCGGCATCGCGGGGTCCTGATTGCCGTAATAAATGTGCAAAGTTTCCTTCGCCGATGGTTTGACCGGAAGCTTTACCCACACGAATGCTTCGCTGAGCAATCCGTCGTAGCTTTCAATTTGGTGTGGCAGGATGGTTTTGCCATCGGCGGCGACGAAGCGGATGTCGCTGCCATCTTCGCGTGCTCCGGCGAATTGGAAATTTCCTTCAAAGAGGCGGACCAGCAGCGTGCTGCTATCGCCAGCGGATGCGGTGAGCTCTGAAGCGTCGAGAGTGATCTTTTGGCGTTGGCTCCAATTTTTATCCCACCATGCGGCCTCATCTTCGGCGATGAGGTTGGTGCTCAAGATGAGGGCGAGGCCTGTGGTGAGGATACTGTTTCTTGTGAAGAAGCGGTTCATGAGGGTGGTTGTTGGAAATGGTGAGAATCAAAAGTCGGCCCATCCGCGGAAGGTGATGCGCACATCGTTGTTTTCGGCGTTGGTTTGCTCGGAAAGGGGAACGCCGGCGTCGACCGAGGCGTGGTAATGGTTTTTGACCTTGATGCGTGAACCGACACCGACGCTATAGAGGTGAGGGCGCGCTTCTTGGCCGGGAAGTGCATCGATCAGGTGCGTCATGCCCGCATCGGCGAAGGCATAGATGCGCCATTCATTCGGTTGCGAAAGTGAGACCGAAGATTTGCCGATGATTGAAGGCGAGCGAAGTTCGATCGAGCCGAAGATCGCGTGGTCGCCGGTGGTGGTGGCTTCGAGGTATCCGCGCACAGTACCAAGTCCACCGCCGGCGAACTGCTCGCTGCTGATGAGAGCCTGATTGGTCGCCTGGCCTTGGACCTTGGCGAAAACCTGCGCGCCGCCGGGAAGGTCATGCGTGTGGGATGCGTCGGTGCGCAGCGTGATGAAGTTGCCTCGCGAGCTGTAGCGTTTGTTCGCGTATTCCTCGGCGTCGCTGCCCATGCCGCGCAGCTGCATGTTTACCGAGGCATTGAACTCGGTGTAGTGCTTGTCGTAATTCCATGATGCCGAGTAACCAGCAGTGAGCGGGTAATACTCGATAGGTGAGGAGATCGTGTCCTTGCCGATGATGATGTCCTCTTCGAGATTTTTGTAATCGATGCCGATGTTGGCGGTTTGGAAAAATTTCTCTTTCGTTGGCAGATCAAACATCGCACGCAGTCCGACGATTTCGCCCGGTGCGCCGACCGTGGCGCCGCCAACCGTGTTGATCTTGCTGTTCTGTTTCGTGCTGGTGAGCATCAGGCTCGTCTTCTCCGCCACGCGAGCCATGTAGAATGCCGAGTAGATCAGCGCATCGTCTGGGTTTTCCGGAGCGACTTGGAAGTTGCCGCCGATGACATGACCTTTTTGGAAGAGGTTGCCGTAGGTGAGGGCGCCATTGACGCGCAGCTCGGTGGTGTCGGCGCTGTAGCGGTTGTTGAGTTCGAGGGACCCGTGAAGTGGCAGCTTGTCCTCGACGGTCAGGTCGATATCCACGGTGCCGGGTTCCGTGCCGGGGCGAAGTTCGGGCGTTACGCGGCGGTCGGCGAGGCGGTTGACCGCAATAATTTCCTTGGTGAACTGGTTGAGGTTGGGCGTTTTTCCTTCGGCGACCGAGGGCACAGCCTTGCGGATTTCGCTTGGCAGGAACCAGCGTGCGCCTTTCACACGAAGGCGTGCGACGGCGCCTTGAGAGACCTCGAGACGGATGACGCCGCGGCGCGGATCTTGCTGAGGGATGGAAACCGAAACCGTCTGATAGCCCTTTTGGTGATGGGCTTTTTCCAGCGCTTGGCGGGCTTGTTCGACATCGTCGGGAGTGCGGCCCGGGCCGAGGTAGGGGTAGACCGCTTCTTCGATTTCGAGCTTTGTGAGTTTCTTTGCGCCTTCGACTTTGTACTGGCGGATGTAGAACGAGGGGCTCTCGGCATAGGTGATGGCCGTGCTTGCCAATAGAGCAATGATGCATGTGGCTGAGAAAAGAACGGACTTCATGGATGAAGTCCGTCCGGCTGGGCATCTCCGATGGTGAAAAATTGGCATCAAGCGTTCGCTCAGGAACAGCGCAATACTTGATGGTTGCAGGAAAAGCGCTCAAGGGGGGCTATGTGACGATCTCGTCACATTCATCCTTTACCCTAGGTTTTTGATGGCTTCTTTTCTCCGCCTTAAGCATGCCGCATCCGGCGGCGACATCGATGCCGCGGCGTTGACGGAAGGTACAAGGGAATCCTGCGTTGCGGAGGATTTTTTGAAACTGCACACCGGAGGGGCTGGCGGTGCCGGAGAATCCGCCGGTTGGGTTGAGCGGAATGAGATTGATGTGGGCATCAATGCCTTTGAGTAGATCGGCGAGTCGAGTTGCTGTTTCGGGTGAATCGTTTTTGCCGGCGATGAGGGTCCACTCGAAGAAGATGCGTTTGCCGGTGGTGCTGCC
>JAGWXY010000081.1 GCA_018969605.1 Verrucomicrobiota bacterium | reverse complement strand
CGCGGCGAGGGTGTTGAAGCTTTTGCGCATGTCGCAGGGTTCGAGTGCGACATAGACCTTGAGGTTGCCGTTGAAGGTGAGCATGGCAGTGGCTTCAGGCAAGTTGACGCAGAAGGGCGGCGAGCAGGCGGATTTGTTCGGCGTCCGCAACACGGGCCAAAGCCCCGCCTGGCAACTGAACTTCCAAGGCGCACGCGCCGGTTTGTTCCGATACTTCGGCAATGAGGAAGGCGGGCGTGTTCTTACGTGAGGGTTTGGCCTTGCCACATCCGCGCGCGGCAACCCATGCGGCGAGCGTGGAATACTTGATGCCGCACTGCCGGGCAAAATCGGGAGCACTGAGGCTGCTGGATTCAAAGGCTGCAACGACTTCCTGCTTGTATTGCGAGGTGTAGTGGGCACGGCCGCAGCGGTCGGACTTGATGATGACGCCTACTGTCTGATCGGTGTTGGTTGACATAGGCCACCACCCTATATCGAAACGAGCACCGCAGGATAGAGGGGTTCTGTTGAGCGCTTACGGATGTTCGATGTTCACTTCCTCCTTGGCGTCTTCGCGGTAAATCTATTCTTCAAAGGCACATGGCCTTTGAGGCAATCGACCTTACGAAAGCGGGATGCGTCCCAGGGGATCTCATCGGCCCCGAGGAAAACCCGAGTGCCGGTGATGAAGACGGCCTGATGTCTATCTGCACGATCGACGACGCGGTGGACATGGTAGATCCGATCGCGGCGCAGCGGGCCGTCCGGGAACGAAATGAGCTGTGGTTGATAATTGCTGCCGGGGTGTACAGGGCAGGAGAGGTCTGTGTTGACGGCTACAACGCGGTCGTTTGGTGCTAGTTTTTCCATGAGTTGAGGAGGGATGGGGGTTCCAAGTGCCTCAATTCAAACACAGGGGGTGGGACATTTATTGGGACACCTTCAATTTTTTTGATTTTTTGGGTAGAGGTAAGCCATCATTGGTCAAAGGGGAAGAAAATGAAGAAGCGGCGTGGGTCATTGGCTGCACAGAACTTGGAGCGGGACGCTCCAAGGACGGCCTGGAGCAAGATGCTCCAGCTACGATTAAGATGCGGGCGGGACGCCCGCGCTCCCTTGAAGAGGCGGTTTCTTCATCTTCCCCAATAACTTCTAACAAATAACCTCTAACTCTTCCTCTCCGCGTTCCAAATTCTTGATTTCAGCATTTGAGCGTTTCAGCTTTTTGGCGTTTATTCTGTCACGATGATTCATGCCAAACAACTGAATGCTGAAATCGCTTCCGGCAAACGCGTTTCACTGATTGATGTGCGCACGCCTGCGGAGCATGGGGAGGTGCATATTGAAGGATCGCATCTGATGCCGCTGGATCGGCTGGACGCAGCGGCGGTTAGGTCTGCTGCGAGTGGGGCTGAGCGTTGTGTATTGGTGTGCGGCACTGGCAAGCGTGCGAAGCAGGCGTATCAGAAGTTGCAGGCGGCTGGGTGTGAAAATTTGGAGGTGCTGGATGGTGGCGTGACGGCGTGGGAGAGCGCCGGCTTGCCGGTGGTGCGTGGGGTGAAGGCGATTTCGCTCGAGCGTCAGGTGCGCATCGCGGCGGGAATGCTGGTGCTTTTGGGCGTCATTCTTGGAACTTGGGTGCATCCCGCGTTTTATGGGTTGAGCGCGTTTGTGGGTGCGGGTTTGGTATTTGCAGGGATCACCGACTGGTGCGGCATGGCAATGGTGTTGGCGAAAATGCCGTGGAATCGGTGACAAAGTTTCAAGTTTCAAGTTGGCAGTTTTAAGAGGGGGAGGAAGAAAGAAGAAGATGCGGGCCGCAGCGCCCTACCGGGGATTGAAGATGCGGTTTCTTCATCTTCCCCAATAACTTCTAACAAATAACCTCTAACTCTTCCTCTCTGCGTTCCTTTGCGACCTTGGCGGCTTTGCGGTGAATCTTTTTTGAAAGAGTCGGCGCTGCGGGGCCGCATCGCCCTACCGGGGCGGACCGTTGCGGAGAACGGTCCCTGCCTAAATATATGCGGCTTCCCCAATGGCTTTTTCTCCTGCCTTTGACAGGGGTTGGATATTCTGCATGTTATCGGCTGCCTTCGTTGCTTTGCTTCATGAATTCCGCCCTGTTAGAAATTTCCATCGTTCTGGTGCTGCTGTTAGCCAATGGCGTTTTTGCGATGACAGAGATCGCGATTGTTTCATCCCGCAAGGGCTTGCTGCAGTCGATGGCGGAGAAGGGTAACAGCGGTGCCGCGAGGGCGCTGAAACTGGCGGATTCGCCCAATCGGTTTCTTTCGACCGTGCAAATCGGCATCACGCTGGTCGGCATCGTTGCCGGTGCGCTTGGCAGTGGCACGGTGGCGAGCAAACTCGCGGAGTTTCTCGGTGTGATTCCGATGATCGGCGAATATGCCAAGCCGATCTCATTGGTCTTGGTGATTGGTGTGCTGACCTACCTTTCCTTGGTCATTGGCGAACTCGTACCGAAGCGCTTGGCCATGAAGTATCCCGAGGCCATTGCCAGCGCAATGTCGGGTCCGATGGCGGCGTTATCGAATGTGGCATCGCCGGTAGTGAGTTTGCTCTCGTGGTCGACGGGCGCCTTGCTGAAATTTTTCCGGGTGCGTGAAACTGAGGATAGCGGGATTTCGCGTGAGGAGCTCACGGTGCTGGTGAGGCAGGGCATGACGACCGGTTCGATCAACCGCATGGAATCGAGGATGATCGAGGGCGTGATCGGATTCGAGAAACTGGTCGCTTATGACATCATGATTCCGCGGCCGAAAATTATTTGGATCGAAAAGGACGCCAGGCATGAGGAAGTATGGCCGGCGATCATGCGCAGCACGCAGGGAGTCTTTCCGGTGTATCAGGGGCGGCGCGAAAACATCGTGGGGATGGTGTCGATCAAGGATATTTACGGTCAGCTTGCCGCGCAAAAAACCGTGGATTTCGCATCGATCATGAAAGCGCCGCTGCTGGTGCCCGAGACTCAGAAGGCGAGTGTGTTGCTAGAGACTTTTCGCAAGACAGGTCAACGCGCGGCACTGGTGTTGGATGAGTTTGGTAGCGTCATGGGAATGGTGACGCTCATCGACCTGATGGAGACCATCGTCGGTGATGTGCCGTCGATGGAAGAGCAGATGGCCATGCCGGTGCGGCAACGCGAGGATGGCAGTTGGTTGATTGACGGGCTTTTCGAAATTGAGAAACTGCCTGAGCGGCTTGAGGGTTTTGCGTTGCCGGAAGGCGGTGGAGATGAATTTCAGACGGTCTCCGGATGGTTGGTCAAAGAGCTTGGGCGCATTCCGGTCGAGGCCGATCGGGTGAGCGCCGGCGAGTGGACCTTTGAGGTCATCGACATGGACAGCATCCGCGTCGACAAGGTGCTGGCATTTAGAAACCCATCGCCGAGCGCTGATGTGGTCGATGCTTGAGTTAAAGGCAGCGCGGGCTCGAGCGCCTCATGTTGGCGTGTACTGGTAGATCCATGTTTCGGTCAGCGCGCCTTGGGCATCCTTGAGGTAGAGTCGTAGGTCGACAGGGTCTTTGCCATCGACGAGAAGGTCGAAGTTGCAGCGCCAGGTGTCGCCATCGACCACCGGGCGCACGGCCGGGTGTTGGATTTCGCCGCGCGAGGCGGTGAGCACCGGCTCAACCGGAGTTTCCCATGGAAGGTTTTCGAAACGACCACCTTTGAAATCGAGTACGAACTTGCGCGATGATGCGGGTCGGTTTTTCTGACCCGGAATGCCGCCTGCACCGATGCGTGTGGAAACCACATGGGCCATCGGCGATGAGACCGGTATGCGGTCGCCCCAATGCAAGCGGTAGCGGAATCGCCGCTCTTGGCCGGGGGTGAAAGCTTCTTCCGGGTTCCAAAATGCGACGGTGTTGTCGAAGGTCTCATCGGGGCTGGGGATTTCGACGAGTTGGATCTGACCTTTGCCCCATGCTTCGAGAGGCTCGACCCAAAGCGATGGCCGCTTGTGGTACATCGCGCCGTCGTCGAGGTAGTGGTCATATTTTTGATCGCGCTGGAGCAGGCCGAAGCCCTTCGGGTTTTCGTCGAGAAACGAATTGAAGCGCAGGGTGGGGGGATTCACGAGTGGTCGCCAGATCCATTCGCCGGCGCCATTCCACATCGCGAGTCCGTCGGAGTCGTGGATCTCCGGGCGCCAGTCATCGGCGACACGGCGATCATTTTCGGCGCACTGATACATCGAGGTGAGTGGCGCGATGCCAATGCGTTCGATGCTCTTGCGTGGGAAGAGCGTGGCATCGACTTCCATCAGGGTCATTTCGCCGGGTGTGACATCGAAGGTGTAGGCACCGGCGATCGAGGGGCTGTCGAGCAGCGCGTGGATGCGCAGGATGCCGGAATTTTTCGCCGGTTTTTCGAGCCAGAACTGGCGGAAGTCGGGGAACTCCTCCGGGCGTGGCAAAGCCGTGTCGACAGCAAGCCCGCGTGCCGAGAGTCCGTATTGCTTGGTGCCACCTACCGCGCGGAAATAACTGGCACCAAGGAATGCGAACATGTCGGCATTGAAGTCGGGAGCCATGCCGATGCGGAATCCGGCAAAGCCGAGGTTTTCCTGATGCTCGGGCACTTTGAGATTTTTGCCGTAGGTGAAGAGGTCCTTGGAGTAAGAAATCGTGCGAGCGCGGCCGCCATCGACTTCGTGAATCGTGACCGGGTGGCGGAAAAACAATCCGAGGTGGAAGAGCCGTGCTTCGAGTTGGCGGTTCTCGCCATGCCAGAGTGCTTTTTCCGGGCGATACTTGATCGATTGATAGCCATCGTAGTCGAGGCCCTCGATCCATGCGGGAAGTTTCGATGGTGGTGCATCGTAAGGAAGGCTCGCGATGCGCTTGGCTTCCGAGATCAGCCAATCTCTGTCGAATGGTTTGCCAGAGTCATTGGCGGCCGATGGATTTTCGGCGGCGCTGAGTGTGGAGCGTGCGGCGCTCCATGCGGCAAGGGTGGCGAGGTGTTGGAGAATTTCGCGGCGGGTGATCATGGGTGCAATTTACACGCGCTGATTTAGATGCCCGAGAGTACCGCGCCAATGGAAATTTTTGCGAATGGTTTTGTCGCCAAACGAATTGCTAATGGGATCATAGGATAAAAAACTCTGCTTGAGGTTGCAGGTTGCTTCGGGCGGGTGTTACATCCCAACGCTTTGAAGTCACCCATGAAATATTCGCTCATTGTCACCCATCCCGGCAGTTCGCATAAAGACGAGTTTCTTGCCTGCTGCGTGTTGTTGGCGGTGAGTCCTGCGCCGATTGTGCGCAGGGAACCGACTGCGGCCGATCTGGCTGATCCGACCATTGCAGTGGTCGATGTCGGTGGTGAGCATCAGCCCGAACTCGGGAATTTCGATCATCATCAATTTCCCCGCGATCATGAGCCGCTTTGTTCGCTGAGTTTGGTGCTTCAGCATTTGGGCATGTATGATGATGCCCGTTCATTTTGCGACTGGCTTGAGCCGACCGAATGGCTCGATACGCGCGGACCGCAGGAAACATCGCGTTGGCTCGGCATCGGGCGCGATACGCTGGCGAAATTGAACTCTCCAGTCGATGTGACCTTGCTGCGGCGGTTTGCGATTTCCTGCCGATTGGAAAAAGGTGCGATCCTGTGGAAGATGATGCGTTGGATCGGCGAGGATCTCGTCGCCTACATCAAGGGCCTGCGCAAGCGTTTGAATTTCATCGAAAAAATAAGCGAATTTTGGGACATTGAGACCGGCGGCGAATCATTTCGCGTGCTATACCTGCCGCGCACGGAACCTCTGCCCGATGAACCTTCGGCCGGTGTCGGGCGATTCATTTTGCGGCATCCCGAAGGCAGCAAGATTGTTGGCTTGGTGTACCCCGATCGCCGTAGCAAGGGCTTCGGGCTTTCGCGGCACAATGATCATCCGCGCTTGGACTTCACCCGCATCGAGCAATGCGACGATGTGCATTTCGCGCATGCGCGGGGCTTTGTGGCCAAGACATCCGCGACCGATCCGGAGAGGCTTCGTGAGTTGTTGCGGATGAGCTGGATCGCAGAGTGAAATCGATCAGGCCGGTTCGCGTGTCCAGCGACGGATCTCAAATTGCGGATGAGTCTCGATGAGGGTCGAGTGCGGAAACTCGTCTTCAAAGCGTGGCAGATAGGTGTCGCCAGCGTGAGGCTCGAGCACATGGGTGACGAGGACTTCGTCGGTGTGCGGGAGAAAGGCTTGATAGATTTCGGCGCCGCCGATGATGTAGACCGTGCCGTTGATGTCCGGGATTTTTGCGAGTTCTTCCGGGCTATGGATCACTTCCGTGCCGGGTGCGGACCAATTCGGGTCGCGAGTGAGCACGATGTTGCGGCGCTTGGGCAGGGGGCGACCGATCGACTCGAAAGTTTTGCGGCCCATCACGATCGGGTGGCCGCTGGTGGTGCGTTTGAAAAATGCGAGGTCCTCGGGCAAGTGCCATGGCAGCGTGCCATTGCGGCCGATCACGCGATCGGTGGTCATGGCGACGATGGCGACGAGGTGCATGGCGGATGGAAAAAATTACCAATCGGTGCCGAGCCCGTAGCGTCCGGCGGTGGCAAGCAGGTCATCGCGCATGGGCCATTCGTCGGGGCGTTCGCTGGTGCTGTGGCGTTTGCTGGCACCCTTGAGGGTCATGCAGCCGGTGTTGTCGCCGATTTCGCGCACGGCTTCGACTTCTTCAGCGCTGAGGCGAATGTCGGGCAGCGCCGCAAACTCGCGGATTTTATCTTCGATCGGACGCGCGCCATCGCCGGCTTCTTGGATGAAGGTCGGAATCACGCATTCGACTGCCGGGTGGCTGAGGTTCCAGATCGATGCAAATTGGATCATCGTGAGTCCGTGCTTTTCGGCGATCGGTCGCATGCGGTCGGCTTTTTCCATGCCGTGCTGGACCCAGCCTTCGGGGCGGTAAGTACGGTGATCGCCGGGCTTGAAAATGTGTCCTTCGCGGGTGAGGTCATCATGAAAGACGCCGCCGTGATCGACGACGCGGGTCATGACTTTCACGCCATGTTTTTCGCAGGCGGGAAGGGTGAGTCCGACCGGCCATGGTTCGAGTGGATTGAGAATGAGCATCGCCCAATCGATGAGTTCGCCGAAGCGTTCGAAGGACCCGACGAGGTCGAGTGAGAAGCCATTGGCGGGGCCGGGTGCGATACCGAGCATGCGGGTGAGTCCTTGATCCTTGGCGGACTTCATCGCCTGCCAAAGGACATCGCTGGTATAGCCGCTCTCATCGGGGTTGTGCAGCATGAGCAGGTCGAAGTGATCGCTGCCGCAGCGTTCCAATTCCTTCGAGGTCGCCATGTGCACGAAGTCGGCGTAGCCCTCGGGCCCGCGTAGCTCGGGATCGGTGAAGCGCGGGTAGCCGCGTGAGCCTTGGCGCTGACCTTGATAAAAATCGTGGCCGATCATTCCCACCAGCGAGTAAGTCGAGCGATCGATGCCGGCGAGCGCGCGGCCGAGCAGTTCATCGGCCTTGCCATTTCCATAAACATCCGAGGTGACGAAGGTGCGGATGCCGGATTCATAGGCGGTCTCGATGCACTGGATGAAGCGGTCCTCGTCGAGGGTCTCGCCAAAGTGCATGAAGCGTCCGCCGCTCCATGTGCCGTAGGCTGTCGTGGTGGGATTCATGATGCGCGGGGAAACTATGAGCTGACGCGTGACGGGTCAACCGCAAGCGCGCGGGCACAAGTGCCAGACGGGATTTTTCCGCTCGTCGGTTTTCAAACAGGTCCGCGGTCGACATCCATGCGGAATGCTTTGCCGCGGAGTTTGGAATTGCGGGTGTTGCGGATTGCTTGATCGGCGAATTGTTCCGGCACATCGACCAGCGCGTGTTTCGGGAAAAGCGTGATGCGGCCAAGGCTGCCATCGGGCAGTCCGGCTTCGCGGTACATCATGCCGACGATGTCCTTGGGCAACACGCCGTGGGTCTTGCCGAGCGAGACAAACATGCGGGTCATGCCTGCTTCGTGCGGGATCGGACCGCGTTCGAATTTTGCGCCGGGCCTCGGGCGTTCGGTTTTGAATCCACGCTCATCGCGCTCGAAAGGTCGGGCGTCGCGGACCTTGCCACCGCGTGCGGGTTTTTCCGGCTCGCGGTCTTCTTCGATCGGCGACCCTTCGCGGCCGCTTGCTTCGCGTAGCATCGTGACGAGTGCGCCGGCGATGTCGGTGGGGGTGTGGCCTTGTTCGAGGAGTCGGTCGATGTTGTCCTGGTAGGCATCGAATTTTCCGCTTTCGAGGCGCTCGCGAAGCGATTCAAAAATCAAGTCCGCGCGACGGCCTTCGACTTGTTCGACCGAGGGGATGCGTTCGCGTTTGATGACTTGGCGGGTGTAGCGCTCGATCGATTGCAGGCGGTAAATGTCGCGGCCATAGACAAAGCTCACTGCGCGGCCCGAGCGTCCGGCGCGGCCGGTACGACCGATGCGGTGGACATAATCTTCCGGGTCGGTGGGCAGGTCGTAATTGAAGACGATGTCGATCTCATCGATGTCGAGTCCGCGGGCTGCGACATCGGTGGCGACGAGTAGCTCAACGGCACCATCGCGGAAGCGTTTCAGCACGCGCTCGCGCATTTGTTGGGTGATGTCGCCATGGAGGCGGTCGGCGGCATAGCCGCGGTTGATGAGATCTTCAGTGCACTCATCGACCGAGCGCTTCGTGTTGCAGAAAATGATCCCGAGGCGTGGGGGATTCATGTCGAGGATGCGCGAGAGCACCTCGACCTTTGAGCGCTGGCGAACTTCGAAATACGATTGTTCGACGGTCGAGACCGTGCGGGATTTTTGTTGGATCTCGATGACCTTCGGGTTTTTTCCAAAACTCTTGATCAGGCGCGAAACGCCCGGGCTCATCGTTGCCGAGAAGAAAAGTGTTTGTCGTTCGGCAGGCAGTGCCGCGAGCAGTTCGTCCATTTCCTCCTTGAAGCCCATGTCGAGCATGCGGTCGGCCTCATCGAGGATGGCCATGCGAACGCGAGATGGATCGAAGGATCCGCGGCGCAGGTGGTCGAGCAAACGGCCGGGGGTGCCGACCACCACTTGGGCGCCATCGCGCAGGGCGCGGAGTTGGCGGTCCATCGGTGCTCCACCGTAGACCGGTGTCGCGTGAAGGTCTTTCATTTTTGCGCCGAGGCGGTGGACCTCTTCGCAGACTTGGACCGCGAGTTCGCGGGTCGGGCAAAGGATCAGCACCTGCGGGAAGCGTGCGGCGGTATCGACCGAAGCGAGGGCAGGCAGTGTGAAGGCAGCGGTTTTGCCCGAGCCGGTCGCGGAAAGCCCGAGCAGGTCGTGACCTTCGAGCGCCGGCGGGATGCTCATGGCTTGAATCGGCGATGGGCGCTCGTAGCCGAGCGTTTCGATGGCGGAGAGCAGGGCGGGTGGCAATCCGAGTTCTGAGAAAGGAGGCGTGTCCATGAAGCGTGTGAAAAAATCCGGCGCGGAAAAGCGATAGGCCTGGGCGGTCGGGAAACAAGGCAATCACCTATTCTCACGGGAAAACAAGCCCAGATGTGAAATATCGGCCGATTCCGTCATCTTTCATGCGATATCGTGCATGATTCGACGGCGGGCATTGTTCTTGTCAGGCCCTGCGCGGTGGATTGAATGGTTTCACTTTGCTGATTCCCGCCTTCGATCATTGGCTTTGGCTGATTCCGGTTATTTTGATCGGCGCGTGCATTGGGTCGTTTCTGAATGTGGTGATTTACCGCGTGCCCTTGGGGATTTCGGTGAACGAGCCGAAGCGATCGTTTTGCCCGAAGTGTCGTGAGCCGATACCGATGTGGTTGAACATTCCGGTGTTGAGCTGGCTGTGGTTGCGCGGCCGATGCGCGAAGTGCGGTTGTGAAATTTCGGTGCGCTATCCGATGGTCGAGTTGCTCACGGCGCTTGGGTTTCTAGCAGCGTGGAAATTTTTTCCGCCGCAGGCCGCGGTTTTTCTTTGGGTGCTGGTGGCCTTGCTGGTCGCGATCAGTTTTATTGACGCCGATCATTTGATCATTCCCGTGTCACTCACATGGGCGGGATCCGCCGTTGGTGTTTTGGCTGCCATCGTGTGGCCGAATTTTCCGCGCATGGCCGGTGGTTGCGATTCATGGCGCGAGGCCTTGATCCAATCGGGCATCGGCTGGGCTGCGGGATTTTTCGGGCTTTGGCTGGTAGTCGAGTTGGGGAAATTGGCCTTTGGCAAAAAGGCAATGAAGTTTCAAACACCGACCGCGTGGGAGCTCAAGGAACCAGCGGGCGAGAGTGACCCGCTGAGCTTTGTGATCGATGGCGAGTCGATCCCGTGGTGGGATTTGTTTTCACGAAAGAGCGACCGATTGATCATCGAGACCGGCGAGATTCGCGTCGATGGCAAGACGCATGGGGGTGGTACGTTGGTGATTCGTGAGACTGAAATCGAGCTGCCAAACGGCGCGAAGCATTCGATCGAAAAGCTGCAATCGCTTTCCGGTACGGCAACATCGGTCGTGATTCCGCGTGAGGCGATGGGCTTTGGCGATGTGCACCTCATGGGCATGATCGGTGCGTTTTTCGGTTGGTCGGGCGTGTTGTTCGCGCTTTTTGCTTCGTCGATCTTTGCCTTGGTCGCGGCGTTGATTGGTCGCATCGGCTTTGGCAGGCAGCTGCCCTTCGGTCCGTTTCTTGCGATGGGTGCGCTGACCTGGGCTTTCGGCGGTTGGCGGCTTTGGGTTTGGTATCTCGATTTCCTCGGGCCGCTATGGCAAAGGTAGGCGATGCGCGAAAACGACGATTGGAATAACAGCAAGCAGATCGCGGGCGGGATTCTGCGCGATCGCTCGGCACGGCGCCGCTGGTTGAGTGCTTTCCTGTTTGCATCGATGGTCATGATCGTTTGCGGCGTGTGGGTGCTTGATGCGTGGCTGGCATCCGGGCCGATGGTGTTTTTGCTGTGGTGGGGCGCCTGTGCCTTGCTGACCCTTTTCACGATGTTATTTGCCGTTTACGACGCGCTGGCGGCGGTGAAAGAGGAAAAGGCCA
>JAGWXY010000148.1 GCA_018969605.1 Verrucomicrobiota bacterium | reverse complement strand
AGCATTTGCTTAAGGACGACCACATTGGCGCGGGTTGGTGTAGTTTTGTACATATACCCTACCGAGTGGCAGGGATTTCAACTCAACACCAGCCCATTTTTCCGCTCCAAGCTAAGCCTTCCTGTGGGATGACTGTGAAATTTTTTCGCAGAGAAAATGGGGAGGGTCTCGATGGGTCACCTAGCCCGATCCACAAAAAACTTCGCGCTTTCCTCTGCGTGCTCTGCGCCGCCG
Source organism: Verrucomicrobiota bacterium (assembly GCA_018969605.1). Lineage (GTDB taxonomy): Bacteria > Verrucomicrobiota > Verrucomicrobiia > Verrucomicrobiales > Akkermansiaceae > Luteolibacter. The sequence continues at coordinate 1,528 of JAGWXY010000148.1, read as the reverse complement.
CGTTTCGATGAAAACATGGATCCCTATCTCTTTGAATGAGTCGGCGCTGCGGGGCCGCATCGCCCTACCGGGAGAAGACAGAAGAAACTAAATCAGCGGCTGCTTCCTCCATAGAGTACGACAAGAGTGTCGTACCTCCCCAGCGCGAAGCGCCTCTTCATCCGCGATCCACGATCCCCCTCTTCATCTCTCGAGCTTGAGCGAATCGCTGAATTTTTTGAACGCATTAATTTCCTCATCACTGGCAACACCTGCAACGATGTGGCCTGCGAGGCTGCGGATGAGAAAGTCTTGCTCTGGAGGCAAATTCAGTTTGCGAATGATGATGCGGGCAATGGCGGAAAAAGTATTGCCATTAAAATTCGTGAAGGGAGCGACACGGTGACATTTTCGACAAACATCGATTGTCTCGAACAGGCTCATTTCCTGTTGCCTCGCCTCCTCCCAAAGCTGCTTTCCGATTTCATGCCCGTCGCTGGTCGGGCCGTGATGGGCTGATTTCTGGTTGCACAGAACTTCGTTTTGGGCGACCACGAAGTCCCATGCAAAAGGTTCAAGCCATCGTTTGGCGGCGCTCATGAACCGGCGGCGCTGTCTGGTTTGATTTTGGCTTTTTTCAAAGCCTCCAGCTCTGCGACGCCGACACTTTTCAGGTAACCTTTGCCCGTTTTTGCATAAACCGGCTCGGCAGAGAATCTGTCCTGAATGGCAAGTGCTTCTGCCATGACTTCCAGAAACAACGGATCATTCGCGAAGGCGTCCGGAGCTTGGGCTTTCTTATCCATGACTCGAAAATAGACCAAAGATAAGAGGTTTCAAGAAGAAGTCGGCGGGACGGATAGGTAAAAGCTGAAATGCTGAAACGCTAAAATGCTGAAATTGAAGAGGCAGCTTCTTCATAGGCAGGGACCTTTGTCTCAAAGGTCCGCTTCGGGTGTGCGATGCGGCCTAGCAGCGCCGATTCTTCAATGGGGATCGCCGGCGTCCCGCCGGCAGTGTCACGCACCTTGCGGGACACCTCTTCCTTGTAGCTGGAGCATCTTGCTCCAGGCCGTCTATGGAGCGTCCCGCTCCATGTTTTGAGAGGCCTCAAAAACTCCGCGCTTTCCTCCGTGTGCTCTGCGCCGCCGCGTTTCGATGAAAACATGGAGGGCCGCATCGCCCTACCGGTCAAAGAAGCAAGACTTCAAGAATCAAGACGCAAGAGAAGAGGCCACTCCTTCATTTACTTCCTCATTCAAAATTCAAAATTTATCAATTAGCATTTCCCTTCACCATGTGCACCTCGATGGGGGTGTCCGTGCTCAGGTGCATTTCGCGTTGGGGGAATGGCACGCCTATGCCGACTTCGGTGAAATTTTTCTCGATCATCAGGCGCAGGTCACTGGCGATCACTGACGAGTTGGCGCCGGCGCTCATGTCGATCCAGTAGTAGACGCTGAAGACCATGGCGTTGTCGCCGAAGTCTTCGAACACCGCGTAGGGCGCGGGTTCTTTGCAGATGAGCCCATGCCTTGCGGCCGCCTGC
>JAGWXY010000080.1 GCA_018969605.1 Verrucomicrobiota bacterium | reverse complement strand
TTGCGGCCACAGCCCCTCGTCGTTTTCCATCGCACGCGACAGCAAACTGCCACCGATCCCGTCGATCCATGCCGGAAGTCCCGCCGAGGTGCTCAACCGCCGACCCGATGTTCGCGCCGCCGAACAATCACTGCGTAGCGCCAATGCCGCGATCGGCGTCGCCCAGGCAAACTTTTATCCCAACTTCACCATCAACGCCTCAGCGGGATTCGAGTCACTCGATGCCAACCGTTTCCTCGATTGGCAAAACCGCGTGCTCTCGATCGGCGCCGGCGTCGCCGCACCCGTGTTCAATGCCGGATCCAACCGCGCCAACTTCGACGCCGCAGTCGCCACTCGCGATGAAGCCCTCGCCAACTACCGCAACTCGCTCATCGTCGCACTTCGCGAAGTCGAAGACTCGCTGCTCGATCTGAAAACACTCGCAAACTCGCGCCAAGCACTCGAACAAGCGCTCGCCAGTGCCGAGACCACCAAAAAACTCGCGCAAGAACGCTTCGACAAAGGCCTCACCAATTACCTCGAAGTGGTAGATGCCGACCGCACCGTCCTGCAGTCAAGACTCCTCCTCAGCCAGACCGATGCACGCCAGCGCATCACTTTCGCCGTGCTCGCTAAGTCCCTCGGCGGCGGATGGTCCGGCAAATGATCGGTCACGAGCATGAAGCATCTGCGCAAGGAACTCCTCCTCTCGCTTCCCAGCCTTGCCTGGCTATCGCTCTTTGTCCTCGTTCCTGCGGCGCTCATTCTCATCATCGCCTTTCGCGCCACCGCAGCATCCGGCGGCATCGCCGATGAATGGACAGTCGGGCAATTTCGCATCCTTGCAGAACCACACATCCAGTTGCTGCTCTGGCGCACACTTTGGATCAGCGCCACCACCTCGGCGATCTGCCTCGCCCTTGCAATCCCAGTCGCGTGGTTCATCGCCCGCGCCCGCAAATCCCTGCGCCCAACTCTGCTCCTGCTCGTGATCGTGCCATTCTGGACGAATTTCCTGATCCGAGTTTTCGCATGGAACCAAATCCTCCACTCGGAAGGTGCCCTCGCCCGATTTCTCCGCGCGATCCACATGCTCGAACCCAACCAACCGCTGCTCTTCAACTCCGGCGCGGTGATCCTCGTAAGCGTCTACACCTACCTGCCATTCGCCATCCTGCCACTCTACGCCGCCGCGGAAAAATTCGATTTTCGCCTGCTCGAAGCCGCGCGCGACCTCGGCGCCAGCGCTCTGCGCTCGGTGTTCGCAATTTTCATACCCGGCATCGCCACCGGCATCCGCACGGCACTCGTCATCGTATTCATACCCATGCTCGGCTCCTATGTCGTGCCGGATCTCGTCGGCGGATCAAACGGACAAATGATCGGCAACAAAATCGCCCAAAGAAATTTCTCCGATCGCAACCTGCCCTCAGCCTCAGCCCTCGCCGCGATCCTCTCGGTCGCCGTGCTCGCACCGATGCTGATCCGCCGCCGCAACGTCAACCACTCAGCCTGATCGGAAATTTTTTCGCACCCGATGAAACCCAGCCGCTTGCCACAGATCACCACCATCCTCGTCATGGTGTTTTTCTACCTGCCCATCGGCGTGCTGATTCTCAACTCGTTCAATGCCTCGCGCTTCGGCACGACATGGCAGGGCTTCAGCCTCAAATGGTATGAACGCTTGCTCGAACGCAGCGACCTATGGGCCGCGCTCGGCAACTCGCTGCGCATCGCCTGCATCGCGAGCATCGCCTCAATGATCCTCGGCACGCTCGCCGCATTCGCCCTGCACAGGTATCAATCAAAAATCCAAGTCCTCCACCGCACACTGGTCACGATCCCACTGGTGCTGCCCGAGATCCTCATGGGCATGGGCTTGCTGCTGCTATTCGTATCGATCAACCAATCACTCGGCATGCTGACGGTCACCATCGCACATGTCACATTTTGCATCAGCTATGTTGCCCTAGTCGTGCAATCGCGGCTCCAAGACTTCGATTTCCAACTCGTCGAAGCCGCCCGCGATCTCGGTGCATCACGACTCACCGCGCTGTTGCGCGTGACACTTCCACTCCTCGCACCCGGCATCCTCGCGGGCGGACTGCTCGCATTCACGCTCTCAATCGATGATTTCGTGATCACCTTTTTTGTGAAAGGTCCAGGCGCCGATACATTGCCCGTGGTGATCTACAGCATGATCAAAAAGAGCCGCGAATTTCCGGTGATCAACGCGCTTAGCACGCTCCTGCTCTTGCTCACATTCCTCGCCGCATGGGGCTCGCAACGGCTTGGTAATTCATACCGCGCCTAGACATCCACGACTGAGCAAGAACGCAGCCATGGACAAAATATTCCGCTCATTTGCCGGGATCCGGCGAAGCCGCAAATTTCCCACACCTAACCCCAACCACCGGCTACAGATTTGAGCAAAATGCTCTAAGCTGGATCCTTGACTCTGCCGCGGTAGAACAAGCCAAACACCACAAAGCAAAGCGCCGCCATCGCGCTTAGGACAATCCAAAACGCGTCCCATCCGTGGACTCCATCGGCCACGAGATGTTCCCGCAACCAGCCACAGACCAGCGCACCCATCAGCGGTCCAATGCCACCCGACACCATCGATAGCAAACCTTGCGCCTGACCCTTCATTCCGGGATCAACCCTGCGATCGAGGAAAATCTGAGCGGTGATGAAATAAAAGGTATAGCACATTCCATGCAAGGCGATGCCGCCCAAATGCCAACCGATCATGCCAGTCCATCCTGCAGTCGCGCTCAACGCAAATCGCAACACCGAAAGACCCAACGACCACATCAGCAGCGCCTTCACCCGCATCCGCGTCATCATCGCACCCAAGGCAAACATGCTCACAACTTCAAGCACCTGCGCGATGGTCATGGTGCCGGTCGGCCTCGGATCGCCGAGCACTTTGAGCAACTCCGGCGCGTACATGTAGAGCGCCGAGATCGGAATCGAGTAAAGGGCGGTCACAAGAAAAAACACCAAGTGATCCCGCTGCTTCATCAACACGAACGCATCCAGACCGAGCCGGCTTTTCCATGATGAGGCTCTGCCCAAGGGCAGCGTCAAAGGCAAGAGCATCGCCGCAAACGCCGCCGTCATGCGCACACCCGCCGAGGCATAGCCACAAAGCGCGCTGGTGTCCGCACGCAACAGATGACTGGTGATCAAACCACCCGCAATCCATCCGATCGTTGCCCCCACACGCACCAACGGAAATGTCCGCTCACCATGTCGCAGGTGAGACATCGACACCGTCGCCAACAAACCCCAGGCCGGACCACCGGCCAATGAGGAAACACCGAGAAACCCCAAAAACCAAAGCGGATGCCAACCAGCTGCCAAGACCCAGAAGGCCGCCAGCAATCCCAATGCCGCTACGACACTCGACCACACAAACAAGCGATTCGCCGGCACCCGTTGGTCAGCCAACGCGCCACCGATCAATGGCGACACCAACGCGCACACCGGCGAAACAATAAAGGCCCACGGCACCCACTCGCGCAGACCCATCGAACCCAAAATATTGGTGAGCGCCGGCATCCACATGCCAGGTCCCATGCCCTGCAAAAAAAACACCAACCAGATCGCCGCAAAAACCCACTTCGGGTTCGTCGCCGCATTTCGATCATCATCCACGCGGCAGACTACCCACATCGGACCGCCAAGTCACCTTCAACCGCACCTCAAAGGCAGGGACCTTTCTCCGCAAAGGTCCATCGGATGAGCCATCGATAGAGATGATTTTTTATAAGCTGCTCCTCAAAACATGAAGCAAGATGCTCCAGCCACATAAAGAGGTGCCCCGCAAGATGCGTGACACAGCCGGCGGGACGCCGGCGCTCCCCTTTGAAGAAGTCGCTTCTTCATGATCCTCCACTTCGATGCTCAACATCCCCTCTTCCCCAATAACTTCTAACTAATAACCTCTAACTCTCCCCCCCAAAAAAAACAGCGACCCCGAATCACGGAGCCGCCGTCATTGGAAATGTGACTCTCAGGATCAGATGCCCTTCTTCACGACATCGTGGAGGAGGTCGATCACGCGGTTCGAGTAACCCCACTCGTTGTCATACCAACTGACGAGTTTGAAGAAGGTGGAGTTGAGCTCGATCGACGAACCAGCGTCGAAGATCGACGAGGATTTGTCGTGGATGAAGTCGGTGGAAACTACTTCGTCCTCGGTGTAGGCAAGGATGCCCTTGAGGTAGGTCTCCGAAGCCTTCTTAAGCGCGGCCTTGATCTCCGCAAGCGAGGTTTCCTTCACGGTCTTGACGGTGAGGTCAACGGCCGAAACCGTCGGAGTCGGAACGCGGAAGGCCATGCCGGTGAGCTTGCCTTTGACCTCGGGGCACACGAGCGCCACGGCCTTGGCGGCACCGGTGGTCGATGGGATGATGTTGATCGCCGCGCTGCGTCCACCCTTCCAATCCTTCTTCGAAGGACCGTCGACGGTCTTTTGCGTCGCGGTGTAAGCGTGCACGGTGGTCATCAGACCTTCGGCAATGCCGAAACCTTCCTTGAGGAGCACATGCACCAGCGGCGCAAGGCAGTTGGTGGTGCAGCTCGCGTTGGAGATGATGTGGTGCTTGGACGGATCGTATTGATCGTCGTTCACGCCGACCACGAAGGTCGCGTCCTCACCCTTGGCAGGTGCAGAAATAATGACCTTCTTGGCACCGGCGGTGATGTGGCCCTTGGCCTTTTCCGCTTCGGTAAAAAGTCCGGTCGACTCGATGACGACATCGACACCGAGTTCCTTCCACGGCAGGCCATCGGGAGTGCGGGCACTCACGACGCGGATCTCGTGACCGTTGACCACGATGATGTCGTCCTCTTCCAGCGAGGGCGAAGATTTCTTCGAGGAAACGGTCCCCGAGAAACGACCCTGCGTGGAGTCATATTTGAGGAGATAGGCAAGGTTGTCGGCAGGAACGATGTCGCCAACCGCAACAACATTGAAGGTGGTTCCGAGGTGGCCTTGCTCGACGAGAGCGCGAAACACAAGGCGTCCGATGCGGCCGAATCCGTTGATGGCAATAGTGGTCATTTCAGTAATTGGGGGTAGGTGGGATACCGCCGGGTCGTCCAAACGGCAGGCGGAGACTACACACCGCCCCTGCTCCGTCAACCCCTAGGGGAAAATAGGAAAATTTTGATAAACCCGCCCATGGTACGGAAAAACACTGCAAAGCAACTCGTATCTAACGGATCAGCGGAAACACCGCCGCAGGCCTCACCTGCGCAGGTGCTTTAGTATCAATGCGTTTGCCCTCACTCACACGAAAGACCCCCGCCGCCAGCGGTGTGACCGTAAAACACAAAACCTGATCCGCCCCCGCAGCCACCCTGCCGACATGCAGCAGCGTCACCTTTGCGCCCCCACCAAGCTTGAGCATGCCGCCAATCGAAAATGCCTGCGCTGCCGACTCATCGCGCGTCGGAATCACACAATCAACCCACACCGGATACGGCGTCGGATCCAGACCCTCATCCGGAGCCACCATGGCACGCGCCCTCACGACCACACCCGATGAAATGAAATCCCCCTCCTTGAGCTTGCGAACCTTTTCAATCCGGTACTCGCCCTCGACATGGACGACCGTTTCCGGGCTGTCAAAATTCGTCAGGTAATTTCGCAGCATGCGGGCATTGAATTTCGCCAGCTGCGCATTTGGCGATGGGTAAAACCGCGAGTAAAGCTCAACGGCATCGAGCGTCACGCCATCCGGCAAATCATCAGCCGGGAAAAGCTTGAGCTCGTGCAAACGGCCAATTTTACGAAGAATCTCGTAGTTTCTTGGCACCTCGGGATTGCCAAAAACCTCAAGGCACAGCAGCCAGCTCGCCACCGCAAAACACAGCGCCACGCCATTGGCAATAAACCACCAGAAGTATGCCGGCCTACCCGGTGCCACATCGTCCTTCAGACGAAGCTCGGGGCGTTCGGCAATGATCATGCGCGGCAGTCCTCCGTGCCCGTTTCATCCGACCCCGCCGCCGGCTCTTCCAGCGACTCAAAGGAAGTCCCGCAGCCGCAGGAACGGGCCGCGCGGGGGTTGTGCACCTTGAAACCCGAATCAGTCAGATCGTCGGAAAAATCCACCTCGCAGCCGCGCAGACGCTCCACGCTGTCGGCCGCAACAATGACCCTTGCGCCATGATCCTCCACCAGCACATCGCCCTCCGCCGGCTGCCCCACCCGCATCTCGTACTGCCAACCCGCACATCCGCCCTTCCGCACAGCAAGGCACAGCCCAGCCCCTTCCGTTTCGCCCTTCGCGGTCAACAGTCTCTTGAGCTCGGCCGCAGCTCTCTCCGTAAGCGTGATCATCTCGCCCGGCAAAGTGAGCCAGCCGCACGGAAATTCAAACCCGAAAATCACCTGTCCCGCATGACCCGCAGACCACAACCGCACTGCCTGCCGACGCTCCTGAAATTTATTTTTCAGAATGCCCTTGACGCATCCAAATCGCTCCCTTTTGGTTCGGCGCGCCAGCGGAAATTCCGCTGCGCCCATAGAATGGCCGTGGTATACCCACATGCCTCGTTTCCAGCGCCTGTCACCCATGCCCTCATCCAAGTCGTCACCCAAGAAACCCGCTGCCAAGAAGCCTGCGCCCAAGCCAAAGGCAAGCGCCTCAAAACCAAAGGCATCTGCATCAAAAAACAAAGCCGCAGCCGCCAAACCCAAGCCCGCCGCGTCCAAGGCCCCGGCGAAAAAAGTTTCCAAGCCAGCCGCCAAGGCACCAGCGAAAAAGCCTGCTGCCAAGCCAGCCGCAAAACCTGCCGCCAAGGCGCCTGTCAAAAAAGTTTCCAAACCCGTTGCCAAGCCAACGACGAAACCCGCTGCCAAAGCGCCAGCAAAGCCTGCCGCCAAAGCACCAGCCAAGGCTCCGGCAAAAACTCCCGCAAAGGCCCCAGTCAAAGTCGCAACAAAAACTGCCACCAAAACCGCCCCGGCCAAAAAGCCCGAGCCCACCAAGGCAGACAAAGCCGCCACCGCATCGAAAGACGCGGCAAAAGCCACCACCGCGGCCGCCACGAAAACAACTTCTGCTGCTTCGAAGAACAATACCGCCCCTGCCACACCACCGACCAAGGGCGAAAAACCAGCCGCCGAACCCAAGGCAGGCAAGGCTGGCGCTTCCAAAAAACGCCGCATCGATACGCCTGAAATCCAGGAAAAGATCCGCGAACTCATCAAGCTCGCCAAGGAACAGGAATACCTGACCTACGACGACATCAACGAGATCCTCCCCAACGACCTTGTCGATCCGGACGATGTCGAAGCGATCATGGAGCGCCTCCGCAACATGGAGTTCGACATCATCGATGCCTCGGAAGTCGACCGCTTCAAGGACAAGAAACGCGACGACGATGGCGGCGAGGAAGAGGAACTCAAGGGCGACCAAAAACTCGACATCCTCGATGACCCGGTCCGCATGTACCTCAAGCAGATGGGCCAAGTCCCCCTGCTCACCCGCGAACAGGAAGTGGAAATTTCCAAACGCATCGAGGACGCGGAAATCGAAGTGGCTCGCCACCTCCACCTCTTCGGCTTCGTCACCGAATCCTACCTCGATCTCGCCGACAAACTCAACAAAGGCAAGGAACGCTTCGACCGCGTGATTCTCGACAAGAAAATCGAGTCGCGCGAACGCTACATGAAGGGCCTGCCGAAGCTCTGCGAACAGCTCAAGCAACTCCACCAGGAAAACGACGACATTTTCCGCCAACTCTCAGCCAAGAACCCGCGCGGCAAGAAAAAGCTCGAGGAGGAATTCCAGAAAAACATCCAAACGCTCAACCGCGTTTATGTACGCTTCTATTTCAAACAAAAGATCATCGAGGACTTCTGCGAGCAGGTCGATGAGTCGATGCAGAAGTTTTGGAAGTACACCCGCAAGCTTCAGTCGACCCCGAACGACAAGGAGTTCGTGACGAAACTTCGCGAACTTCAACAACGCTCGTGGCACACGCCCGAAACCTTCGAAGAGGCAAACAAAAACCTCCGCCACTGGCTCAAGGAGGCACTCAAGGCAAAAACCGAAATGGTCGAAGCCAACCTCCGCCTCGTGATTTCGATCGCCAAGAAATACACCAACCGCGGCCTCTCTTTCCTCGACCTCATCCAGGAAGGCAACATGGGCCTCATGAAGGCGGTCGAAAAATTCGAGTACCGCCGCGGCTACAAGTTTTCGACCTACGCAACCTGGTGGATCCGCCAGGCGATCACCCGCTCGATCGCCGACCAAGCCCGCACGATCCGCATCCCGGTCCACATGATCGAGACGATTAACAAGCTGATGCGCGTGCAGAAGCAGCTGGTCCAGGAATACGGCCGCGAACCCTCACCCGAGGAAATCGCCGAGGAAATTCACCTCCCCGTCGAACGCGTTCGCGCCGTGCTCAAGATGGCCCAGCAACCGATCTCGCTGCAGGCACCCGTCGGCGACTCGGACGACACCTCGTTCGGCGACTTCATCGAAGACAAGGCCGCCGACAACCCGATGGAGGAAGCCGGATTCTCGATGCTCAAGGACAAGATCAAGGATGTCCTCGACACCCTCACCGAACGCGAACGCGAGGTGCTCGAGCAACGCTTCGGACTCAAGGACGGCTACAGCCGCACCCTCGAAGAAGTCGGCCGCCAGTTCCAAGTCACTCGCGAACGGATCCGCCAAATCGAAGCGAAGGCCCTCCGCAAGATGCGCCACCCCACCCGCATCCGCAAACTGGAAGGCTTCATCGAAATCCCCGGAGCCTAAGGGGAACGGACGCACCCGTCCGTTTATCACCCACCGCCATACACCATGGAAGCCGTCGACGATTTCACGAAAATCGAATCGGTCTTCGTGCGCCACCGCAATGCACTCGTCCTGCGCGGCCAGTTCACGCCGATCTACACGGATTACTACCTGCACCTGATGCAGCACCGCATTCGCCACTCGGCGGAACTCGACCAGATGCTCAAAGACGCACTTGCGATGCTGACGCTGCATTTGGTCGCAAGACCATGGGCGGAAACGATCGCATGGACCGTGAACCTTCGCGCGCCACGGCTCAACCTCTTCGTCACCGGCGGCTCAACCCAAGAGTCCATCACCGGCCGCATCTTCACCGAAGATGTCCGCGAACCCGACCGCAATTTTTTCTATTCGCAAACGACCACGCCAAACAGCCAGGAACCGCGCACCTCGACGCTCGAAGTCGATGGCAAGGACCCGGTCGCATGGGTCTCACAATTTTACGACCAGTCGGAACAACGCCCAGCCCGCGCATTCCGCCTCGATGATGAAAACTTCGCGCTCGTCGCCGCCCAACCGGATTGCGATATGGAATGGTTCGATGCGCTCGATGCCGACGCGGTCGAAAACATCGATCAAAACGAGGAAATCAAAATCCTCGAAACCCGCCGCTTCCGCTTCCATTGCGGATGCACGCTGGAAAAAATTCTTCCCGTCCTTGGCGGATGGCGCGACCGCCTCGACGAACTCTTCGCCGGATCCGACGAGATTCGCATCGAATGCCCACGCTGCGCCGCCAAATACGGAATCACGCGCGACATGATCCAATGATCGCCGCCATGCAACGCTTCCACCACAGGGAATTTGCCGACCTCGCACACCTGCTCTCGCTCAAAGGCTCTCAAAAAATTTCCGTCTGCATCCCGACACTCAACGAAGAGCAAAACATCGGCTCAATCGTATCGTCAATCCATGATGCGTTGATGCAGAAATTTCCACTCATCGACGAACTGATCGTCATGGACTCGGGTTCGACCGACCGCACTCGCGAGATTGCCGCCTCCGCCGGTGCCAAGGTGATGCTCTCATCGGAAATTTCACCCGCATTGCCAACGCATCCGGGGAAAGGTGAAAACCTCTGGAAATCGCTCAAAGTTTCAAGCGGCGACATCGTTTGTTACCTCGATGGTGATGTCTCAAATTTTCACACCGGATTCGTCACCGGTCTCATCGGCCCGCTCTTGCAAGACGCCTCGATCGATTATGTGAAGGCCTTCTATCAGCGCCCGCTGCTCAACGGCGATCATCACCAAAACTCCGGCGGTGGCCGCGTTTCGGAAATCCTCGTGCGGCCACTCATCTCGATGTTCTACCCACAACTCGCCGAAATCATCCAACCACTCGCCGGCGAATACGCGGCACGCCGCAGAACCCTCGAATCACTGCCATTTCCCACCGGCTACGGCGTGGAAATCGCTCACCTGATCGATCTCCTTCATGCAGGAAAATCCTCACGCATCGCACAGACGAATCTCGAAACCCGCACCCACCGCAACCGCTCCAACGCGGAACTCAGCGACACAGCCTTCGCCATCCTCAAGGTGATCACCCGCCGCCTCCAACGCGATGGCCGCCTTTCCCCTAACACATCACCCACCGATCTCCACCAACGCTGGAGCATCACCGACGACTCGATCGCCCTCACCTCGAAGTTCATCCCCGAACCCGAACTCCCGGCGATAAACCCAAATCGCTAGGGCGATGCGGCCCGCAGCAACTTTTTTTAATCGGTAGGGCGATGCGGCTCGCAGCGCCGACTCCCCGCAGGGGTAAATTCTTCGGCTGACCGAGGCCGGTCCGCCCCCATCATTTTCCGCCTCCCGCTTGCCAAGCCGCCGGCATGCACTAGACTGCCGCCCGATGCCTCTGCCAGACAACCTTGAGCCCGCCATCCGCGACCCACGCAAGCTCCGGCTCACGGCCTGGATCCTCGTCGCGATCATGATCGTCGGCGGCGGACTCATCTTCACCGCCTACCAGCGTTGGTCCCTCGATAAAGCATCCGACACACGCCCGGCCGTCATTCACCGCATCAAACAGGAACGCGACCTTCGCATCATTCGCCAGGACGGCAAGACGCACGACCTCTTCGAACTCCGCGGCAAGGTCTGGGCCGTGCACCTCATCAGCAAGAGCAACCCGCAACTTTCCCAACGCAGCCTCTTGGTCATGCAGCGCCTCTCGGAAAAATTTTCCGGCCAACAGGATTTCCATCTCGTCACGCTCGTCCTCGATCCGATCCCTGCCGAGCAGGCAACATCCACACTCGCGAATTATGCCAACGAAAATGGCATGCAACTACCCCAATGGTGGGTCGGCACCAACGAACCCAAAACGCTTCACCGCTTCGTGAAAAGCGAACTCAAAGGCTCGCTGTTTCCCCACCTCGAAAACGACCGGTGGATCCATGATTCCTCGATCGTCCTCATCGATCGCGGCGGCCACCTTCGCCGCGCCGTGATTCCGCGCAAAAACGGCGGCACACCGGCC
>JAGWXY010000079.1 GCA_018969605.1 Verrucomicrobiota bacterium | reverse complement strand
CGCGCAGGATGTTGCACGCGACCAAAATCGCCACCACCGGATCCCACCACACCCATGCGGTGGCATGATACAAACCGAGCCCGATCAGCACCGCGACGCTCGACCACACATCGGTGAGCACATGCATGCCGTTCGCACGCACGAGGGGTGATTCACTTTTTTTCCCCACTGCCACCAGCGCAAGACCAAGGATCAGGTTGACCCCCGCCGCAAGCGATGTCACCGCCAGACCAAAGCCAAGGTTGCGGATCTCGACGCCGAACAAAAACTGCCGCGCCGCTTCGTAAAAGATCAGCATCGCCGCGGCGGAAATCATCGCTCCTTCGAAGCCCGCCGAAAGAAATGAAACTTTATCGTGACCAAAGTGATGGGTTTCATCAGCCGGCTTGATCGAGAGCCGCAAGGCCCAGCACGCAAAGGCCACGGCGAGAAAATGCACCACCGATTCGGCCGCATCGGAATAGATCGCCGATGATCCGGTCATCACCGCGCCCGAAACCTTCACGCCCAGCAGCACCATCGATGCCACGAGGGAAAAATTCATGACCCGCTTCTGCTCCTCGACGCCCGACATGAGGGCGAAGCATGGACGATCCGGCCGACCAGACAAGCAAGAAGCATTCGGATCCGCGTAGGATCGGAATCAGATGCCTTCGCCTTCGTTTCTCGTCTCGATCTTCACCGGCGCTTGCGGCGACGCCAATCCGGGGATCACTCGACGCATCAATTTCTTGAGGCCGCTATCCGCCTCCTCGAGCTCGGCTTCGCCTTGGCGCATGGCATTTTCCCATGCGGCTGCGAATCCCGGCGCTTGTTCGCGCATCGCGCGGATCGCGAGTTCGTGCACCTGCAAGAGCCGCATCTCGGCGCGCCCCGGCTTCTGCGAGAGAGCGGCGTTGTTCACGCGCAGGTTTTCATTCTGCATGCGCAGCAAATCGAGTTCCGACTGCAGCGTCTCGTTGCCGCTCGCGTTGATCTTGAGCTGGGTGTTGAGGTGCTTCTGCATGTCCTTGAGTTCGCCCTCGAGGCGCTTGATCTCACGAGCAAGATTGCGACGCGCGCTGAAGCCGGATTTCCATATGAAACCGGCGACCAGCAGACCCAGCAAAAGCCCCCAGACAAAGGGTGTTTGCAGCGCGGTGTTGAGCAGTTCCATGAGCTTGATGCGATTGGGTTCAACCTGCAGCCACACGGCGGCGCTGCAGGAATAGATCGATGCCATCGACGAGCGCGAGCCAGCTTGCCTCGATGATGTTTTCGGAAACACCCACCGTGCCCCAGTTGTTTTCGCCATCGGTCGAGACGATCAACACGCGGGTCTTGGCGGCAGTCGCATCGTGGCTGTCGATGATGCGAACTTTGTAATCGACCAATGAAACTTCGGAGATCTCGGGAAAAAATGGCAGCAGCGCCTTGCGCAGCGCGAGGTCGAGCGCGTTGACCACACCCCTGCCCTCGGCGACCGTGAGCTCGGGCGTGCCATCGACCATCAGCTTCACCGTCGCCTCGCAGACGGGCGAATGCCCGTCGCGATACTGGCGGAAACTGGTGTGATATTCGGTAAGGTCGAAGGGCCTTGCGTGATTGCCAAGCTCGCGGCGGATTAGCAACTCAAGCGAGCCACCCGCCGCCTCGAAGGAATAGCCTTCGTTCTCGAGTTCCTTCACGCGCTTAAGCACCGCCGATGCCTCGGCCGAGCCTTTTTCCAGCGGAAGCCCCAGCTCGCCGGCCTTGATCAGAATGTTCGACTGGCCGCTCAGCTCCGAAACAAGAATGTTCTGCTCGTTGCCAACGCTGGCAGGCTCGATGTGCTCGTAGCTGCGCGCCAACTTCTGCACGGCATTCACATGCATGCCGCCCTTGTGCGCGAAAGCGGTGCGACCGACAAATGCCGCACGGGCGAAATGCGGGTTGTTCGACACATCGTCGACGAAGTACGACAAATCTCGTAGTTTCTCCAAGCGCGACACAACCGGCATCCCAAGCTTGAGCTGGAGGATCGGGATCACCGAGGTAAGGTTGCAGTTGCCGGTGCGCTCGCCATAGCCGTTGATCGTTCCCTGCACCTGCGTTGCGCCGGCCTTGACCGCTGCAACGGCATTGGCCACCGCGAGCTCGCAGTCATTGTGGGTGTGAATGCCGAACGGCACATCCGGCAGGCGCTCGCGCACTGCCGCGCAGATTTGCACGATCTCATCCGGCAGCGTGCCGCCATTGGTGTCGCACAGCACAAGACAGGCAGCACCACCCTCAGCGGCCGCCTCGAGCGTCGACAAGGCATGCTCGGGCGAGTCCTTGTAACCGTCGAAGAAATGCTCGGCATCGTACATCACCTCGCGGCCGTGCTTCACCAGATGGGCCACGGTGTCGCGGATCATCGCGCGGTTTTCCTCGACCGTCGTGCGCAGCACCTCGGTGACATGCAGCTCCCAGCTCTTGCCAAAAATCGTCACCACCGGCGTCTCCGCCTCAAGCAAAAGCGCCACCTGCGGGTCATCCTCGACCGGCGTGTTCGCGCGCCTCGTCGATCCGAATGCCGCCAGCTTTGCATGCTTGAGCTTGAGCGATTTCGCCTCGCGGAAAAATTCCACATCCTTCGGGTTCGAACCCGGCCAGCCGCCTTCAATGAAATCGATGCCGAACGCATCAAGGCGCTCGGCAATCCGCAGCTTGTCCAAGACAGACAATTGAAATCCTTCACCCTGGGTGCCGTCACGCAGTGTGGTGTCGTAGAGGTATGCAGGTTTGGCGCTCATTGCCGGGGCGCGGGATTGTAAATGGCGGGAGCCGGATCGGCAAGAAGGAACCAAGGCTAGAAAAACAGGCCAAACACCTACCTCAATTTCAACCATCAAGCTCCCGCTTTTCGCGTTCGAGCCGCAGCTTTTCCCGCGTCAGTCGCGGACCACGCCACTTCCGCGCAATGAGCATGCCCATCAGCCCGCCACCAAAATGACAGGCGTGCCCCAGCTGGAACACCGACGCAAATCCTTGATCCACAAGCCAGCCGCCAAGCAGTGAAAACCCAGGCATGCCCAACATCGGGTCTGCCAATGCCAGCAGCAACTCGCCGATCAGAAGACCGCGGCCGAGGTTTCTTGCCGAAACCCCAAGCGGCAAGACCCGCGCATCGGGTGATAGCGACGCGAGACACAACAGCAAAGCCATCGCCCCACCAGAAATCCCCACCAGCAAACCATGGCCCAGCAAAAGGTGGGCCAAGCCGCCCGCCACAATGCCCGACGCGGTCACACCCAACATGACCCGCCAACCCAGCATCAATTCCATGCGCGTCCCGAGCAGCCACATCAAGACCGCATTGACCAGCAGGTGACCCCACGAACCATGCAACCAGCCGTGCGAAAAAATTTGCCAGTACCGAAACTCACCGATTCCCGCACGGCTCAAGCCGAGCCATTCATACCAAACCACCTCGTTTCCAGACCCGATCTCGACCAGCGTCCACAGGTGCACGAGCAAAATTGCAAGCACAAGCAACCACGATGCGGGCATCCTCACGCGCCGCCTGAAATCTCCGGCCAGCTCATTCATCATTCCGCCCGAAGAGATCATGAGTCCACACTCTCCGTGCGAAATGGAAATTTTCAATCAAACGCTCTCGCGCGTGGCTCGCGATCGACGGGATCCTCACCGCCGGCGCATGTCACAAACGGCCCGCCCTCAAGCGGGGCGACACCAGTGAACGCGACATCCGGCATGTCCGAAGGGCGACCCGCAAGCGGGAAGTCTTTGCGCAAAGGGAAAAACGGATAGCCCTCCCACATGAGAATGCGCTTGAGGTTCGGATGACCCGAAAAACGGATGCCCATCATGTCCCACACCTCGCGCTCATGCCAATCGGCACCGGGCCAAATGCCCACCACCGACGGAATTTCTTCATCTTCTCCGACCGCCACCTTCACCCGCAGGTGCTTGGAGTCATCTACCGTCGCCAATTCGTAAACCACTTCAAATCGCGGATCATCGCCGAAGTGGTCGACGCTGGAGACATCGAGCAATAGGTCGTACCCGAGATCGCGGTGACAACGGCTCAAAAATGCCGCAATCGAATCCAGCGCCACAGTCACGCTGTGCTCGCCGCGAAATTCATTCACTCCGAGAATTTTTTCCGCGAACCAGCCGCGCAAACGATCGATATCTTGTACTGCTGACATGTCGTGTGGATGGATCAGGAAATTTCTTCAATCAAAGCCTTCTTCTGAGCAACGGTGGATTCCTCGCCTTCAATTTTCTTTTGCAGCTTCATCAAGCCTTCGATCAAGGCTTCCGGCCGCGGCGGGCAACCCGACACATAGACATCGACCGGGATCAAACGATCAATGCCCTGCAGCACCGCATAGCTCCGGTACATGCCACCACTCGACGCGCAAGCACCCATCGCAAGGCACCACTTCGGCTCGGGCATCTGATCCCAAATGCGTTTCACCGCGAGCGCCATCTTGTAGGTCACCGTACCGGAAACGATCAGAACATCGCTCTGGCGCGGTGAAAAGCGCATGACCTCCATGCCGAAGCGCGAAATGTCAAAGCGGCTCGACGCAGTAGCCATCAACTCAATCGCACAGCAGGCCAAGCCCATCGGCATCGGCCACAGCGAGTTTTTGCGCATCCAGTTGATCGCGGCATCGACGCGGGTGACAATCACATTGCCCTCGATCTTGGAATCGTAGGCGGAGTGGACGGTGTTGGTGGAGGGGCTGACCATAGCACGCTGGGAACGCGCACAATCTGCCCGCCACACCCACAACGCTCAAGCGGATAATAGCGAAAACCGAAATTCAAAGCCGCGAACGCATCAAAGTGCTCAAAATGCCGCAGCACCGCATTCGCGCCACCGCATTTGCCTTGATCATTTAGCGCCAGCAAGGTTTCCCTGTCCGCGCATGAACGAACGCAAGACACTCGACGAACGCCAGCAGATGTCCGACCTGGAACGCCTGCGACACTCATGCGCGCATGTGATGGCTACCGCGATCCTGCGCATCTGGCCCGACGCGCAATTTGCCTACGGTCCGCCGATTGAAAATGGCTTCTATTACGACTTCGATATGAAGCACCGCCTCACGCCCGAAGATTTCGAAAAAATCGAGGCGGAGATGAAAAAAATCGCCAAGGAAAACCAGAAATTCGAACGCCGCACGATCTCACGCGACGAAGCCAAAGCGATGGCCGAATCCGGACGCCTCGGCGGTCTCACCGAGCGCCCCGGCAACCCGTCGCGCTTCAAGCTTGATCTGATCGACAAGATCCCCGAGGGCGAAGAAATTTCCTGTTTCCAAAATGGTGAGTTCATCGACCTCTGCGCCGGCCCGCATGTCGGATTCACCGCAAAGTGCAAGAATGTGAAGCTGATGTCAGTCTCGTCGTCATTCTACATGGGCGATGAATCAAAGGGCCAACTGCAGCGACTCTACGGCACGGCCTTCGAAAGCAAGGAACTCTTGGAGGAACACCTCAATCGACTCGAGGAAGCGAAGAAACGCGACCACCGCCGCCTCGGCCGCGAACTCGCACTTTTCCACATCGATGAAGCAGTCGGCCAAGGCCTCATCCTCTGGAAACCAAAAGGCGCGCTCGTCCGCCGCGCGTTGCAGGATTTCATTACCGAAGAACTCGACCGCCAAGGCTACTCGCAGGTCTTCACCCCGCACATCGGCAAGCTCGACCTCTACCGCACCTCAGGTCACTTCCCTTACTATCAAGAAAGCCAGTACCCCGCGATCCCCGAACGTGATGTGTTGGAAAAACTTGCCGACGAGGATGCCACCTGCGCCTCACTCATCAACGGACTCGAGAAGGGCGACTTCGAAGGCTACCTGCTCAAGCCGATGAACTGCCCGCACCACATCAAGATCTTCGCGAGCGATCATCACTCCTACCGCGACCTGCCTGTGCGCCTCGCGGAATTCGGCACGGTTTACCGCTGGGAACAATCCGGCGAACTCGGCGGCATGACCCGCGTCCGCGGCTTCACCCAAGACGATGCCCACCTTTTCTGCACGCCCGATCAAGTCGCCGCCGAAGTCACCGGCTGCCTCGATCTGGTGAAAAAAGTTCTCAGCACGCTCGGCATGCATGACTACCGCGTGCGCCTTTCGCTCCGCGATCCCGCCAGCGACAAGTATGTCGGCTCACCGGAAAACTGGGACAAAGCGGAAGCCGCCCTGCGCGAAGCCGTGCAAACGCTCGGCGTGCCCTACACCGAAGAACTTGGTGAAGCTGCCTTCTACGGACCGAAAATCGATTTCGTCGTCAAAGATGTGATCGGCCGCGACTGGCAACTCGGCACGGTGCAAGTCGATTACAACCTGCCCGTCCGCTTCGGACTTTCCTACATCGGACCCGACAACCAAGCGCACACGCCGGTGATGATTCACCGCGCGCCCTTTGGTTCGATGGAACGCTTCACCGGCCTGCTCATCGAGCACTTCGAAGGCAAGTTCCCTACTTGGCTCGCGCCCGAGCAGGTTCGCATCCTGCCGATCTCGGAAAAAACCCTCGAGGTCGCCGAAGCCGCCGCCGCCCAACTCGCCAACGCCGGCGTCCGCCTCACGGTCGATCGCAGCTCCGACAAAATCGGCGCCAAAATCCGCCTCGCCCGCCTCGACCGCGTCCCCTACATGCTCGTCATCGGCCAACGCGAAGCCGAAGAAGGCACCGTCTCCGTCCGCCACCGCGATAAAGACGACCTCGGCGCCAAGCCGCTCGACCAATTCATCAAGGAAATCACCGGGGAAATCAAAACTCGCAGCCTCTGAGGTGACTGATTTTTTGACTAAGATGGCCACAAATCAGGGCATTTTGAGCTGAATCATGGCCTTGCAATCGATGCCTACGGTGCCAAAAAGAAACCTTGCAACCCCGCCGGCTTCCCTGTAAGCATCCACTTGTTCTAACTGCACCCTTGCAGAATGAAGCGCTTCGTCTGGTCTCCAACGCCATGGTCTCAGGAAGTGATGATAGTGATGGCGTGACTAGAAAAAGACAAAATGGACATCTATGTGGGCAACCTGCCCTACTCAGCTACCGAAGAAGACGTCACCGGCCTCTTCGCCTCATACGGACCTGTCGAAAGGGTCAAAATCATCACCGATCGTGAAACCGGGAGATCCAAAGGATTCGCGTTTGTGACCCTCGGCGACCAAAGCCAATTGAACGCAGCGATCGAGGCCCTCAACGGCTACGACTATCAAGGCCGCGCTCTGCGCGTCAATGCCTCCGAGCCAAAAGAAGCCGGTTCCGGTGGATTTGGTGGTGAGCGTCGTGGCGGCGGTGGCGGCTACAAAGGTGGCGGAGGCTACAAAGGTGGCGGCGGCGGTTATGGCGGGGATCGCCGTGGCGGCGGTGGCGGCTACAAAGGCGGCGGCGGTTACGGCGGTGATCGCCGTGGCGGCGGTGGCGGCGGTGGCGGCTACAAAGGTGGCGGCGGCTACAAGGGTGGTGGCGGCGGTGACTGGTAAGCCATCATAACGCTAATTTTTACCCAACACCCGGTTTCCTCAGTGGAAGCCGGGTGTTTTTTTGTTCGAGTGCTCATCAACCCACTCAATCCAGATTCCGATGAAGGAGCCACGAAAGTCACGAAACAACCCGCAATAAGAAGCCCATGGAGGATTCTATGGCATTTCCAAAATGGCAAAACAGGCATGGCATGCAATCTCACGCGTTTCGTGAAACTTCGTGCGTTTCGTGGTTTCAATTTCTGTTTTCGGGCTCAACACCCCAGGTAAAAAAACTCTCCAAGCGGGAGACCGCGAAAAAAAATGCCAGAAACCCGCGTTTGCGGATTTCTGGCAATTGAAGATTTAACAAACAGCCCTTGGATCAGGACTTGTAGCGGAGACGCTTCTTGTGGCGGTTCTGCTTCATGCGCTTCTTGCGCTTGTGCTTGTTGATTTTCGTTTTACGGCGTTTCTTGATGGAGCCCATGGCGTTTGCTGTCGGTGTTATGTTACGGTGAGAAAATCAGGGAACGATTTTGTTGAGCGGGTATTCGATGATGCCCTCCGCGCCAAGGCGCTTGAGCTCGGGGATAATGTCCCGAACGACGATTTCGTCAATCACAGTCTCAACCGCCACCCAATCCGGCTCGGAGAGATGTGAAACGGTCGGACGGCGCAGAGAAGGAAGGTTTTCAAGCAGTTCCTTGAGACGATCGGCGGGAAGGTTCATCTTGAGCCCCACCTTGCCGCGGGCACCCAGCGCCGCCTTGAGAAGCAGCGCGATGCGATCCATTTTCTCGCGTTTCCACGGATCGGCCGCGGCGGTGGGATTGGCGTAAAAGTGCGGGAAAGATGTCAACAGCGTGTCGACGATGCGCAGACGATTGGCCTTGATCGATGAGCCGGTTTCGGTGACATCGACAATGGCATCGACGAGATCCGGCACCTTCACTTCGGTGGCACCCCAGGAAAATTCAACCTCGGCATTGATGCCGCGCTCGCGCAGGTAACGCTTGGTGATCCCCACCCCTTCGGTGGCGATGCGTTTGCCTTCGAGATCCTCGGGCTTGCGGATCGGCGAATCCTCGGGAACGACCAGCACCCAACGGGTCGGCAGCGAACTCGCACGAGAATAAGGAAGCTCGGCCAAATCCAGCAACTCGACTTCATTTTCATAAGCCCAATCGTGTCCGGTGATGCCGCAATCGATGAAACCTTGGCCAAGGTAGCGACCAATCTCCTGGGCACGGATCATGTAAAGGTCGAGCTCCGGGTCATTCGAGCCGGGACGAAGACCGCGCGACGAAACATAAACCTCATAGCCAGCCTTGGCGAGAAGCTCGATAGTCGGCTCCTGCAGACTGCCTTTGGGAATCGCAACTTTGAGCGTACGGGTCGTATCGGGCATGGGGGGCGGGCGTTTTACCCGCGAAACGGCGGGAATCAAGCCAAGTTTCGCGAATTTTCGACATTGCCAACCCCATCATCATGGGACTCAACACGCCACAACCATGCCAGCAGCAGGAAATATCCGGCAAATTCCAGTGCTTTCGCCCAATAGCGAATCGGCGCATCGCCGCCATGACAGCCGCAAGAAATGTCGAGACCGCGAACCCATGCCGAGCCAACCGCTACGGAAAATATCAACACCAAGCCAAACACCGCGAGCAATGCCCCATGCCGCAAAATGCCAAGCATCAGGCAAACGCCCGCGACCAACTCGAGCCATGGCACGCAGTATGCCACCCACGCATCCAGCGGCGGACCGACCATGCGGTAGTTCGCGACATCAGCCAAAAAGCGATCCAAGCCGATGCCGAAAATTTTCAACCCACCACTGTACGCAAACCAACAGCCAAGCATCACGCGCAAGACCAGCGCGACGACTTCTTTGGGTTTCGCAGGCATCGTGAAATTTGCAGCTCAAGATGGAAACACCGATCCCCAAGACAGTCGGAGATGCAACTCACACCCAATCAGGCGTGCGCCATGTAGCGGCGTTGCGCCTCGGCCTCGGGGTTGTGCGGAACGGATTCGTTTTCGACCTTGGTATCGGCCACCAACTCGTCGCGGAACTTGGCGATGATCGCCTCGACCGGCCATGAAGATGCCTCGCCAAAGGCGCAGATTGTGCGTCCATCGATTTGGTATGCGACGCTCTCGAGAGTCTGAATATCACTCGGCGCGGCATCACCCGAAACAATGCGGTCGGAGATTTTTTTCATCCATGTCGATCCCTCACGGCACGGAGTGCACTGACCGCAGGATTCGTGGGCGTAGAAGGCGTTGATGTTGTTGAGCACCCACGACATCTTGCGTGAGTCATCGAGGACGATCACTCCGCCCGAGCCAGCCATCGAACCACATGCGGCGAGTGTATCGAAGTCGAGTTGGATGTCCCAGAAATCCAACTGACGCTCACTGCCGTCGGGGTTCTTCAATTTGAAGGATTCGTCACAACGCAAAATCTTCGACGAAGACCCTCCGGGGATCACTGCCTTGAATGTGCGTCCGTCCTTGGGTCCGCCACAAACATCATAAAGCAGCTCTCGCATGGTGAGCTTGCCGACCTCGACTTCGAAATAGCCGGGCTTTTTGACATCGCCCGACACGCAGAGAATGCGGGTGCCGGTGTTGCGGGCAACGCCGAGCTTGGCGTACTCGTCACCGCCCATGCGGATGATGTGTTTCACATGGCAGAGCGATTCGACGTTGTTGACAATCGTTGGGCACATGTAGAGGCCGAGCGCGGCGGGGAAATAAGGTGGCTTGATGCGCGGGTACGGGCGCTTGCCTTCGAGCGATTCGATCAGACCGGTTTCCTCGCCGCAGATGTAGGCACCGGCGCCGCGGTGGACATAGAGCTCAAGATCAAAGCCCGAGCCGAGAATGTTTTTGCCGACGAAATTTTTCGCGCGCGCCTCTTCGATCGCGCGCTCGACGATCAGCGCCGCTTCGGGGAATTCCTCACGCAGGTAAATGTAAGCCGTGTGAGCGCCGACGGCGAAGGCCGAGATGACCATGCCTTCGATGAGCTGATGCGGGTCCTGATGAAGGATGTAGCGGTCCTTGAATGTACCCGGCTCGGATTCGTCGCCATTGCAAATCAAATATACCGGCTTGGTATTGTTCGGCGGAATGAAGGTCCACTTCATCCCCGTCGGGAACCCCGCACCACCCCTGCCGCGAAGGCCGGATTTTTTCACCTCTTCGATGATGTCCTTCGGCGGCATTGCCATCGCCTTGCGCAAATCTTCATACCCGCCATCGCGCATGTAGCAGTCAATCGACGGATCCCATCCCTCGCGATCGACATTCTTAAAGATGAGCCGGTACTCGCGGGCGTGAGGTTGCTTGGTGTAGGTGATCATGCGGGCGGCAGAAAGCTGTCACATGACGGCGCCATGCTCAAGCACGAGACCACTGGGAATGAAATTTTAAGAACAACGGAAAGATTCATCCGCAAACATCGCAATTCAGGCCATGCAAATTCCGAATCCCCCAACAAAAAAACCTCAACCCACTGAGGATCAAGGCTTTAAAGATGGCTCCGGCGGTTGGGATCGAACCAACGACCTAGTGATTAACAGTCACCCGCTCTGCCGCTGAGCTACGCCGGATTTCGCAGATGCGAATGTGGGCGGGAAGATGGATTCGCCAGCCCCATGGTGGCAAGGGAAAAATGACATGGGGCGGAAATTTCCTCGCTTCAGCCCAGATTGAGAAGAAGAAACCACGAAAGTCACAAAACAACACGAAACAAGAAGCCCTTGGGGGATTTTATCCCGAAATCCGAAGTCGAAATATCATTCGAATCATTTTAACCACTGATTTCGCAGATTTACTGATTATCGAGGAGCGCATTTTTTGTGATTTTTCTTTATCTGTGCAATCTGTGTAATCTGTGGTCAAAGCCCTCTTTGT
>JAGWXY010000007.1 GCA_018969605.1 Verrucomicrobiota bacterium | reverse complement strand
GGTGGCGCCGATTTCCATGAGCAGGACCGTGCCGAGGTCGGGAGTTTCGAGTTGGGTGATGCTGCGTTTGTTGGTCCAGAGGTAGGAAAGTTTTTCGCGCAGCGCGATGGGCGAGACGGAATAAAGCGGGCCTTGGATCGTGTGAGTCGCCGATGGAATTCCGGCGCAGGGGAAATGGTAGCGATGGTAGTCGACCGGGCAAAGCCGTGAGAGCACCAGCGCGCCATCGGCGAAACGCTTGGCGAGTTTCTCATCGCCCAAGAGTGTGGGTAGGTCGAATTTCTGACCCTTCACAAAAACGCTGTCGATCGATGAGGCGCGCTGGAAGCCGAGGTGGCGGCCATCGGCGGGGAAGACGATGCGCGAAGGGTCTGGCTCGATCGGGCGCGCGGCGGGCTTGAGCTTGCGGTAGAAAAATTCGTTGAAGCTCGCAAAGGACTCCGGCGGATCAGCAAACTCCGTGGCATCGACGCCGTAGCGTTGGATGAATGGGGCGATGCGCGCGGCGGAGTTTGGAGCATTCATGCGCCAGCCGTACCATGCGGAGAAAAACGGGCGTTTCACAAACGCGTGCAAGGCGATCGCGCCAAGCGGGCTGCCATAGGTCCAGCGCAGGAACTCCTCCCCGTAGACCTGCTCGGTCTCGAATGATTGCGTGCTGCGGTTGTAATATCGGATGGGGGCCACGCCGTTTTATGTAAGGCCTCGCAGGCCAATCCGCAAGGATCGCTGCAGGGCATGAATAATGTGTTGGGAAATACCGGCGGTTCGCTGTAGCTTTTCAACATATGTCGAACGCGGGCGATCAACGAAACAGGCAAATCGTCTGGGCGGCGGGTATTTTGATCGGCATCGGGCTGGTGGTATCCGCGACTTTGCTCTTTGGCCGCAAGTTGCCGGGGCTGTGGGGCGAGTGGGCCTCGACCTTGATCGGTGTCATGACGACTCCATTTCTGATGGAGGCCTCGTTTGTGTTGATCGGCATCTCGATCGTAGCCGTGGTGAATCATGTGGCGGCCGTGCGTTCGGGCGATGAATGGGTGAATCCCGAGAGTTTCGAATCGGGAAAAAATGAGGCGACTGAGACGAAATGAGTGATGAGATTCACGGCAGTGCCGGCAGTGATGTCGATGAGCAAACGCTGCGATCGGCGGTTGATGTTGGCAGGTTTTACAAGTTGGCTGGCAATGATGCCGAGGGTCTGGTGCGGATGATGAATGAGTATCTCGACGAGACTCGCAGGATGGCGGGCATGTGGCCGCACTTGTTGCAGGCGGGCGAGAAGAGGGAAGTTTCCGAGCAATTGCACATGTGCAAGGGTGGCGCGGCGATCTTTGGTTTTTTGCGCGTCATGGCCTTGATTGCTGGCCTTGAAAAAGGATCGCTCGATTCGGCATCCTATGATGCCCAGGCATTTGAGCACGAACTTGCCTTGGCGGAGCGCGCGATTGAGGCACTCGCGGGAGGGCGGCTCACATGAAGCCAAGCGTGCAGTCGCCGGAGAAAGAGCTGCGCTTTACGAGGTCGGGCCAAGCGGTGGTTTTCTGGCTGCTCTCTGCGATGCT
This sequence comes from Verrucomicrobiota bacterium, assembly GCA_018969605.1. Taxonomy (GTDB): domain Bacteria; phylum Verrucomicrobiota; class Verrucomicrobiia; order Verrucomicrobiales; family Akkermansiaceae; genus Luteolibacter. The sequence continues at coordinate 49,763 of JAGWXY010000007.1, read as the reverse complement.
CGCGGGCACGGCGGTGACGCTTGGGCTGACCTCGCTCTATCGTGACATCAACCCCGCGCTGCCGCATCCGGCTTGGATGCTTTTGCCGCTTTTTGTTGCCATTTTTTTACTGCGAATGGCCGTGCGCATGACGCGTCATGCCTACTTGATCCTAACACCGATGGGTGTGGAAATTTTTCCACTGTGGCGACCAGAGCAGGGCATGCGCTTGGTGCTTTGGCAGGAGATCGACGCGGTGGAATTCGATGAACGCATGACGCACATGACGCTTCATTTCGATGCTGCGAAAACTTCCGGCGTGCATGTGTCCTTGGGTCCGATCCGTGCGACCCTACGCGAGACGCTCGCAAAAGCGGTGAGGGGAAGGGTGGTGGGTAAGCTAGGAGCGGAAAGCTGAGTTTAGAGCATTTTCCTCAAATCTGTGACCGGTGGTTGGGGGTAGGTGTGGGAAATTTGAGGCTTCGCCGGGTCTTGGAAAAGGAGCGTAATTTTTTGTCCATGGCTGCGTTGTTGCTCCGTCGTGGATATTAGGAACGCGGCTGTTTGATTAGCCCCATGAACTTGAGTTCATTCGTTTCGAGCGCATCGTTATTGGCCGCTGCTACGGACTTGGAGTGATGTGACAGTGAGCGCGGCACCGGCCGAGGCTCCAAGTCGCAATTCGTCGAAGCGGGTCCCTTGTGGAATTTTGCCGCTGTAAATGGCTGGTTTGAGGGGGAGTCCGCCTTCGTGGAGGCTTATGCTGCCACTGCTGGAGTCGTAGCGCAGAGTCATGGTGGCAGAGCCTATCGTGGTGGTTTTGCGCGGCGCTCGGGGCTCTGCGTTTTTGACATCGAGGCCCCATGACAGCCCAGGGCCGTAGGGGTCACCGAGGAAAATCATTTCGGTTCCTTGGCTGAAGAGGCTCATGCCGGCCCAACCGTCGCTATGGAATTTACCCATGCTGGGCTCGGCGCACTGCAGCGTGACCAGCAAGACCGATTTTTCGTCGAGTGGCAGTGGTGATTGGAATTTGTGAATGATGGCAAAATTGGCTCCCTCGATGCGTGTCTCGGTGATGTTGGGGTTGCCATAGGAAGCGCGCCAATCGGATTTTCGAAACGGCGTGATTGCCAATGAATTGAATCGATCGAGCCTGTTGGCAAAGGTTCTGGTTTGCTGGTGCAAGCGGGTGGTGGCGGCGCCGTTGACCGAATGGACCGCGTCGCCCTTGACGAGTTGGGTGGTGTTGTGTTCCTCGCGAGGAAGGACCTCAAGATTGCCGTCGATGACGTGTACTTCGTCGGATTTTTGCTCAGGGTCGACGAAGATGCCAAAGCATTTCCCTGAAGTGATTTTTGCAAATTGAGGAGTCGAAACAACGAGTATGTTGTTGCGACCCGACTGTTGGATGAGGCACTTGCCCTTGAGTATTTCGATGGATTCCGCAGACGGGAAGCGGAGGCTTGTAGGGCCTTCGATGACAAGGCTGTCTGAGGGTTTGAGTGAGATGCTGGCCCGGCCGGCGAGTAGGTGAAGGGTGCTGTCGGTGCTGAGTGCTGTTGTGCCGCCGAGGATTTTCGAGGGCCCATCAATCCTCCATACGGCATCGATTGAAAATGATGCGATTGCGACATCACCTGAGTTTTTGCCGCCATCAAACAACTGAGGCAGGATCCATGCGGCAAAAGCGATCGCTAGCACGCAGGCGATGGCAAGCGGGATGCGCCAGGCACGAAGCACTGTTTGCCGGTCATTTGTTGCCAGTGGATCCGTTTGGCCATCCTCAAACTCCTCGTTGAGATTGTGGTTGAGCGAAGCGTAGGAGCCGTAGAGTTGGATCAGTTCGGGATCTTCGCGCAGGCGATTTTGAAAACCATCGAAGCCTTCGCGGGAAATTTCGCCATCCAGCACTTTCTGGACCAGGTGGTGGTCGGCGCGCTTCATTAGGGGTGATCGGTTGCGGATTGGATTTCGCGTTCGATGCAACGCCTGAGGGCGGCGCGAAGATTGAAAAGGACGGCCTTCAGTGTTCCGGTGCTGCGGTTGGTCTTGTCGGCATATTCTTGGAGTGAGGCGCTGGTGACGTAGCGGTGATGGATCAGTTCGCGGTCGGAGGGACGCAGGCGCTGGAGGCATTTGCGCAATGCGAGGTGGCGTTCCTCGAGGGCATCCGGCTCGAAATCAAGCTCCGGTGCGACGCGTTGGAGGAGGTCGTCGTCGAAAACCAACCAGCCTTGTGAGGCGAGGCGGCGGCGGTGATTGAGCAGGTGGTAGCGGATCGTTTGGAATGCCCAGGCTTTGAAATTGGTGCCGAGTTCGTAGGTATTGCGTTTTTGCCAAAGGGTGATGTTGACTTCCTGCAACAGATCGCGGGCACCGGATCCGCCGGGTGCCAACGAGCGAATGTAGGCAAGCATCGAGCTCTGGTGGTTGGTGAGTTCCTTCACGAAGTCCTCGGAATCGGACGCTGAGGATGGGTCTTCGGTCATGGCTTGATGCTGCGGGTGAGGAAATTTTTTGACAGATTCGCGATCAGGCTCGGGAGGATTTTTCGCGGATGTGGTCGAGTGTGGTCGGGTTGATTGGGTGTTGCACAATGATGCCGAGGATGAGGCGTCCTTGCGGGTGGTTTAGTGGAATCAGCTCGAGGTAGCTGCCGGCGTGAACGAGCAGGCGCACGGGCTTGACCGCATCACGAATTTTCCAGTTGAGGGCCATGCCACGGGCGGCGAAATGGAGGTGGGCGCAGCCTTCGTCGTGAAGGACGTTGCCGTCGAGGTTGATCAAGAACACCGCTGAGGCCCCGCATTCCTGGTGCAGCCAGTCCGCCAGTGCGGCACAATCTGCTGAAAATGGTTGTGGATTTTCGGTTGCCTGTTTCGGCAAGCTGATGGATGGAACTGCGGTTTGAGGCACGAACACCGAGGCTTTTGGGATAGGCGTGGCGGGTGAAGGGGTGGGGGGGGTGGCATCCGCAGGGGTGGGGGTGGCATCCGCAAATCCCACGAAGGAATCATTGAATCCCGCTTCCCTCACATTTGCCGGCGCTTGGCGCTCGGGCGAAATGAGGCGCTCGGCGAGGCGCCGGACTTCATCGGTATCGATCCAGGTGTCGATGGGGTTCATGCGTGGCGTGGATTGAGTGCGGGTGAGGAGGTTTTGCGGGCGATTTCCATGCGGATGCCTTCGAAAATTTTGCGGATGGGTTCACCGTTTTCCATGACGCCAGCTGGCAGTCCGCGGGCGCTGGCTTTGATGAAGGTGCCGTCGCGCGGGACTTCATTTTGGAAAACGAGTTCGGCGGGCAGGAGTTGGCGCAGGGCTTTGGCGGCCTCGATGCTGTCATCGAGATCGTTTTGGACCATGGTGAGCAGAACGCCGAGGACTTGGAGGCGGGGGTTCATCACGCGAAGTTTGCCAAGTCCGTCGAGCAGCTTGGGCACTGAGCGGATGCCGAGGGGTTCGGCTTGTTGGGGGATGAGCACGGCGTCGCTGGAAGCGATGACATCGCCGGAAACGCCGAAGAGTCCGGCGGCGGTATCGATGAGGCAGAGATCGAAGCCGCGATGGGAAATTTGATGGAGCAGAGTGCGCACGCGCGCGAGGTGGGCACCCATGCTGCCGCCGGTGTCGTAGTCGCCAGCTTGTCCGCTGGCCATTAGCGAGAATGTCGCAAGCCGCGTTGGCACGATCAGTTGTTCGAGCGGGAGCCCTGGGTCGGCAAGGTAGTCGTAAAAGCCGGGAAGCAGTCTTGATTGCCGGGTGAGGGATAACCCCACCGACCCTTGGGGGTCGGCATCGACCAGCAGGGTTTTCACGCCCGCGATGGCGAAGGCGTGGGCAAGGTTGATCGAGACGGTAGTTTTTCCCACTCCGCCTTTTTGGCTTGATACTGCAATACTAATCACGCGCTTTATAAATTTGCTGCCGCAAGATAGCTTTGGCTTGCCACATCGGAAGCCTTTTCTTCATCCTGTCGCATCATTCAGTTACATAACTGGATCTAAAAAAAACCATCATGCAAATTTTAAAACCCTCGATGCTCGCCTGCCGGTTCTTGCTCTTATTGCTTTTATTCGGGTCCTCAAGTGCCTGCCGCCGCGGCGAGCAGGTTGGTACGAAGGGCGACCAGCTCATCATCCACACCTCGCCCCAACTGCAGACCAACGGCCTGTCCTCTTTGCCCGGGGCCTTGTATCAAAGCCAGGCCTCGTCGCCGATCCACTGGCAGCCGTGGACCAAGGAGACCATTGACAGGGCGAAGGCGGCCAATCGGCTGCTATTCTGCGTGATTGGGATGCCGCAAGTGTGGTCATCCCAGAAGGTTTTGAGTTCCTTGTCGGCAAACGCATCTCTGGTTTCCATCATCAATGATAATTATGTTCCGGTGTTGATTGATGGTGATGCGAGCCGGGAGATCGGATTGCTGGTGCCCGACCTCTGCATGCAGATTCAAATGCCGGTGCAATTCCCATTGTTTTTATGGATGACACATGAATGCAATCCGGTTGCTTGGATTCCATTGCGGGTGTCGGATGATGTGGCAGATGTTTTCAGCAACTCGAACGAGATGGTGAAGCTGATGTGGCGCGACTCGATGGATTATGTGCTGAAAAACAGCGAGGCGGACAATGCGGGGCGCCGCGAATTATTCAAACAGCGCAAGATTACCAAGGTTTCGAGTGATGCGCCGGATCAGGATGCGATACGAAGCATCCGCCAGTTGGCTTCGCTGTATGATCCATTATCAAGAAGTCTGGACGAGGCCGGTGGATTGTTTCCAGCGAGTTCGCTCGAAGTGTTTGCCACGGTTGCTGCTCGCCCGGGGATTCCTGAGGACTTGCGTCTGAAATCTTCCGATGTGGTAAAGTATCTCATGAATGACCTTTTGCCGAGTGCGATGTTTGATCCGCTTGGGGGTGGAATTTGTATTTCCAGAAAGCGCGGCTCATGGGCTTTGCCGAATTTTTCATTTGATTGTTCTTCCCAAGCGCGGGCGGCGCTTGCGTTGTTTGAGGCTTACCGCACCACTGGGGATAAGCGGGCCTTGGATCGGGGGTTGGAGGCGATCGGTTTTGCCGAAAAGGAATTTTCCACCAAGGACGGGCTTTTCGTCATTGGTCTGGCATCGCCTGTTGATCAGGAAAAATGGATGTGGACCGTTGAGGAGGTTGAGTCGGTGCTGGGTGCCGAGGACGCCGCTTGGTGGATCGATGCGACCGGCATGAAGCGGTTGGGCAACATTCCTTCGGAGGATGATCCCGGCAGGCTTCATTTTCGAAAGAACACCATTGGCATGAAGGCGACGCTCGAAGAGATCGCCGCGCGTCAATCGATGACGCCTGAGCAGTTTCGCCCGCGCTATGAGGCGGCCAAGGCAAAGTTGCTGGCGGTACGCGAGGCGCGAATCGGTCGGTTGCCGCGGGACGAAACGGCTCACGCCGGAGCGACTTGGCGCATGGTGTCTGCCTACGCGTCGGCTTTTTCCGCTACCGGTGATGAGGTTTACCGTGACAAGGCGGTGGCATTGCTCAAGCGGGGGAAAGAGGCTTTTGCCGTTGGGCCAAGGCTACGCATGTTCACTACGGATACGGCGGATTCGATTGGTGCCGGGCGTGCGTTTCTATACGCGCTGTGCCTGCAGGCGGTGCTTGATGTGGCGGCTGTGACGCTCGATGAGAGCTTGTACATTTGGTCGGATGATTTGGCCACCACGCTGGCTGAGTTGTTCATTGGTGAGGGATTTCTCAAGGAATGCCCGGACAGCGCCGCATTGATTGATCTGCCCGTTACAAGTCTGGCGATGATCTTCGATGATTCGACCTGCGGCTTGATATCGATGTCTGAGAGTCGTCTTGCCAACCTTGGAAGGCCGCTGGTTGCGAAGTTGAGCGAGTTGGCCACACCCTTTCCGCTCTATGCGGTGGAGCGGCCGGTCATGCACACGGATCTCATCCTCGCGATCATTTCGCGGCACTTCAAGGTGAGCGTGCTGGTGGGTGAGGGCGTGCAAGGGGACCTTCTGCGCGCGGTGCAGGAACTTTCACCCCGGCTGATTCATCGTCAATTTGCGAAATCCGCCCAACAAGTGCCTGCGGGCATGGTGAAAATTGTTTATAGCGATGGTGCTGAAAAAACAGTGACGACGGCGGATGGCTTACGTCAAGGCGTCTTGCCGCAGTGAGTCAGCTGAGCTAATGTGGCGCGGGAAGTCGCATCCATTCCCTCCATTCCATGAATTTACAAATTTTTCCCGTTATTGCCTTTGCCTGTTTTGCTGTCTTTGGTCGGTCGAATGCCGATGTTTTTGTTTTAAAGTCCGGCACACAGGTTGAGGGGGTGCTATTGAGTGAGGATGCGACGGGGTACCGGGTGGAGGTCAAGGTTTCCGCGGGGATCAAGGACGAGCGGGTATTGGCGAAGGAGGATGTGTCGGAGGTGCGGCGTTCGGAGTCGGTCAACGATGATTTTGCAAGGATTTCCAAATTGGTGCCCACGCCCGATTTGCTTGGCCAGCGGGACTATGACCGCCGGATCAGGGAGGTGGAGAAGTTTCTCAAAGCCACGCCTACTGCGGTGCAGCCGGTTCAGGCCAAGGAGATGCTTGAAACCTTGAAGCGTGAAGCGAATGAGGTGTTGGCCGGTGCGCTCAAGATCAACGGAAAGATGGTGAGTGCGGACGATTATCGTCTTGATGCTTACGAAATGGATGCGCGGGTGGCGGAAATTCGCATCCGGCGGCTTATCGATGCAGGGGATTATGTGCGGGCCTTGCGTGAGTTTGAGAATTATGAGAAGGATTTTGCCAACAGCGAGGTGTATCGTGATCTGATTCCTTTGATGAAGAGAGTTGTTGATGCCCATGTATCGGAGCTTGATGAAATGCTTGTGACGCTTGATGAGCGGATGAAGGAAAGGGATATCGGCTTGCAGAGGATGTCGGCGGTTGCGCGGCGTGATGCTCAGTTGGCGATTGCCGAAGAGGCGGCGCAAATGGCGGCGCTCAGGAAGTCGGAGGTGGATTCGAAGATCGGATGGCTTACTGTGGACCCTTATTCGAAGGCTTCGATTGAGCAAGGGCTGGCCTTTGCAAGGAAGCAAGAGGCTAGGTTTGCCGCCGGCGGGTCGAAAAATGCGGCCGAGGGAGGAAGGATTTATCGTGATTCCTTGCGGACGGTGCGTTCTGCGGATAGAAACAGCCCGTTGGTTGCCACTGCCATCCAGGCTGCCAAGGAGGCGAAGTTGCCCGAGCGCTACATCGCCGTGCTTCAAGCGGAGGCCGATGCCAAACTTAAAATTGAGAAATCCGATTAGGGTGATTGCAATCAAACCACCTTTTGCCATGTCAACAACACGAAGTGCCAAGCGCAGCCGCAAGACCAGTGAGACGCAAATTGATCTCTCGATCCTAATTGATGGCTCGGGTGAATCGACGATCGATACGGGCGTGCCGTTTTTTGATCACATGCTCACGCTGTTTTCCAAACACGGGCTCTTTGATCTCAGCATCAGAACGGTCGGCGACATCGAGGTCGACATTCATCACACCGTCGAGGACACCGGCATTGTGTTGGGCGATTGCCTGCGCGAAGCGCTTGGAGGCAAGGAAGGCATTCGCCGTTACGGATGCGCGTATCTGCCGATGGACGAAACGCTGGCGCGAGTGGTGGTTGATCTCAGCAACCGTCCGCATCTCGAATTCCGCGCGCCGGCCGGGACCCCATCGGCGCCAAACATGCCCTTCACACTGGTCGAGGAATTCTGCCGCGCGCTGGCCTCCAATCTCCGGGCAAACATCCATGTCGAGTTGCTGTACGGCCGCGATGGTCATCATATCGCGGAGGCGATCTTCAAGGGTTTGGCGCGCGCGTTGTGCGATGCCTGTGAGATCGATCCACGGGTCAAGGGCATCCCAAGCACCAAGGCCGCGCTGTGAAGGTTGCCCTGATTGATTACGGCGCGGGAAACTTGCGCAGTGTGGCCAATGCCTTGCGCGCCTTGGGTCAGGAGCCCGTGGTGGTGGCGGAAGCGGCAGAGCTTGGTGAGGTGACGCACTTGTTGCTGCCAGGCGTGGGGTCTTTTGGCGATTGCATGGTGCAGTTGGAGCAACGTGGTCTTGCCGATCTGATTCGCGGCTGGGTATCCGCCGGGCGTCCATACCTTGGCATTTGCCTTGGCTATCAGATTCTTTTTGATGCCAGCGATGAGAGTCCCGGCGTGTCGGGGCTAGGGCTGTTTCGTGGTAAGGTGAAACGCTTCGCAGATGTGCCGGGTGTGAAGATTCCGCACATGGGTTGGAATGCGGCGAGGCCCGCGAAACCGAATCTCAAAAATTGGGCGGGCTTGGGTGAGGCACCTTACTTTTACTTCGTGCATTCATATTTTCCGGTGCCGGAGGACGAGTCGATCGTCGCCTCGCGTACCGATTACGCGGCGGAAAATTTTGCATCATCGATCGAGTCGGGCGCCGTGTTCGCTTGCCAGTTTCATCCGGAAAAAAGCCAGGATGCGGGCTTGCGCCTGATCGGAAATTTCCTCGGTCTTTGAAGCCAACGCTCAACCTGCCAGTTCGCAGGCGAGCTTGATGGCGGAGATCATCGATGACGGGTCGGCGACGCCCTTGCCGGCGATGTCGAAGGCGGTGCCGTGGTCCGGGCTGGTGCGAATGACCGGCAGGCCGAGTGTGACATTTACGGCGTTGTCGAAGTCGAGAAGCTTGAGCGGGATGAGGCCTTGGTCGTGGTACATCGCGAGCACCGCATCGTGGCCGCCACGTGTGGCATCGCGAAAGATCGCATCGGGGACGCACGGGCCTTTGAACTGCGCGATGCCGAGCGCATTGAGCGCTTCAATCGCGGGTTGGATGATCCGCTGTTCCTCGTCGCCAAATTCGCCGTTTTCGCCTGCGTGAGGATTGAGCCCGGCGACGGCGATGCGCGGGCGGACGATGCCGCGTTGATGGAGAAATGCGGCGGTGAGTGTGCCGATGTTGACGATCGAATCGACGCTGAGTAGCTGCGGGACGCGGCAGAGTGGCTCGTGAATGGTCGCTAGGCCGACAGTCAGGTGCCTGCCGGTGAGCAGCATGCCGAAGCGCGTGACACCGAAGGCATTGGCGAAAAATTCCGTTTGGCCGGGGAAGCGAAATCCTACGGCCTTGAGCTGGTGCTTGCAGATTGGTGCGGTGACCACGGCGGCGACCTTGCCATTTTTGAGTTCGATTGCGGCCTGTTCAAGGGCCTCGAGGGCGGCGGCGGCGGACCGTTGATCGGGCTTGCCCGGTGTGCCGGCACTGCGATTTCCGATGATTTCAAATTGGTGGCACTGCGGAATCTCTGCGGCTGCGAGAGCAAGTTCGACAATTTCCGGGCCGATGCCGGCGGGGTCACCGAGTGTGATGAGGATGCGGGGCACAAAGAAAGATTCCTGTGTTCGTATGTTCTGCCAAGCGGGAATCGGCAAAAAATTCAAATCTCACGGCTTGTCGGACCCATGTCATGGTGATAAAAGACGCTTACAAAATGGACCGCCAACAGATTAGACTCTCGATGAAGCGCCGGGCGCCTATAAGAGTCATCGGCGATCCGCCATGTCTGGGGCGGATTGAGAGGATGGCGCGTGGCGTACAAGGGGGGACAAGTAGAAGGTTGAGAAGTGGTAAAAAAGGTTCGCGACGGCGGCATAGGCAGCGGGGCGGTAGAAGTGGCACGCGAGCTGCGATCATTTTATTCTCACTGACGATTTTGGCCATTGTTGCGAGTGTTGCAATCTGGTTGTACCAGAGGGGGCGAGAGAGAGTGTCATCGCAGTTTGAGATGGCGCGTAAGGCACCAGTGGTGGAAAGGATCGAGTCACGCTTTGAGTCTCCGACTGAGGATCAATCGCGCGCGATCGTGATGGAAGCGATTGGCGCAAAAGATGAGGCTGCGGTGTTGGCAAATTTCCGTTTGAACGGGGTTGCTCCCGCTGAAGTGCTTGAGTTTCTTCATCGAGAGGAGGCACTGCATGGGCCCGGGCGCGTCAAGTCATGGTTTGGCAGCATCGATCCCAACAACACTCTTGTGGAATCGATATCGGTCGAGCGCGTGAAGGATGGGAAAACCGCATCAAGTATTGCCATGTTGACACCGGATGAGAACGGGGCTTGGAAGCTCGATTTCGACTCATTTGCCGGCAAGTGTGAGCCGACATGGAAGACGGTTGTTTCCGGAGAGGCGGGTGAGGGGATGGTGAGGATATGGTTTGTCGAAGACAGCTATTACAATGGAGTTTTTGTTGATGAAGCCGAATGGCTTTGTTTCTCGATGGCGCGTTTAGATTCCGATGTGCGGCTTTTTGGTTATTGCCGCAGGAATTCTCCGCAAGCAGCTGCGATAGCCAGCATCCTGAACAGGGTTAGGACAAATAACAAAAATGAGATGTATCCGTTCCGTGCGACGCTGGCCATATCGAGGCCCGAGGGGGCTGAAAAACGGCAATTTGAGATCAAAAGGGTGTTGGCTGAGGATTGGTTGCTTACGGACAAGGCATTCGATGGATCGCCCGGGCCGGTCAAGTGAACGGGATGTTTCTCGGCACTTGCCATTTGCAACAAGTTTTTCCAACCTAGCGCATGGAGAAGACTTGGATGAGGTTGGCCGCGCTGGCGGGCATGGTGATGGGTTTGACGCATTGCGGCGTTTCTTCGGGCGGGCTCGGAAACATGGGTGGGCCGACGCTTGAAGAGCGGGCCGCGAAGATCGCTGCCGAGCCGACTGGCAATTTTTATTACGGCCGCAGATACTTTGTCGAAAAGACCCGTTTCTGGGGCTATCTGCGCGAACCGAGGCAGGATTGGAATCGCGCCAAGCTGGTGATGATGCGCGAGGACAAGAAGCGGGTGCCCGATCGTTTCCACGAGGATGGTCCTCCCGGCAAACGCTATGCGCAAGACAACAACTTCGAGTATCGGATCCGCGGCAACTATACCGGTCGTGAAGTTTACGATCCGAACAGCAACCAGTTTTTGCCGGAGTTCATGCTCACGGGATACGAGTTGCTCGATCAGCGGCCGGGATGGCTGTTTAAGCCGAGCGACCGCTACAACCGTTTTCGCATCACCTTGCTGCCGCGCTGAAAACGCAGCCGCGCTTCAGGTGTAGGATGATTCGACGCGTTTCGCGACATCGCGATAGCCGTAATCGACTTCGTAGATCTGCTTGAAGCAATCGAGGGCGGATGCCCGGTCGCCCATTTCTTCGTGGATGAGTCCTTTTTCGTAAAGGACTTCCTTTTTCGTTCCGTCCATCGCGTGGAGGTCGGCAAGCGCGTCGGAAAGTTGTTTGATCGAGAGGTCGAACATTGCCTTGCCTTTGAAGGTGCGGCCGAGAAGGAGCAGGACTTTGGTGCGGATGTGGGGGTTGCGGGTGGCTTGCTGGAGGTGGGGGATGGCGGCACTGAGGTCGCCGGACTGGTAGAGCGCATTGCCGAGTTCGTAGCGCAGTTGGGGGTCGGTAGGGTTCTGGTCGACGCGACGCTGGGCCTCGTGGACTTGCTCCCTGAGTCGGTCGTTGCGCCTTGCGTCGAGCGCGGCACGCAGCTCCGCGTTTTCGGGATCGGCGGCAACTGCGTTTTCAAGTGCCTGCAGGTCGGCCTCGATGGCCTTGTCTTTCATCGCGGAGGCCTTGGTCTCTAGCGCGACATCGCCGTTGCTGAGCGAGAACGCCCATTGGTAGAAAGCATGTGCATTGTGCCAGTCCTCGAGTTGTTCGTAGAGACCTGCAAGATCCTTGACGGTTGCGAGGTGGTTTGGGTTGGCATTGTATTTCTCGATCGTTTTGTTGCGACGGTCTTCGAGTTGTTCGCGGGTGAGACCCGTGCGTGAGGCTTTTTCGAGTTCCTCGAACTGGGAGCTGTCGCGCATCAGGTCGCGCATGTTGGCGTTTTCGTCCCAGCGTTGTTTCTGCATGGAGGCGCGGGCGGAGGCATCCTTGGCACCTTTGATGGCCTCGCCGTCGGTGGGGTGATGCTTGATGATGTCGTTGTAGACCGCGCCTGCGAGGTCGTGCATCTCGCGCGAGGTGTAGAAGCCTGCGAGCTTCTTCATGAGCTTGGCGTTTTCGGGCGCTCCGCTGCGCACAGTTTCGAGGGCAAAGGCGGCGCTGTCGGGTAGTTCGAGTTTGAGGCAGACGTCGAAGAGCAGGTCGTTGGCGGCCTCATTGAGTGGATCTTTCTCGAGTTCTTTCTCGATGAGGGGGAGAGCGCCTAGCGGGTCCTTTTTCGCCAAGCTTTGGATTTTCATCAGGCCCATGCCCCCGGTTTGGAGGCCGAACAGGCCCGATTTTTTTTTGGCAGCACCCGAAACTTGCAGCTCGCATTTGCGCAGCAGCTTGCGGGCCTCGAGAAATCCCGGGTTTTCAACAAGAATACCCTGGAGCAGGCTGATGGCGTATGAATGATTCGATATCTGAACGGCTGTCAGCGCTTTGAGCCAAAGCGGTTTTGTGGCAGCGGTAAGTTCTTTCTCGTTGATTTCTGGCATAAGTTAGGGCGCGAAATTGGGTTCCTTGCCGTGGGCGGGGTGAGAAAAATGCAGTTTGTCGCAGATGAATGCAAGCGCGGATGAGCGAAATGGCGAGGTTCGGGTAGCTGTTGATTTTTTTTGGATTGATGGCTGTTGGTCTTCACGTTAAGCCAAGTTTGTTGGCGGTCACATTTTGCCGCTGGCATCCATCAATCATCACCATGCCTCCACGCCAGCAGAACAAAGGACGCCGCCCTTCCGGCCGCGGCCGCAGTGGTTTCAGTCCCAACAAGCGCGCCGACAAACCCGAAGAGGAAGACAAGGCAGTGGAGGTCGATGGAGAGATTTCCTCGGTTTTGGCCGGCACGATGTTTCGCGTGAAGCTCGAGAGCGGCCATGAGGTATTGGCCCACATTTCAGGAAAAATGCGCAAGCGTTTCATCCGGCTTGTCGTGGGTGACAAGGTGAAAATGGAGATGTCGCCATACGATCTCACCAAGGCGCGGATTGTTTTCCGAGTTGGTTGATCCGATCAATCCTCGTTCTCTTGGGCGGAACCGAAGGTTGTATCGGCAAGAGCGGCGGGGTCGCGTCGTTCGATGACGATGTCTCCGAGCAGTTCGCTCTGCCGCACCACGAATTGGTTGAGCTTCATGAGTTCCAGCAGGGCGAGGAAGGTGACGATGACTTCGGCTTTGGTGGTGGCGGATTTGAAGAGTTCCTCAAAGCGGCGTGACTGGCCCGGGGCCAGACTGTTCATCAGCAGGTCAATTTTGTCGGATACCGTGTAGCGGTCGTCGATGATGTCGCCGAAATCGTGGGATTCCTCGAAGCGCTTGAGGACATTTTGGAAAGCGCGGATGAGGTCGAAGATTGATACTTCAGCGAGCGTGGCCGGTTCATCAGTTGCCTTGTCGCCGGGTTCCGGCTGATGGGCGAAGCGTCCCTCCTGTTCGATTTCGCGAAGCGAAAGAAAACCGGCTGCATCCTTGAATTTTTTGTACTCAATGAGCTGGCGAATGAGTTCCCAGCGCGGATCATCCTCCTCCACGTCCTCTTCGGGCGGTTGCTCGACGCGAGGCAGCAGGGTCCGGCTTTTGAGGTACATCAGGTTGGCGGCCATGACGATGAACTCCGATGCCAAGTCGATGTTGAGCAACTTGAAGGTATTGATGTAGTCGAGATATTGACGGGTGATGCGCTCGATGGAGATCGACTGGATGTCGAGCTCGTCTTTTTTGATCAGGTAGAGGAGTAGATCGAGGGGGCCCTCGAAGATTTCGAGGCGGACTTTGTAGTCAGTGGTTTCCACGCCCGGTGTGATAATCGGTTCTCGGGCTTCATGCGAGGCAATTTTCCTCTCGCATGATCGCGGGCAAGCGTCTTGAATGGCGCCGGAAACATTTGGCATGAATGAAGATAGATTTGAGAATTTCGACGAGCGTTTGAGTCAGTGGGTATCGAGCCAGGGCTTTTGGTTTCAGGTTCGGTATTCGATGTCTGGCAAGGGCATGCAGGGCAGGATGATGTTTCACATGGTAAGACTTGGGTTTAGGTTTTTGGTGTTCCTGCTTATCGCGGCGATTTTTGTATGGATTTACTTGGAGAGGAGGACGGGAACCGCCCATTTCCTCACGGGATTTAAGGAAAATCTTACCGAGGGGTTTTCGGCCACGGAGGTCGAGTTGCGTGGATTCCAAAGGCTTCAGGGGCGGATGGAATTGAGCCGATTTGCGGCCGAGGGTGACAACCGGACATTTTTCTCGGCAATTGAGGCCAGGAGTATCCGCTGCAAGATGGGCTTGATTGATGGTTTGTTAGGGGTGTGGCGTCCCGGCGTGATCGCGATAGCCAAGCTGGATCTTGATCTTAGGGCCGGAGCTGATGATGCGGATTCGGCCGCCAGCATGTCGCGAGTGTTTTTCTCCGATCCGGAGAAGGTTGAAATCCGGTCTTTTGACATTTCCGAGGCCAACATTCGCTGGGGCTATTCAGAGCGCACGCGGGGTTCGATTGAATCGACTACCATCAAGATGCAACGTGCCAACAATGGGTGGCGCATGATTTTCAAAGGGGGATTTTTGAGTCAGAACTGGCTCAATCGTGTTGAGGTGGTCGAAATGGTGGTGTTGTGCACGCCTGAGGAGATCGTATTTGAAAAGGCGGATCTCAAGCAGGGTTCTGGGACCATTGATCTGGCGGGGCTGCGAATCAAGACGGGTGAGCGCCCAAAGATCGAAGGCGTTGCCAAGATCCGCAGCATTGCCATTGAAGACCTGACGCCTTTGTCGACGCACAATTATATCGACGGTACGATGTCCGGAGATTTTGCGGTTTTTGGATCGACCAACAGTTCGGAGGGAATCGGTTTCGAAGGGCAGGTGCTCATGGATGGCAAGGATTTGATTTCGCTGCGTGAGAGGATCCACCTTCTGAAGGCGCTTTCGGTGGTTGATTATTCGAGAAACTACCACCGGGTTGATTTTCGTGAAGGCTCCTTCCAGCTGCGTGTTTTTGGTGGGGGCATAGAATTGAGCGAGGTGAATCTCAAGGCCGAGGATCTTTTTACGCTCGAGGGAGCAATGAAGGTTCGCTTGCCGACGCAAAAGGAAATCGACGATGCCATTGCCAAGGGTGATGAATTTTTCGGCTCCACCTTATCGGAAAGTGCGGACGATGCCTATGATTCCAAGGCGATTGTGCAGAAGGCCGGGGCGGACATTACCCTCAAGCGAGCTGCCTCTGTGTCCGAAAAGGATGGGAAGGGTATTCCGCGTGACGAAGGGCTCTCGATATTTGACCGATTGAATTCAAACTATGAAATGAGAAAGTTGCAGCAGCAGGCATCCGAACGGATGTCGCGCATGTTGCGTTATGAGGGATCATTCAGAATCACGATTCCTTCTGATGCGTTTGAGCGCGCAGAACGGCTTCAGTTGGAGTATCCGATCGATGCATCGATCGGGCGTGTGCCGATCATTGTACCGGTGCAGGGCAACATTTACGAAATCACGCTCAAGCAGGCCGAGGATATATACGAGTGGCGCAACAAGTGAGGGAGTCTGGAGCATTTTGCTCAAATCTTTAGCCTTTGTTTGGCAGTGGCATGGAAATATCTGCGGCCTCGCTGTATTTCGAATGAGTAACGGAATTCTTGTCCATGGCCACACCATGCCATGGACAGAACCTTCTCGCTCCAGCGATGCCACCTTTTTGCAAAATGCTTACGATTAATCGGACGGTGTTAGGCCAAGGCTGTTAAAGATCTCGCGTGTCGCGTGGCTTTTGTTGAGTGTGTAGAAGTGGATGCCTTCGACGCCTTCGTTGAGGAGGTTCGTGCATTGTTCGGCAGCATAGTGGATGCCTGCCCTTTCGACGCCTTCGGGGCTTGAACTGGCGCGGTTGAGTGTGCGGATGAGTTTTGCCGGGTAGCGTGCGCCGGCGGCGAGTTCGGCCATGCGCTTCATGCTTTGCAGCGAGGTGACTGGCATGATGCCGGCGATGATTGGAATCTCAATGTCGGCAAGCTGGCAGCGGTCGCGGAAGTCGAGGAAATCGTGGTTGTCGAAGAACAACTGCGTGCAGATGTAATCGGCGCCGGCGTCGACTTTGGCCTTGAGGTGCTCGAGCTCGAGCATGCGGTTGGGTGTGGCGGGGTGTCCTTCGGGGAATCCGGCAACGCCGATGCCGAAGCCGCGCGGGTCGGGGTGCGCGCCAGAGCGGTTGAATTCGCGGATGAAGGCAACCAGATCAGCGGCGTGGCGGAAGTCGCCGGTCGACCAATCGTAATTCGGCTGATCCTTCGGCGGGTCGCCGCGCAGGGCGAGGACATTTGAGACACCAGCTGCGGCGTAGCGTTGGAGGATGGTGTGAATTTCTTCCTTCGTGTGACCGACGCAGGTGAGGTGCGGGACGGGCGGGATCGAGGTCGTCTGGCGGATGCGCAGGACCAGGTCGTGCGTGAGTTCGCGGGTGGTGCCGCCCGCGCCGTAGGTGACCGAGACAAAGGACGGATGCAGCGATTGCAGATTGTGGATCGTATCGTACAGCTCCTCCCATGCGTTTTCGCTTCGAGGTGGGAAAAACTCGAACGAGAGCGAGGGCTTGGAGTTGCTGAGGATGTCGCTGATGTGCATGGCGCGCTGTCTGATGCTTGATCCTAGAACTCGCGGCTCAATCCGCAACCCTGATGTTTTTTTCGATGCGGCATCAAGGTGCGGCAGCGGCGGCTTCGGCGGCTTGCTCGGTGGCAAGCACGTCCGTGCGAAGGTCGCCACCCTTGCGGTTGCTCCACCAAAGCACGATCGGCGAGGCAACGAAGACCGACGAGTAGGTGCCGACCACGAGGCCGATAAGGATCATGACCGAGAAGTCGCGCAGCGAGGATCCGCCGAAGAGCGAAAGGATGGCCACGGTGACGATGGTGGTCGCCGAGGTGAGCAGCGTTCTTGAAAGTGTCGCGTTGATCGCTTCGTTCATGATCGATTTGATCGAGCCGCCACGGATGAGAAGGCTTTCACGGATGCGGTCGAAGACAACGATCGTGTCGTTGATTGAATAGCCGGCGATGGTGAGGATCGCGCCAACATGGATCAGCGAGAGCTCGCCGCCGAGCAGGACGACGAGGCCGACGGAAATGATCACATCGTGCAGGATCGCGACGAAGCCACCAAGGGCGAAGGAGAACTCGAAGCGGAAGGTGATGTAGAGCAGGATGCCGATGAGACCGAGGACAAGGGCGATGAGCGAGTCCTTGAGGAAGGTGCCGCCGATGAGCGCGGAGACTTCGACCTTGCTGCTGTCGATGACATAGTCGTGATCGGCTGGAGCTTCGGGGTTGGCTGCGGCTTTTTTCTCACCGAGGGCGGGAATGCTTTCGCGGAGCTTGGCGATGATCTGATCGGCATCCTTTGTGTCGCAGCGGACGGTGAGGAGGGTGCCTGTGGCTGGGTTGCCTTGCTCTTGCGGGTAGGCGGCTTTGGTGAGTTGAAGGGTGGAGAGGGCTTTTTCGACATCGGCGGTGGGGATTTTCACATCCTTGCCGAGTTGGAATTTGATGAGTGTGCCGCCGGTGAAGTCGACGCCGAAGGCGCGTTCCTTGCGAAGGCCGAAGGCGGCCAAGGAGAGCACGATGAGCACCAAGGATAGCATGGCGCAGGTGCGTGATTTGCCGAGGAAATCGAATTTCGTCGCTTTGATGAGATTGAGGAACGAGAGTTTTTTGAGCGCGTTGAGGTCGGTGGCCCAGCGGAAGAGAACGCGGGTGACGAGAATCGCGGAGAACATTGAGGCCACGATGCCGATGGTGAGGGTTATGGCGAAGCCCTTGATCGCGCTGCTGCCGAAGATGAAGAGTAGGACGGCGGTGATGAGCGAGGTAAAGTTCGAGTCGAAGATCGCGGTAAAGGCTTTGTCGTAGGAGGCGGAGATCGCGGTTTTGAGCGATTTTCCAGCTTCCATTTCCTCGCGCAGTCGTTCGTAGATGAGCACATTGGCATCGACTGCCATGCCGATGGTGAGGATCATGCCCGCGATGCCGGGCAGTGAGAAGGTGAAGCCAAACATGGCCATCACGCCGAAGAGGATCACGCCGTTGATCGCCAGTCCGAAGAGCGCGATGATGCCGGCGAAGCGGTAGTAGAAGAGGACGAAGAGAGCGGTGATGCTCAGGCCGACGATGCCGGCCCAGATGCCTTGCTTGACGACGGCTGCGCCGAGGGTGGGCGAGACGGTGTCTTCCATCTCGACGACCAACGGGTTTTCGAGCGGGTTCATGAGCGCGTTGGCGAGGTTTTGGACTTCGCCCGGTTCGCGCAGTCCTTCGACGATGAATTGCTTACCGAGTGGGGTTTGGTTGACGACTGGGGCGCTGATCACTTCGCCGTCGAGCACGATGGCGATGCGATCGATGCCGGAGCGCATGTTTTTGGTGAGGGCGATCATTTTGTCGGTGCCCGCGGCGTTGAGCGTGATGGATACCGCGTCGGCCTGTTGCGGGGATGGCACCGCATCGGCGATGTCGGATCCGCCAAGTGCCATGCGGCGGTTGAGGAGGATCGGGCGGGTGTATTCGTTGCCGTCTTCGTCCTTGCCCTTGAGCGTGTAAGCCTTGTAGCCGGGGATGATTTCCTGGCCACTCTGGACGCGTTCGGCGAGCGGTTTGCCATCGGGGCCTGGTTCGTCGTTGCGGCGGCTCACTTCGCGGAGTTCGAGTTTCGCGACTTTTTCGAGGGTGTTGCGGATTTTGGCCGAGTCTTCGGGTTCGACTCCGGGCATTTGCACAAGGATGCCGTCGGTACCTTGGCGGGCAATGAGCGGCTCGGAGGTGCCCATGCTGTTGAGGCGTTTTTCGATCACGAGGATCGCTTGGTCGACCTGTTGGGGAGTGACCTCCATTTTTTCGCCGCTATCCGACTCGCGCGGTTGCACGCGGAGTGTGAATGAGGATCCGCCGACGATGTCGATGCCACCTTTGAGGCGTTCCTTCACCGGTGTCGCTGCCAGCACGCAGAGAGCGGTCGTGCCGATGAGCAGTACTGTGCCGACATTGCGTTTGCGCCGCTCGACGTCGGTGGCGAAGTACCAGAAGAAGAGGATCACAAGGATCATGCCGGTCACGAAAATGGTGAGCGGATCTTCGTAGAATGAGGTGGCGGAAATCATGGCGAAAAACGATGGGTGAAATGAGAGATGCAAAGAGTGCGGGACGCTGATGTCTTATGCCGCAGAATCTTTTTTGGTGACCGTGGCGATGGCGGCCTTGTCGAATTCGATCATGGTGCCCTCGGCCACTTTCACGACTACCGTTTGTTCGCGCACATTGTGGACGAGGCCGTGGATGCCGGCGGTGGTGACCACTTTGTCGCCGGACTGCAGGGCAGCAATACGGGCGGCCTGTTCCTTGCGTTGGCGCTGTTGCGGGCGAATGAGCAGGAAATAGAACATGACGATCATGAGGCCCATCATGATCAGGGGATTGCCGAGGATGCCGCCTTGGGGTGCGGGTGCGGCTTGGGCGAGGAGGGTGGTGAGGAGGGTGGTGGTGGTCATGATGGGATGGGGTTGTGGTATCGGTTGATGAAGGAGTCTTTGTAGTCGTTAAATTTTCCGTTAGAGATGGCCTCCCTCGCGCCGGCGACGAGACCCATGTAGAAATGCAGATTGTGGAAGGAAAGCAACCGCAAAGCGAGCATTTCCCCGGCGCGAAACAAGTGGCGAATGTAGGATCGGGAGAATCCGGCGACATGCGGGTGGGCGGACTCGCAGAGCGGGCGGGGGTCCTTGGCGTGGATGAGGTTTTTGATGTGGAGGGGGCCGTCTAGGGTGAAGGCCACGCCGTGGCGGGCCATGCGGGTGGGCATGACGCAGTCAAACATGTCGACGCCGCGGGCGATCATTTCCAAAATCTGCGGGGGTGTGCCGAGTCCCATCGCGTAGCGGGGTTTGTCGTGCGGCAGAAAGGGCACGGCATTTTCGATCGCGCGAAACATTTCGTGCTCAGGCTCGCCGACCGATACGCCGCCGACCGCGTAGCCATCGAAGTCCATGGCGACGAGTTCGCGGGCGGATTGCTCGCGGAGGTTGGCGTAGATTGATCCCTGGACGATGCCGAAGTGGAGTTGGCGGCCATTGCCCGACATCGGTTGGTGGGTGTTGACCCAATCCTTGCACCGGCGTGCCCAGCGGGTGGTGAGAGCGAGCGAGCGGGCGGCGTAGGCTTCGTCGCAGGGGTAGGGCGGGCACTCGTCGAAGAGCATCGCGATGTCGGATCCGAGCGAGGCTTGGATTTCCATGCTCAGCTCAGGGGTGAGGAGCATCTTTGAACCATCGAGGTGGTTTTGAAATCGCACGCCCTCCTCGGTGATTTTGCGAAGCTTGGCCAAGGACCAAACTTGGAATCCGCCCGAGTCGGTGAGAAATGGCTTTTGCCAGGTGGTGAAGCCGTGAAGTCCGCCCATTTCGCGGATCAGCTCGTGGCCGGGACGCAGCCAGAGGTGGTAGGTGTTGCCGAGGATGATTTGCGCACCGAGTTGCTCGAGTTCGAGCGGGTGGAGGGTTTTGACTGAGCCTTGGGTGCCGACCGGCATGAAGATCGGAGTTTCGACGACACCGTGCGGCAGGGTCAGGGTTCCGCGTCGGGCGGAGCTGGCGGGGTCAGTCGCAAGTAGGGAAAATGGCGCGTTCAAGTCCGCATCAAGTAAGCGCAATTCGCGTGCGGGCCAAGTGGAAAGAGGTGGCAACGAAAAAGCCCCTGTCGTCCGCGATTGCCTCCGGCCCCCGCCTTCCTTGAAAGCCTGCCCTCACAAAATCAGGCCCCGCACGCCTTTCAATTCCAGCATGCTGATCGCCTTCGGGTCTATGTGGCATGTGCGGTGTAATGCAGTCGTCTTTGGATCGTCCCGCTCCAAGCTTTATCAAATTGCTGACTCCGGTTTGCGGGACTGCTTCAATGATTTAATCTCACTCACCTTATTGAAGATTCGGGAGAGTGTTTGGCAGAGTCGCCAGCGTTGAATGCGGTTTCGAATTCGATGGCGAGGGTGATGATTTCATCGAAGCTGGGGGTGTCGCCAAAAAACATGGGGCCGAGCATGGCGGAGTAGTCGGACTTCCAGTCGGCGAGGTGTTCAGGGGGCGGTGCGAGACGGAAACTGCCGGGTTTGTGCGTGGTGTAGTCCACCCAAGAAAAGCGGAAGAACAGTTCGCGATGTTCGGCGACCCGTTGGAAGAGAGCGGTTTCCTCCAAAGCCTTGTCACCGACACCGGCGCGGAGGAGACACCAGAGATCGTAGTAATGGCGTGCCATGCGGTGTTTTCTCGGCTTGTTCGTCGGACGAAAGGTTTCCTCGTGAAGCAGGCAGGCTTTTTCCCAGAAGGTGCGTTCGGCAGCGAGCACCCGAACGACGCAGGAAGGTTCGGGGTCGAGTGTGGAGAAGTGCTCGGTCACATACGGTTGGATGGACTTGTTCACATGGGGCCAATCGTCTGAGCGCGCGCCGAGTTCGATTTTGACGACGGGTCGGATATAGGCGGACGCGCTGGGTGGAAAGACCGTGGGATAATGGAAGAGCAGGCATTGGCCGTCGGGCATGTCGGGATCGACTTCGAGTTTCCATCCAGTTTCGCCGAGTGCCGATTGGACGCGTGAAGCCAGTGCGGGCTGGAGGGTTTCCTGAACTTATACACGGCAGGCATCCATGAGGCCTTCGAGACGGGCTTTGCGTTGTTTGTTGGATGGGGCCTTGTCGGGTGCGGCGTCACCACCGAAGCCAAGGACTTCCTTGTCCACGATGAGATCAATGTCTTCGGAGAATCGTTGGATCAGCTTCCATGCCTTGGATAGAGAAGTGCCGCCCTTGAAAGTAAGGTGGTCGCCGATGCCCGAGGCTGTGAAAAGTTCGCGCAAGGTCCAACATACCTAGAAGTCCTTTTCGACGCTGGCGGCATCAAGACCCATCGCCCGATTCACCTCGAGATAGGCGTCAAGCTGATCGGCTGGCGTAAGTTTCAGAAAGGTATCCATGATCAGGCAGTAGACGGGTCCTTGGCGAGGTGGTGGAAGATGTCGGCGATCCATGCGGGGGCACAGGCTGCATCAGCGAGTAGATCGGAGCGATCGGACGAAGAGAGGTTTCGGCGGAGCTTGGAAATGACATCGTCGTCCACGGCACGCTTTCCGAGCCAACGCAGGGCGAGGATGACCTGGGCGCTTTTCGGGTTCTTGGTGGAAACGAAGCGTGGGGAAATGTGGCGGAGCACGATCTGGGATTTGCCGCTTAGGATGCGGCGGCTGGGGCCGGTGGTGAGGTGCCAGCTTTTCATCGGCACTTGGTCGCTCAGGCCAAGGACGTTGGCTGCGTGCGCGCCGGTGGGAAATACGGCGCCACCGGCCTTGCGTTTGACGAGATCCTGCATGGCGTCGTAGCTCGGACCGAGCGGGCCAAGTGTGGGGTGGTTTCGCGGCAGGTGGTAGAGACCGCGGCCCGCGCGGCGGATGGAGCCAAGCTTGCAGTTGCGCGAAAGCGCTTTGTCCACGGCGGCACGAGATCCCAGGTCGAGGAAATCCTGCGGTGTCCAGACATGATCCTTCGTACCCGACCGGATGCGGTCGAGGATGGTGGCGTCAATGGAGTCAGCATGTTTGTTCATCGTGGGTGGCTTATGTCAGAAAAAATAAAATATTTTCTGACAAAAAGAAAGAAGATTTATTCAGAAAAAAGCCCCCAGCGCCGGAGCGGTGGGGGCTTGGGGGAGTTTTGAGAGTCGCGATGCGAGTGATCAGTAAGAAACGCGTGAACGACCGCCTAAGCTGATGATGCGGACGCGGTCGCCGACGGAGAATTGCTCGCGCGGGTTGACCTCTTGGACGATGGCGACCGAGCCACCTTGGTCGAGGCGGACGGAGATTTCGATGCCGCGGCGCGAGGTCATCGCCTGTTGGGCCTGCGAGGCGATGGCGCTGCCGACCATGGCACCGCCGATGGCGCCAGCGGTGTTGGAGGCGCGGCCGCTGCCGATGTTGCTGCCGAGGACGCCGCCTGCGATCGCACCTGCGAGGGCGCCGCCTTGGCTGCCGCCTTCGATTTTTACGGGGCGGATTGAGGTGATGCGGCCAGTTTGAACCGCTTGGGCGCGACCGGCTTCACCGCGTGAGTAAACATCACCAGTGAGGCTGTCCTGCGCGCAGGAGCTAAAGAGAAGGGTGGTAGCCAGTGCGAATGCCAGTTTTGAATTCATAGTGCCTGAGTTTATCGGCGCGAAAATGCCGGTGGCAAGGGGGAAATTAGGGAATGGACATTGGATAATAGGGAAATTGGATCATTGAGGGAAGAAGGGTACGGCGGTTGAAAATTGCGGAAATCATTGGGCTTTTTTTCTTCCGCCATGTCGCTTCGCTCCATTGCCACCACATTACGCGTGAGATCTCTTGCTTGCGGGCGCATTTTTCCGTATCCGGTCATCGATGAGCGAATGGTATCACACGCGAAAGGGAGAGCAGGTCGGGCCGGTGGATTTTGAAACGCTGCGGGGCATGGCGGCTAACGGTGAGCTCGATGCCGAGAAGGACCTGGTCTGGTCGAATGGCATGAAGGACTGGATCGCGGCGGGCAAAGTTGCGGGCTTGTTTGATCAGCCGCCACCCCCATTGCCGGTGGTGGGTCCAGACTTTGAACCCGAGCCGGGCAGCATTGAGTCGCTCGAAGTGGGCGCATGTGTGAAGCGTGCGTTTGAGTTGACGAAGAAAAACTTCGGTCAGCTGGTTTTGGCGATGATCACTGTGTTGGCGGTCTACTTCGTGGTCGCGGTCATGCTGAGTGTGATCGACTACGCGATGGGCTGGAAACCGCTGATCGAATCGTCGCGCGATCAGGGAAGTGTTTTTAACCAACTGGCGATGCAGGTTGTTGGTATTTTCATTACGTTGGGGGCAACGCGTTTTGCTCTGAACCTCGTTTCGGGAAGACCTTTCGGGATCGCGCAGATTTTTGGCGAGGGCGACAAATTGCTCCGGGGAATTGGTGTATGGTTGCTGCTCACCTTGATGATTGTGGTGGGTCTTATCTTACTCATCGTACCTGGTATTTGGCTCGGACTGAAATATGGTCAGGCCATGACTGCCTTGGTCGATCGCAACTGCGGAGTGATCGATGCTTTCAAGTACAGCGCAAAAATTACCGAGGGTCACAAAGCAAAGCTCATGTTGCTGGGCTTTGCGGCGATTGGGGTCATGCTGGCGGGATTGATCGCGCTCGTGGTTGGGCTTGTTTTTGCCTATCCCGTGGCAGGACTGGCTTGGGTGCTTGGCTATCGATGGATGCAGCTCGGCCGCCGCGCGGTGGCGGATGGGAATTGATCATATCCGATGGGTGGCATCAGCGGCTAAATTATTTAACCGTGAATATTCAAGATTTGTGCTGGAGCGAAGGATCAAAAAGGGTATTTTAATCTCAATTGAATGAACAAAGCTCCCTACCTCAACCGGATCGCGACCGCTCGCTTGGAGAGGCCTGCGACGACCTCTCAGGACGCTTATGCCCAAGTGGACCGTATGGCGAAATCGATGAGTGGTCCATTTACGACGAAAGCTTCCGTCGTGTCGTCAGATGGGCGGAAGAAGCGGGATGTTTCTTCGAAGGGCTCCAACCGCTGAAAGAGGGCGGCAGGGAGCACGATCTGACTTTCATGGAGGAGAGTCGGACTTGGTTGAAGTTCACGAAACCTGCTGCAGCAGGTTATGTTGTCTCCTTTGATTTTGGAATGCCTTATCTTGAGCCTGCTCTCCCCATGGAGTATCTGGATAGGATCTTGTTGCAGAATGAAATTTTTGCGGATCGGGTGTCTTTTGTTGGAGTGGCCGGCGAACGCCACAGACCGAGGATTCTCACCCGCTAGCCGCATATTCGCGGAGACGATGCCACGCCGAGCGAAATTGTGCGTTTGATGACAGAGGAGCTGGGATTCAGGCAACTCGCCGCCCACTTTTCGGTTGGGTATGAGAACTCGCTGGCATTTTCCGGGAAGATGTCGCTGTATTCGATTTGAGGCCTGCAAATGTGGTCAGAACCCATGACGGTCTCATCATTCCGATTGATTCCATTCCTTGTCGATTGAACGAGTCCGCTCGAAAGATTCTGAGCGAGTGATGCGGTGAAAAAATGATGCGACGGCCCGCATATATTTTTTGGAAAAATGGGGGTTTTCAAATTTCCCACTTCCACCGCTTGCGCTTGTCGGGGTGGTGGATAGCTTGGTGGCCGTCCGATGTCTGATTCTTTCGTCCACCTGCATGTCCACAGCGAGTTTTCGTTGTTGGATGGGATGATCCGCATGGGGGATTTGGCGAAGCGTGCGGTGTCGATGGGGATGCCGGCGGTGGCGGTGACCGACCATGGGAATTTGTTTGGGGCGGTGGAGTTTTACCAGAAGTGCAAGAAGGCCGGGGTGAAGCCGATTTTTGGCTGTGAGATTTATCTCGCGCCATTTTCGATGGATGAAAAGAAAGAGTTGGTGGGGCGCAAGCGGGCGACGCATTTGACTTTGCTTGCGGAGAACAACGAGGGGTGGAATAATTTGTCGAAGCTGGTTTCGAAGGGGCATCTTGAGGGGCTCTACCATGGCAAGCCGCGGGTTGATCGCGCTGCGTTGCGGGAATTTTCCAAAGGGGTGATCTGCCTTACCGGTTGCATTTCGGGTCCGGTGAACGAGTGGCTGCATGCGGGCGATGAGGCAAAAGCGCGTGAGACGCTGGCTGAGTTGGTGGAAATTTATGGTGCGGCCAACACCTATGTGGAGATTCACGATCACGGGATGGAGGCGCAGCGTCGGGTGAATCCGATTTTGCTTAAGCTCGCCAAGGAATTTGGCCTCAAGCCGGTGGCGGCCAATGATGTGCACTTCCTCGATCGCAAGGATCATGACGCGCACGATGTCATGATCTGCATCGGTACCGGGCATCAGCTTATTGATGAAAGCCGCATGCGTTATTCGGCGGAGGTCTATTTCAAGTCGGCGGAGGAAATGCGCGCGATTTTTGCCGAGCTGCCCGAGGCATGCGATGCGACGCTGGAAATTGCCGAGCGTTGCAATGTCGAGATGAAGCTCGATTCCACTTCATCGGAAAAATACCCGCAATTTGGTACGCCGGACGGCAGCCCGCGCGAGGAGTATCTGATGCGGCTTTGCACCGAGGGATTGGTTTCGCGCTATGGCGCGGAGAAGGCGGCCGATCCGGAGATTTTCGGTCGACTCAAGTATGAGGCGGGGGTCATTAACCAACTTGGTTTCGCATCGTACTTCCTGATCACGGCGGACTTCATCCGCTGGGCACGGGAGCAAAACATTCCGGTGGGGCCGGGGCGTGGATCGGCGGCGGGATCGCTGGTGGCGTATGCCTTGGGGATCACCGACATTTGCCCGCTCAAGTTTGGTTTGTTGTTCGAGCGCTTCCTCAATCCCGAGCGGGTGAGCCCGCCGGATGTTGATATCGATTTTTGCCAATCGCGCAGGCCCGAGGTGATTGATTATGTGCGCCAAAAGTACGGCGAGCGCTGTGTTTCGCACATCATCACATACGGTACGATGGGCGCCAAGAGTGTGATTCGCGATGTCGCTCGGGTGATGGGCTTGGCATATTCCGAGGGTGATCGTTTGTCGAAAATGATCGATGCCAAACCGCTCAATCAGGATGAGAAGAAAAAGTTTGGAGATTCGATTCTGGCGCGCGAGTGGGAGCGAAATACCGAGCTTCGCGAGACGATCGAGGCATCGTCGACTTATCAGGACGCATGGGCCTACGCGCTGGCGCTTGAGGGCCTCAACCGCAATGTTGGTATCCACGCGGCGGGCATCGTGATTGGCGATCGTGCCTTGGATGATCATGTGCCGCTCACGCGCGGCAACGAGGGTGAGGTGGTGACGCAGTACGACATGGGCGCCATCACCGAAGTGGGTCTGCTGAAAATGGATTTCCTAGGTTTGCGCAACCTCACGGTCATCCAGGAAGCGGTCGAGCACATCCGCTCGGTGAAGCCGAATTTTCGCATCGAGGATGTGCCATTGGATGATCAGCCGACCTTTGATCTGCTCAACCGCGGCGAGACGATGGGCGTGTTCCAGCTCGAGTCGGGCGGAATGGTCGAGACCTGCCGCAAGTATCAGATCGAGAGGATTGATGACATCATCGACTTGCTGGCGCTGTACCGACCGGGAGCGATGGAGTTCATCGATCAGATGATCGAGGTCAAGAAGGGCCGCAAGAAGGCCATGTACGAGCATCCGCTGCTCGAGCAGGTCTGCGGCAATACCTACGGGGTGATGATCTATCAGGAGCAGGTGCAAAATGCGGCCAAGCTGCTGGCGGGATACACGCTGGGCGGCGCTGACCTTTTGCGGCGCGCGATGGGCAAGAAGGATCCCGAGAAGATGGCCAAGGAGCGGGGAAAATTTGTCGAAGGTTGCGGCAAGACCAACGGCATCGGCGAGGCCTTGGCGGGCAAGATTTTCGAGAAAATCGAAATGTTCGCCGGCTACGGTTTCAACAAATCGCACTCGGCCTGTTACGGTCACATTTCCTACTGGACCGCTTGGCTCAAGGCGAATCACCCGGTCGAGTTCATGGCCGCGTTGCTATCGAACGAAATCCACAACACCGACAAGATCGGCGCGTTTGTTTCCGAGTGTCATCGCATGGGCATCGAGATCCTGCCGCCCGACCTCAATGCGTCGGGGCTGCGCTTTTGCCCGGCGGCGACGCCCGGTGGTGGTCAGGGGATTCGCTACGGGCTGGCGGCGATCAAGAACTGCGGTGAAGCGGCGATGGCCACGGCGATTGCGGAGCGCGAGGCGAAGGGGAAATTTGCCTCGCTCGATGATCTCGCGGCTCGGCTCGACTCGAAGGTTGTCAACAAGCGCATCCTTGAAAACCTCGTCAAGGCCGGCGCACTTGATTGGACCGGTGAAACGCGGGCGGGAATGTTTGCCCGTCTCGAGCAGGTCGTGGCCACGGCATCTTCACTGCAACGCGACCGTGCGTCGGGTCAGGTTTCGTTGTTTGGCGACATGGGATTTTCCGCACCGGCACCGAGCTCAAAGAAATCTGCCGACGCGCCTAGTGTTGTCGAGTGGAGCAAAGATGAACGCCTGGCGCACGAGAAGGAATTGCTCGGGTTTTATGTGACGGGTCATCCGCTCGACAAATTCCGTGGTGTCATTGACTCCGACCGCTTCAAGCGCCTAGGGTTGATTGAGGATCTCGATTTGTCGAATCCGCGTGATCGTTTTCCGTTTGCGGGAATGATCCGTTCGCTTGAGGCCAAAGTGACCAAGACCGGCAAGCCGTTTGGTGTTTTGGTGCTTGAGGATTTCACCGGCAGTTCCGAGGTCGTTTTGTGGGGCGAGAGTTTTGTGCCCGCACGCGATGAGGGTCTGCTCGAAGTAGGCAAGATTGTGAAAATGCGTTGTGCGGTGCAGAGCGACGAACGGACCGGTGGTTTTCGCCTGACCGGATCTGATGTCTCGGAGCTCAAGCCCAAGCGGGCGAGCGCCAATGGCAAGGGTGTGCTCGATCTTGTGTTGTGGACCAGCCGTCATGGCGATTGGGACATCGAGGAAATTTCGCGCATCCTTGGCGCGCATCCCGGCAGCACGCCGGTGAGGTTTCACATCCAGAACAGCGCGGGCAAGCGCGCCACGGTGGAAGCGGGCGAGGCCTATCGAGTGAAGCTCGGACGCGAATTAGAATCAGCGCTGGACCGTTGGATCGATGCGGATTGAATCTGAAAACAGAATTTGAAACCACGAAACACACGAAATTTCACGAAAGGCATGAGATTTTCATGTCACGCATGTTTCACCATTTTGGAAAAGCCATAAACTTCCCCAAGAACTTCTTTTTTTGTGTTGTATCGTGACTTTCGTGGTTCCTTCTTCGGAATCCGGGTTGAGTGAGATCCGTGGCGGGGATGTTTTTAAGAGGACCTCTGATTTACAGATTTTCTGATATGGGTGGGTAGGGGCTTGCATGCGTTTTTCTTGGGAGTTTTCGCGTTGTGAATAAGTCGGAATAAGTCGAGCTGACTTTTGGCGCGGCGTCGTGGGTTGCTTGGGTTGGTGTTGGATCTGGTATCAAAAATTCGGCTCATTTATTGGCTTGAAGGTATTGTTGGAAGCGTAAGATTGAAGCTGACGATGGTTTTATAATTAGTTATATTTCAATTGATTGTGATTTAATTTCACAGGTATTCGCATGTTTGAACAGCTTGTTCACATTGACTTTTGCGGGTGGCTCCGAGGTCGCTTGGATTCGGCGCTCGTGTTTCAAGTTGACCACCGAATTTCCTAGTTTAGCCGAGCCCTGATTGTGAATAAGTGGTGAAAAACTGCGGAAAAGACCTTAGCCTGCTGCAAATGAGGGGCTTGGGTTTTGGGTCGGATTTGGTGAAATTCACCCATGGTGAATGGGTGCTTGGTGCGCGTGGTGATTGTGACGAATCCTGTGCGGGAAGTTTTACGCTTTACGGCGTGATGCGATGGAATCAAAAGATCGTGCGCGCGTGGCGAATGCCAGCGGCGCTTTCATTTCAAACATCATCATGGACATTCAAATTGCCACGCTTTGCGACTTTGCTGCCGACTACAACGGCAAGCTCGTCATTACCGGAACCTTCGATACCCTTGCCGCCCGATCGTTGCCGGTGGTTCACCCGTCATGCGCCTTGGCGCTGCGTTTCTGTTTCACGCAGGAAGATGCCGGTCGACACAAACTCTCCATCAACATCATCAACGAAGACGGCGAGTCGCTTGATCCAAACAACATGCCGATCGAGCCCGAGTTCGATGTGCAGTTGCCGAAGAATGTGCCTTTCCTCACGCGCAATGTGGTGATGAATCTGCAGGGTCTTCGTTTCCCTGAAGATGGCATTTACTCGATCGACATTGGATGCGATGGCGAGATCCTTGTACGCCTGCCGCTGCGTGTGGTGCATGTGCAGCAAGGTCCGAACGGTGAAGCCCAAGCGGGCTGATTCGATCCAGCGCGGGGTTCAATGCATGAGCCCTGCAACGAAGCTTGTGAAAAAATCGGCGCCCTTTTTCAGGGCGTCGATTTTTATGTATTCGTCGGCCGTGTGGGCTTGGTCGATTGAACCGGGGCCGATGCAGATGCTCGGGATGCCGCCGTGCGAGAGGTGGGCGGCATCGGAAAACCATGGGGCGCATGCCAGTTTGCTGCCTGGTGGGGTGTTGAGCAGGCGCTGGATCATGGGGTGATCCGGGCTTGTTTCCATGGGTGGATTTTCGTGCGGGTTGATCAGCTCGATCGGCAGTTGGTGGCGTGCGATGCAGTCTCGCAGAAGTTGGAGTCCGCCGCCGGAGCGGGCGAGTGAGGGCGTGATGCGGATGTCGAGTTCCGCCTCGGCGAGGTCGGGCACGATGTTTGGTCGCGAGCCGCCGCGGATGAGGCCGATGTTGAGGGTTGAGTGTCCGAGTTGCGGGTGGGTGAAGCTGGCGAGCGAGGTGCTGAGGTCGCGTTGAACTTCGAGCATCGCGCTGGCGAGTTTGACGATTGCATTGTCGCCGCGTTCGGGTTGGGAGCTGTGAGCGGCGCGGCCGGTGGCGCGGAGGGTGGCCCAGAGCGAACCTTTCGTGAGGTGCACGATTTCCATCGAGGTGGGTTCGCCGACCAGCGCGAAGCTGTAATTCTCACCGTGATGTTTGGCGAAATGTTTCGATCCCCATTGGCCCGACTCTTCGCCCATGAACGCGACGAAATCGATGGCAATCGGGAGCGAAGCGAGTCGATCGCGATTGCGTTGGAGCGCAATGAGCATTGCAGCCATCGGGCCTTTCGTGTCGGAGGCGCCACGGCCCCAAATTTTTCCATCGCGGATTTCGCCACCGAAGGGATCGATCGTCATGTTGGCAACACCAACCGTGTCGAGATGCGGACCAAACAAAATGCGCGGCCTGCCATCGAGCGGGGCGAAGCGGGCGATGAGGTTCGGGCGACCGGACTGGATTTCTTCGATGCTGACCGTGCCATCGATCGCTTCGAGCCAGTCGCGCAAAAATTCGGCGATGGCTGCCTCGCCAGTTTCGCTGGTGCCGGGGGAATTGTCCGGATTCACCGAAGGAATGCGGATCAATGCCTGCAGGAGTGAAACCACATCGTCGTTCATCGTGCGGAAAGTTTTCCCCGTATCGGGGCGATCGGCAAGGCTGTAAGGCGCGGAATGGCGAACTTGAATGCCGAAGTTCCAACCACGAAAAACACGAAAGTTCACGAGAAGAAGATGATCGGTCGGTGTTGATGAGTACTCATCAAAAAATCAGTAAATCAGTGCCATCAGTGCCATCAGTGCCATCAGTGGTCGTCTTTCATGTTTTACCCATTCGGTTCAAAATCCCTGGCAAAGCCCTCTCGTGCTTTTGGTGACTTTCGTGGTTTCTTCTTTGCATTTCGATGCGAAGCGCAATATGCCACGGCGGGACTTGCCAAAAGCTCGTCTTTCGGCGATGGGTTCGATGCCTCGCGTGACAACCCTTGCGAGCAAAGAAGATCATGGTTGAAATCCGACTTACCTACGAAGGCGACCTGCACTGCTCGGCTGTTCATCAGCCATCGGGCAGCGTCATCGCAACCGACGCGCCGCTCGACAACAATGGCCGCGGCGAGGCTTTTTCTCCTACCGATCTTGTGGCGACGGCCTTGGCAGCGTGCATGGCCACGGTCATTGGCATCGTAGCCAAGCGCAAGGAAATCGATGTCATCGGCATGAGCGTCAATGCTCGCAAATTCATGTCCGACGACCAACCGCGCCGGATCAGCCGCATCGAGCTCGACCTCCAGATGCCGCTTTCGGCTGATCATCCCGATCGCAAATTGCTCGAAAGTGCGGCCCGCGGCTGCCCGGTTCATCACAGCATTCACCCCGACATCGATGTCGTGATGAACTGGATTTGGGCCTGATTTCGGCTTCTTTGCAGGCTCGCCAAGGGTCGCTACTTTTTGCCAATTTATTCACAAAATGGTTGCTTGCAGGCCCGAATCGGGGGACGATTTTGCCGAAACCTCATAAAGATAGGTAACAAACTAATGTTTAAATTTCCCGATCACGCACCCTTCTCCAAAGAACAGCGTCAGTCTTTGGAATCCTTGTTGTCCGCGACCGATGCCGCGCAGCGTGCATGGCTGAGCGGATTTTTGGCGGGTATGGGGCCGGCGGGCGCGGCGGCACCGGCGGTGGTTTCCGCTGGGAAGTTGACTGTTTTATACGGTACCGAATCGGGCAACTCCGAGACTCTTGCCGCGCGTGCGGTGAAGGATGCCAAGAAGCGTGGTTTCCAGGCGGTGATGAAAAACATGTCCGAGATCGAGCCGGCGAGTCTGGCGGCGGTGGGGAATTTGTTGGTCATCGTCTCGACTTGGGGTGATGGAGAACCACCGGAAACAGCGGTCGGTTTTTACAAAACCTTGATGAGCGAGGAAATTGCTTTGAGCGGTTTGCGTTATTCCGTCTGCGCTCTGGGCGACACCTCGTATGAGAAATTTTGCCAGACCGGCAAGGACATCGACGCGCGGCTTGAAGCCTTGGGTGGCAAGCGCGTGGCGGATCGTCGTGATTGCGATGTGGATTACGAAGATGCCTTCAGCGAATGGCTTGGGCTTGCCCTGACCGCGCTGGCACCGACGGGCGGAGCGATTGCCACTGCTGCGGTCGCGGATGTCGCTGCAGGCGGCGTCGAATACGGAAAGAAGAATCCGTTTCCATCGGCTTTGAATGATCGTGTGATGCTCAATGGCGAGGGTTCGAGCAAGGAGACGATTCATTTGGAATTTTCGCTCGATGGATCGGGTCTGTCGTATGAGCCCGGCGATGCCTTGGCGGTCGTGCCGGTCAATGCGCCCGATGTCGTCGCGGCGGTGCTCGCGGCGGCCAAGTTGAAAGGGGATGAGGAAATTGAAACCAAGGTCTCCGGCCGCAAGTTGTTGGCCGATGCCTTGCGCGAAGATTTCGACATCACCGCACTTTCGCGCAGCGTGCTCACCAAGCTGGCAGAGGCGACCGGATCCGATGCCTTGAAGGCGCTGCTGGCCGACGATGCCAAGGAAAAGCTCAAGGAGTATAACTACGGTCGCGAGATCGTTGATGCGATCAGCGACTTTGCGCCATCGGGTCTTTCGGCCGATGCGCTCGCGGGCATGTTCCGTAAGTTGCCGCCGCGTCTTTACTCCATTGCCTCCAGTCCGCTTGCGCACCCCGGCGAGGTGCATCTCACAGTGGCGGCAGTGCGTTACCAATCGCACGGTCGCTCGCGCAAGGGCGTGTGCTCGACCTATCTGGCCGATCTCGCGAAGCTCGGATCGGAGGTGCCGATCTTTGTGCAGCCGAACAAAAATTTCCGTTTGCCTGCTGATGATGCCGCGCCGGTGATCATGGTCGGCCCCGGCACCGGGGTGGCTCCATTCCGCGCCTTTGTCGAACACCGCGCGGCCACCGGTGCCAGCGGCAAGAACTGGCTCTTCATGGGGGATCAAAAATATCTCTTCGATTTCCTCTATCAGCTCGAGTGGCAGGATCACCTCAAGAGTGGTGTGCTGAGCCGTCTCGATGTCGCGTTTTCGCGGGATCAACCCGAGAAAATCTATGTCCAGCAGAAGATGCTCGAGCAGGGCGCCGAGCTCTACGCTTGGCTCGAGAAAGGCGCTTATTTCTATGTCTGCGGCGATGCCACGCGCATGGCGGCCGATGTCCATGAGGCACTTGTTTCGATTGTCGAAAAACACGGCGGCAAGTCGCGCGAAGCGGCCGAAGCTTATGTCGAGGAGCTCAAGAAATCGAAACGCTACCAGCGCGATGTGTATTGATGCGCCAAAGCAAACCAACCACTGAACAACGAAAATTTTTATGTCCGAAGAAAAGAAACTTTCCGCGAACGAATACATCAAGACGCGCAGCAATTACCTCCGCGGCACGATTGCCGAGGGGCTTGCGGACATGTCGACCGGTTCGATGTCCGAGGATGATCAGCAGCTGCTGAAATTCCACGGCACTTATCAGCAGGACGATCGCGATCTGCGTGCCAACCGCCGCAAGCACAAGCTCGACAAGGCCTATTCGTTCATGATCCGCA
Source organism: Verrucomicrobiota bacterium (assembly GCA_018969605.1). GTDB lineage: Bacteria > Verrucomicrobiota > Verrucomicrobiia > Verrucomicrobiales > Akkermansiaceae > Luteolibacter. Next base: position 15,649 of record JAGWXY010000007.1, on the reverse strand, counting down.
TCCGCGTGCCGGGCGGTGTTGCCACGCCAGCGCAGTGGCTTGAGACCGACCGCATGGCGACGCAGTTTGCCAATGGCACCATCAAGCTCACGACGCGCCAGGCGTTCCAGTTTCACGGGATCATCAAGAGCAACCTCAAGCGCACGATCAAAGAGATCAACCAAACCGCGATGGACACCATCGCCGCCTGCGGTGATGTGAACCGCAATGTCATGTGCAATCCAAACCCGCATCTTTCTGAGGTTCACGCCGAGGTGCTCAAGGTCGCGCAGGGGATTTCGGATCATCTCACGCCGCAGACTCGCGCGTATCACGAGATCTGGCTCGATGGTGAGAAAATCGAATCGAGCGAGGAAGAGGTCGAGCCGATCTATGGCAAGACCTACCTGCCGCGGAAGTTCAAGATCACCATCGCGGTGCCGCCATCGAACGATGTCGACATTTATGCCAACTGTCTGTCCTTCATCGCGATTGTCGAGAAGGGTAAGTTGCTTGGATTCAATGTCGCGGTGGGCGGTGGCATGGGTTCGACTCATGGCAACGATGCGACATACCCGCGGATTGCGGACATCATTGGATTTTGCACGACCGACCAGGTTGTCGATGTCGCGGAAAAGGTGGTGCTCGTGCAGCGCGACTTCGGTGATCGCACCGACCGCAAGCATTCGCGCTTCAAGTACACCGTCGATGATCGCGGCGCGGATTGGATTCTGGCAAAGCTCAACGAGTACCTCGGCTATGAACTCGGTCCCGTGCGTCCGTTCAAGTTCGAGGACAATGGTGATCGCTACGGATGGGTCGAGGACAAGAATGGCAACTCGCATCTCACGCTGTTCATCCAAGGCGGTCGCGTGCTCGACACCGAGAGCTATCCGCTGCGCACGGGCTTGCGTGAAATCGCCAAGATTCACGATGGCGACTTCCGTCTGACGGCGAACCAGAACCTCATCATCGCCAACATTTCGCCGAAGAAGCGTCCGCAGATTGAGAAGCTGCTCGAGCAATACGGCATCAAGGATAGTCATGAGAAAAGTGCGCTGCGTTTGAACTCGCTTGCCTGCGTTGCGTTGCCGACCTGCAGTTTGTCGCTGGCCGAGGCCGAGCGTTATCTGCCGGATCTGCTCACCGAGCTTGAAGAGGTGATCGAAGAAAACGGCCTGCGACACGACGCGATCACGGTGCGCATGACCGGTTGCCCGAACGGTTGCGCGAGACCTTTCATTTCCGAAATCGGTTTTGTGGGTCGCGCGCCCGGACGCTACAATGTCTATCTCGGCGGTGGTTTTGCGGGTCAGCGACTTTCGAAACTCTATCGCGAGAATGTCCCCGGCACGGAGATCAAGGCCTTGCTGGCACCGATCATCGGCCGCTACGCCAAGGAGCGCAACGATGGTGAGCGCTTCGGTGATTTCTGCATCCGTGCCGGCTATGTCGCGGCGACCGTGCAGGGCGGAGATTTCCACAAGAACATCAAGCCAGAGGCCTTTGCCACCGCCTGATGGCGGCCGCTTCCGATCCCATGCCAAGCATTATGAGTGCCCATGCCGAACCCGGCGAACTTTCCGATGCCCTCGCGCCTTTGCGTGCGGGTGAGCGGATCCGTTTGTTGCATGAGCGGCTTGGCGATCGCCTGATGGCGACCACGAGCTTTGGCATTCAGGCGGCGGTGATGTTGCATCTGATCCATGAGCATGCGCCAAAAATCCCGGTTGTGTTCATTGATACCGGTTTTTTGTTCCCCGAAACCTATCGCTATGCGGAGGAATTACTCTCGCGCTTCAAGCATCTCGACCTGCGGGTGTATCAACCCAAGGTCAGTGCCGCGCGCATGCAGGCCTTGTGGGGCAACCTTTGGGAGCAAGGCAAGGATGGTGCGGACCGCTATGCGATGCTCACCAAGATCGAGCCGATGAATCGTGCGTTGAGTGAAATCGGCGCCGATGTGTGGCTGAGCGGACTTCGTCGCTCGCAATCGAGTACGCGCTCGGATAGGCCCTTTGTGGAGCGTCAGAAAAAAACCCTCAAGGCCTATCCGATTCTTGATTGGGCCGACGCGCAGGTGGATTTGTATTATCATCAAAATGATCTGCCGCGTCATCCACTTGCCGAGAAGGGATATGTCACCATGGGTGATTGGCACAGCACTGCACCGGCGGTGAATGGCGATGCAGAATCATCGCGCTTTAGTGGCGTGAAATACGAGTGCGGTCTGCATCTGGACTCCGGTTCGGCGGACTTCCAGATCTGAAGCTTCCGTGACAATTTTTACCGAATAGGTAATTTTTTTTGAAGATTTGCCGCGTCCGCGCAGTCGAAGCGGGCGTATGAAAAAATACACTACTACAAAAAACGCCCTCCGTCCCTCCGTCAGCCTCGCACGTGGCGGTCATATGAAGCATCTGCTTCTCGCTGTCATTGGCAGTTTGCCTGCGCATTCGGCATTGATTGCGGGATGGGATTTCCAGACAACGACCACTGGCGGCACCGCTGCCGCGGCCCAGCCCAACAGCCCGCGGGCATACAAGGCCAATTTTGGTTCCGGCATGTTCTACCTTGATGGGACGAATGGTTCATCCGGATGGCTGACCTCAAACCAGCTTGGTAGTTTTGCCGGTACTGGGGTCAATGCGGGCAATGGTTTATCCACATCGACCATTGGATCCTCGGCGCTGGCGCTGATCGCTGGCGCGAGCACTGCCGCCAACGGCAACATGGCGGTCTTCAAGTTCTCGATGGCGGGATACCAGAACCTGAGCATTTCATTGGCGGCGCAGCGAACGACCACCGGTTTTGCCACCCAGCTATGGGAGTATAGTGCGGATGGAATCGCGTATCGTTCCATCGGTACGCTATCGGCCGGCAGCGTGCCGGGTACGATCACCGGCTCGTATTCGGGATCCGGTGTCCTTGGATTTGCAGCGTTCGATGGATTGGATGATATAGACAATGCCTATGTGCGAGTGACTTTCAATGGGGCCACCGCAAGCACTGGCAACAACCGTATCGACAACATTCAGTTCAACGCAACGGAGATACCGGTCATGGCAAATTCGGTTCCAGAGCCAGGTTCCCCGATGCTGGTGGCGGTGGGCGCAGCGGTGGCGCTGAGCATGAGGAGCAGGCGTTGGAGTTGATATTTTTCGGGAAAGGCTTCGATCCCGTGTCTTGACTTGTGGCTGCGGCCGCAGCCACAATGTCGCGAATCTAACGAATACCATTGCCATGCCAATCGCTCCCAACATGACCGCCACCGTCGGCAACACGCCGCTCATTCGCCTCAACCATGTGACCGCCGGCCTTGATGCCGAGATCTGCGTGAAGGCCGAATTCTTCAATCCGCTCTTCAGCGTCAAAGACCGCATTGGCAAGGCCATGATTGAGGCGGCCGAGCGTGATGGATTGCTCAGGCCCGGTGGTTTGATCATCGAGCCGACATCCGGCAACACCGGCATTGCTTTGGCTTTTGTCGCGCGCTCGAAGGGTTATCGTTGCATTCTCACGATGCCCGAGAGCATGTCGATCGAGCGTCGCGTGCTGTTGCGTTTGCTCGGTGCCGAGATCGTGCTCACGCCGCGTGCCCGTGGCATGGGTGGTGCGATCGCCAAGGCGAAACAACTTTTGGAGCAAACGCCGGGTGCCTTTGGTCCGGGTCAGTTTGACAATCCGGCCAACCCGCAGGTGCACCGGGAAACGACCGCCGAGGAAATCTGGCGCGACACCGAAGGAAAAATTGATGCCTTCGTCGCTGGTGTCGGCACTGGTGGCACGCTCACCGGTGTTTCGGAGGTCATCAAATCTCGTTGCGCGATGAAGGCCTTTGCGGTTGAGCCTGTGGCGAGCCCGGTCATTTCCGGGGGTGCTCCCGGCCCGCACATGATTCAAGGCATTGGTGCCGGATTCATTCCGAAGAACCTCAATGTCGACATCATCGATGAGGTCATCCAAGTGAGCAACGAGGATGCCTTCGCCACCGCTCAGGCGTTGGCACAGCAGGAAGGTCTGCCGGCTGGCATTTCCACCGGCGCGAATGTCTGGGCTGCGATGCAGATTGCCAAACGCCCGGAGTTTAAGGGCAAGCGCATCGTCACCGTCGGTTGCTCCTCGACCGAACGCTATCTCTCAACGCCACTTGCGGAAAAAGTGCGCGAGGAAGTGACAAACCTTCCGGTGCACGAGATTTAATCAACCATGCGCGCTTCGCCGCGTGGCGTTTATTCCGCGTAAAGGATGCGGCCGCAGTCTTCACAGCGGGCGAGTTCCTTGCCGGTTTGCACGGCGACGACGGTGGATGCGATGAGCTTCATGTGGCAGCCACCGCATTTGCCATCCTGCATCGGTGCAACGGCGAGGCCGGCCTTGGTTTTCATGAGGCGCTGGTAGAGCGGGAGGATTGACTCGGGAATGGCGGCGGCGAGTTGGTCGCGTTCGGCGCTGAGCTCGGCCTGATCTTGCTTGATGCGTTCGGCGCGTTGGCGGATGGATGCGATGTCTTCGTCGACCAGCACTTGGGTTTTCGCGCGTTTTGCTTCGGCCTCTTTGTGGGCGGCGCGCAACTGATCGATTTGCTCCATCAGCTCGAGTTCTTTTGTTTCGAGCGCGTCGACTTCCTTTTCGTAGCGGATCACTTCGTTGCCGAGTGCTTGGTACTCGTCATTTTTGCGAGTTTCGAACTGCTGGACCTTGAGACGTTGGATGGTTGTTTTGCGGGCGCCGACATCGAGTTCGATGCGTTTGAGTTGGAGTTCGCATTCGACGAGCGCGTCGTGGGCCGCTTGCACCGCTTTGTTGTCGGCTGCGAGTTTGCCCTGTGCGCGGGCCTCATCCTGCGGCAGTTTTTCCTGATCCTTGGCAAGGGAAAGCAGGCGGCGGTCACGGTCCTGGAGGACCAACAGGGCACGGACATCTTCGAGCATGGAAAAGGCTTAGTCGGCGGACATGGCACCGACAAGTTCTTTGCGTGTTTGGCGGGTCAGGCATCGTGTGCTTCGTCCCCGCGGCGGCTGGTCATTCGTAGTGGGTCCAAAGTCTGATGACCTTGATCACCTTTTCATCCTCATAAACTTGGTAAACCAAGCGATGTTGGAGGTTGATGCGGCGTGAGTAGGCGCCTTTCAGATCTCCAACAAGCGCTTCGAAAGGGGGTGGATCGTAAAGCGGGTCTGCACGGATCAGGTCCAGCAGCTCTCTGGCTTTGTTGGCAAGAGGGCTGCCTTTGAGCTTTTTTGCGTCCTTTCTTGCCTGGGTTGTGTAGACCAGTTCGTAGCTCACAAATCAATTTTTCGGCTGCATTTTGCGATCGGTTCTTTCATCCCTTGCAGGATTGAATCCCTCATTCCAGGAATGCTGACCAAGTGGAGTGTTTCTTGAATTGCTCTCCAGTCGGCCTCGCCGAGCAGAACCGCATTGCCACGCTTGCCGGAAATGTGGATCGGTTCGTGATTGTTAACGGCAGAATCGATGACCCGATAAAGATCGGAGCGGGCGAAAGTTGCTGTGATGCTCTTCATGTCTTTTACGTACATTATTCCGTACGCTTTTGCAAAGTGAAATTTCCGCCCGACAAGTACAGCACCACCGCCAGCCAGATCAGGCCGAAGGAAAGCATGCGTTGCGGATCCATGGTTTCCCCGTACCATCGCCAACCGATGATCCATTGCAGGGTGGGTCCGAGAAATTGGATCATGCCGAGGGTGGTGAGACGGATGTTGCGTGCGGCGTAGGTGAAGCAAAGCATGGGAAGGGTGGTGGCAATGCCGCTGGCGATGATGAGGGTGGCTTGCGGCCATGTGGGCAGCGGATAAATGCCTGAATCGGCTGGGTGGGTGGCGATCCATGCGAGTGCGAATGGGGCGAGGAGTGAGGCTTCGAGCGTGAGTCCATCGCGCGCGTCGAGAGATGATTTTTTTCTGACCACTGCGTAAAGTGAAAAAGTGGATGCGAGTGCAATCGGGATCCAGGGAAAGTGCCCGCTGGTGGGGATCTGGATCAGCACGCCTGCGAAAGCCAGTGCGATGGCTATCAGTTGGCGGGTATTGTGTTTTTCGGCGAACCACAGCGTGCCAAAGAGCATGTTGAAGAAGGGGTTTAGGTAGTAGCCGAGTGCAGCTTCGAGGATGCGGTGGTTGAGTACGGCCCAGACATAGAGCAGCCAGTTTGATGCGAGCAGCGCGCCGGAGAGCGCGCTCCATGCGAGTGTGGAAGGCGAACGGAACAGGGCTTTGAGTGGGGTTGCGTTTTTTGCCACGAGCGCGATGACCAAGAGCAGGATGAGTGACCAAAATGTGCGATGGGCGACGATCGAGGCGGGGGCGAGAAAGGACAGCGATTTCCAAAAAACAGGGAGGATGCCCCACATGGAAAAGGCTGCGAGCGCGGCGGCGATTCCTTTTTGCGGCTGGCTCATGTTGGGGAGCATGGGCGGATTTGCCGGCGGATGAAGGCGAAAGTGCGGCGGCAGAATTTTGGATTTTGAATCTGCGGAAATTTTAACATCATCGGCGCATGTCCGCCGAGCGTTTGTCAATTCCCCGCTATGCCATGGCCTTGGCTCATGTGGCGAGCCTGCGTTCGGAGGATCCGTATCGCAAGGTCGGCGCTGCGGCGCTTGACCACGACAATCGCGTCATCGGCACCGCCTACAACGGACTGGCGCCCGGGTTCGATCCGCCGGGTGGATTTTGGGACGACCGCGAGGCGCGTCAGAAATTCATGCTTCATGCCGAAGTGAACCTCTGCAGCCTGTTTCGTCGTGGTGAGGCAAAGCTTGTCGCGACCACTACCATGCCGTGCACCGCGTGCATGCAAACGCTATGTGCGTACGGCATTCGCGAGATTTATTATCGCGATGTTTATCACGCATCCGACGCGCCGGAAATCGCGAAATTGTATGGGGTGAAGTTGGAGAGGATTGCGGATTTTCCCGAGCTTGATCACTTGGAGAAGTGAGAAGTTTCAAGGTTCAAGTGTTCAGTGACTCGGCTTCAAGGGACTTCACCTGCCAGTTGGAGCACTTGAATCTTTAGTGCCGGAGAAAACCAAAATTTTGCCTCTGTTTGGAGTTTGTCCAACAATGGAGCAAGTTGGGCGATCAGGTTGCATCTCCGGGCTTCGATGAGGATTCCGAGGAGGCCGATGCAAGGCAGTCCGAGTGTTGTTGCGGCGGCACGACCGGCTCTTTCGTCGATGAGCACCCGTGAGGCGTTCATTTCTGCCGCCAGTGACAGGGCTTCACATTCCCCACGATGAAGACGCGAGTGAGGGAGCAGGGAATGGATGGCGACTGGTGCCTTGATCTCGATGAAGCTTTGAAATTCAAGTGAAAGAAATCGCGGGTCGTTATTGGCAAGCCGAATGAATTCACCACGCACTGCAGGAGGTGCGTAAACCTTCCCGAAGATGGAGGGAAGCACTTGTGGAAGACCCAGCAAGCAGAGGTTGAGTATGACGGAAGTGTCGGTGACGACGATCACGCGGTCCTGCGGGATGGGAGATTGCTGAGATCCTCCTCCAGCATTTCGTGAGTAAAGGATGGAATCCGGCGTTGGAATAGCTCCTTATCGAAAGCAAATTGATCCTGACCCGCGATGGATGCGGCCACGGTCCTCGACACCCTACCGCTGGAGAAAAGCGCGACCGCGAGCTCGAGTCTCAACTCCGCTTCATTGAACGATGCGAGAGCGGGGTCGTCTGGAAGTGTCAGATTCATGACAGCAAACCATAAGTCAGCTTCGGCAAAAGCCAATCTGAAAAGCGTTTTGGGTGGGGCTGCTTGAGGCTTTCAACGGTCATCCAGCGCCTCAAGATTGATGAAATTTTGTTGGTGGATGAGGTGGTCGATGAGTGGGAGGCCGGTGAGTTCTTCGATGAGGCCTTTGTTGGTGATCATGGCGGTGTCGAGTTCGTCATCGAGTTGGTTGAGGATGATGCCGGCGCATTGCAGGCCTTTGGCGCGGATGGCATCGACGCTGAGGAGGGTGTGGTTGAGGGCGCCGAGGCGGTTTGCGACGACGAGGATGACCGGAAGATTGAGGGCTTTTGCGAGATCGGAAATGCGGAAGTTGGGCGCGATGGGGACCTCCCAGCCGCCGGCGCCTTCGACGAGGACCTGCGTGTGTTTGGCGGCGAGTCGATGGTAGCCGTCGATCAGGATTTGTGGGTCGACCGGGTGGTTTTCTAGCATGCCGGCGACTAGCGGTGCGACGGGTGTGTTGAGGTGGAGGGGGTTGATCTCCTCGATGGGGAGCCCGCCTGAGGCGGCGGCGAGGCGTGTGGCATCGTCGCGATCGCCGCAGCTGACGGGCTTGTAGCCGACCGCATCGATGCCCTGGCGGCGCAGTTCTTCGAGCATCAGGCATGTCGCGTAGGTTTTGCCTGCGTTGGTGTCGGTACCCGTGATGAAGTAGTTCATGACCGAGAGGTGAGGGGCGGAGGCCCGCGGGTCAAGTCGCGTGAGTGTCGAATTTTGTTTGGTTGCTTGGCCGGTCGGGTTCATGGTGGCGGCGATGAGTGCGGATTTCATGGTCATCGGCGCGGGGATTGCCGGCCTTTCTTTTGCGTTGAGAGCAGCGCGGCACGGGTCGGTGGTGGTGTTGGCGAAGGGCGATGTTTTCGAATCCAACACCGCGTGGGCACAGGGTGGAATTGCCTCGGTTTTGTCGAAGGAGGAGCGGGATGCAGGGGATTCGGTGGAAATGCATGTGGCCGACACCCTGGAGGCCGGTGCGGGTCTTTGCCGTGAGAGCATGGTGCGTACGATTGTCGGCGAAGGTGAGGAGGCGATCAGGGATTTGGTGAATTACGGGGTGTCCTTTGATCGTGAGGATCACCATTACCTCCTGGGTCGCGAGGGCGGTCACTCGCATCGGCGGATTTTGCATGCCAAGGACACGACCGGTCGTGAAATCGCGCGGGCCTTGATTGAGGCTGCGCGCAAGACGCCGAACCTGACGATTTTGGAAAACCATTTTGTCATCGACCTCATCACCACATCGAAGCTTGGTGCGGTGGCTGAGGATCGTGTGCTCGGTGCTTATGTGCTTGAGCGCAAGACCGGTGAGGTAAAGGTCATGCGCTCCGATCGAGTCGTCTTGGCGGCGGGTGGCTGCGGCAAGGTTTACCTTTACACCACCAATCCCGATTCCGCGACTGGTGATGGAGTGGCGCTTGGTTGGCGCGCGGGGGCATCGATTGCGAACATGGAGTTCATTCAGTTTCATCCGACCTGTTTTTACAATCCCGGTGCGCGGGGTCCCGAGGCTCGGTCGTTTTTGGTGAGTGAGGCCGTGCGCGGTGAGGGTGGGATATTGATCAATGCCAAAGGTGAGGATTTCACCAAAAAGGTTGATCCGCGAGGCTCCTTGGCGCCGCGTGACATTGTGGCGCGTGCGATCGACCGAGAGCTCAAGCGCACTGGCGAGGCGTGTGTGTATCTTGATGTGACGCACAAGCCGAAGGGATTCATGAAGGAGCGTTTTCCTTACATATATGAAACGCTGATGAAGTTTGGTTTGGACTGTGAGACGCAGCCGATTCCGGTCGTGCCGGCGGCACATTATCAATGTGGCGGCGTGCTGACCGACAACGAGGGCAAGACTGCGATTCGCGGATTGTTTGCGATCGGCGAGGTGGCTTGCAACGGGTTGCACGGAGCGAACCGCTTGGCATCGAATTCATTGCTTGAAGGCAATGTCATGGCACGGCGCGCTTTGGATGAAATGATGCGACTTTACCCGCCGGGCAAAGAGGCGCCGAATCCGCCGCCGATTCCTGAGTGGGAGCATGGCGATACGGCCGAGCCTGATGAGTTGGTGGTCATTTATCACAACTGGGATGAAATTCGCCTTTTGATGTGGGACTATGTTTCCATCGTGCGCACCGACAACCGTTTGCGGCGAGCGGCGGCGCGTTTGCGAAACCTCAAGCGCGAGGTGCGAGAGTTTTATTGGGGTCACCGAGTGAATTCCGACATCCTCGAACTGCGAAATTTGGTCGCGGTTGCGGGTCTGATCGTCGAATGCGCGCTGCGCCGCAAGGAGTCGCGCGGGATTCACTACACGCTCGATTATCCTGAGGCGGAGGAGCGTCAGCGCGTGGATACCGTGGTGCGGCGGTTTTAGAGCCTGGTCGACATGAAAAACCCGCGCCGGACGCATCCGACGCGGGTTACACCATCAACGCGAAAACCCGTCGCGTTGTTTACCCATGAAAAAACGGTTGGAGTGGCATGCGGCTCATTTGTTGTCGGGGTCGCCACCGAAGCGGAAGCTGAAGCCGTTGCTGCGAAAGCATGAGTCGATGTTGAGAGCTTCGATGCGTTGGCGCACCTCTTCGGGTGCGGCGGCTTTGTCCTGCGCGGTGTCCCATGGGCCGCTCCATGCGATTTTTTGGTCGGCGTCGCGCACGGTGACTTCCTTGCTGCCATTGTTGGTTCGGATTTCGACGCAGCCTTTTTCATCGCTGAGGCGGAAGGTGGTGCCTTGTTCGAGTTGGATGCCGCGTTCGCGGGTGATTTTTGGTGCCTCGAGGTTGCGCATGGCATTTTCCATGTGCTGGCGAAGCTGTTTCATGGCATCGTTCACTTCCGGGAACATGCCTTGGAAGTGTTGCTCGAAGTTCATTTCGCGTTCGCCGAAATTTTCGCCGAGCATTTGGCGGGCGCGCTCGCGGAGTTCATTGGGGATCGCATTGAGGTCGGGTTTAGCCTCGCGCGGTTCGGGTGCGGCCTCGGCAAAATTGTTCGGCCGTTGACCGAGTGTCACATCGAGGTCTTGGGGCTTTCCTTTACGGAGGATGGCGACGCGGATTTTCTCGCCGGGTTGGTGGGAGGCTACCTTGCGTGTGAGTTCATCGGGTGACTGGATTGCTTGATCGCCGATGTGGGTGATGATGTCGTTGGTGGCGATGCCTGCTTGGGCGGCGGGGCCGTCGGGCATGAGGCCTTTGACGATGATGGCTTTGTCGATGCCGAGGTAGGGGGCGACGGAATCGGGCAATCTTTCGGAGACGACTCCGAGAAACGCGCTGCCGACTTTGGTGTTTTGGGTGTTCTGAGCGTTCCCGTCTGGGGCTGTTTGTGGCACGCGGGGAGCTGGGGTGTCCGCTTGGCGTGCGGGTGGCATGGCCGACTCGTTTTCGCGGGCGAGGCTGCGTGCGGGCGGTGGTGCGTCATCGACCGGTGCCTCAACGGCCGCTGCGCGGGTGGCCATGAGGCTGACGGTGATGGTGGTGAGGATTCGGCCGTAATTCATAGCGATTACTTTGTTACGATGAGCGTAGTAGTTCGTCCGATTTGTTCAAATTGTGCGATCAGTCCGTTTTGGCGGGGACGAGCACATATTCGACGCGTGGTTGTTCGACCTGATAGGTGCGGCCCTTGTCGTCGCGGAGGGTGGCGCAGTCCTGGTAGGTGAATTTCAGCACGCGGTGGGGGCGTTGGTTGGATTGCCAGACCACGCCTTCGTCGCTGGCGGCGGTAAGGCCGCGTTTGAATGAGGCGGGGATAAGGATGGGGTTGCCGGGTTGGATGGCTTGGCTTGAGGGAGAGCTGCTTGCGGTGGCGGAGGGGCTGTTGCCCTTCATGGGGATGAGCAAGGCGGATGCGGCACCCAGCAGAGCGATGGCGGCGGCTGCGGCCAGCTGTCCGCGTTTGGATGTAGGCGGGCGGGATTTTGATTTGGGGAAACCGACGATGTTTTTCTCTTTTGGAAATGGGATTGCAGTGCAGACCGCTTCGAGCGAAGCCATCAGTGCGGGGTCGAGGCTGGCGGGTGCGTTGGCGCGGAGTTTTTCCTCGAGTTCGAGTTCGTCGTCGAGTGGTTCCGACCAATCGCCGAGTGCGCAGGCTTCGAGCCGGTCGATGAGTTGATCATGCGAACCTGTGGGGCGGAGCTTGAGGAGTTCGGCTTCGAGGTGTGATGTGTCGTCGTGCATGGCGTGTGCGTGCAATGATGGTTCAGATTGAGAGGTCTCCGCGGCGGCGGGCGCTGCCGAGTGATTTTTTCAACGCCTCGAGTCCGTAGCGGTAGCGTGAGGCGGCAGTGTTTTGTGAGATGTCGAGGATTTCGGCGATCTCGGCGAAGGTGCGTTCGCCCCAAATTTTCATCACGATCACTTCGGCGAATTTTTGCGGGAGTTCCTTGAGTTTGGATTCGAGTTGATTGCGGGTTTCATCGTCCGAGGATTCCGATTCGAACCACGGGTGTGAGCCGTTGGCATCGAATTCCGGGCGGTCGCCGGCGACTGTGTCTTCGCGGCGTTTTCTGCGGTCATCGCGGCGGCTGAGGTCGATGGCGAGGCGGCGGATGGTCGCGTAGAGATAGGCTTGCCAGGCTTCGGATCCGCCGATGAACTGGTCATTGCGAAGTTTCTCCACGAGTTTCACCAACGCGTCCTGAAGGACATCCTCCGCATCCTCGCGGCAGCGGGTCTGTTGGCGGGCGAAAAGCAGGAGCTTGGGGGCGTGCAGTGCCAACCAGTCGCGCCATTCGGTGGGCGCGGGTTTGTTTTCGGGCATGAGGCTGAGTGTGGTCATGGGCTCTTGCAGAATAAAGCGAGGCTTGCGGCCGGATTTGTTTTTTCCATTCGCAAAATCCCGGCGGGCATCGGGTCAGAGCGGGTTCAAGGGGGATCGGGTCGGGCTGTTTGGAGGCGATGGAGCGGGATGGCGAGGATGAAAAAAAGCGAAAAGGCGAGCGGTTGGAAGGATGCGAGGTACCATGGCCATGGGCCGAGGTGGTCGATCATGCTGGCCTTATCGGGCGGGCGTGAGGTGAAGCCGAAATTGGTGCCGAGCCATTGGTTGATGGCGATCGAGAAAAGCATGTAGGCGAGGGCGCCGAGGTAGGCGTCGAAGGGGGATTTCCAGAGGGGGGACTTCGGGCGCCATCCTTCGACGAGTGGGATGTGGATCGCGGCGGCGACGATCGCGAAGTGTTGGATGAAAAAGGTGATGAAGGGAGGCGTGAGGAAATCGGCCGAAATCGCGGGGGTGATCAGGGCTTGGAGCGTGGCGGCGAGACCCCAGAAGTAGGTGAGTGTGCGCAGCAGCGGATTTCCTGTGAGCAGGGCGAATCCGGCGATGAAGGCGGCGATGTCGCAGAGGTGGAGTGGCAGGAGGTTTTCGAGGCTGATCGCTTGGTCGTGGGTTTTCCATGCGATGAGGTTGAGCGGGTAGGCTGCGAGGTTGGTGATGGCGAGCAGGCGGGTGACGATGTGTTGCCTGCGTGCATTTGACTTCGCGGCGATGAGCAGGGCCGCGGTGATGCAGGTGCCCAGCGTGACGGCGGCGAGGTGTTCGCGGCTGAAGGGGTGGAAGGGCATGGGGTGTGGGGCGGTGGCTCAGGTCGCGTCGGGTTTGATTTCCGCCATCGCGGGTGTTTGGCCGAAGAAAATTTGTGAGGCGATCGATTGGATTTCCTCGCGCGTGACGGCGAGGACTTGGTCGCGCCATTCGAGCGGGTGGGGGATGCGGCCGAACTCAAGCAGGCATTCCCCGGCCCATGTCGCGTGGGAGGCGGTGGATTCGAGGGCCTGCTTGTTTTGCGAAATGGCGAGGCGTTTGGCGCGTTCCAATTCGCCTTTGGCGGGACCGCGGGTGGCAAGGTCGTTGATCTCCGCATGGATGCATTCGAGTGCTGCGTTGCGGCCTTCGGGGGCGAGTCCGGCATGGATTTCGAAGGCACCGGTCTCGTGGAGAAAGGTCACATCGCTGGTGATCTGGTAGCAGAGTCCGCGTTTTTCGCGGAGTTCGAGAAAGAGTCGCGAGCTTGCGGATTCGCCCAGCATGAGGCTGAGCAAGCGCAGCGCGTGGCGTTGCGGGGAATGGCGGCCGGGGGTGTGCCATGCGAGAGCGAGCTGGAGTTGGTCGGTATCGCGGGATTCATCTACGATGTTCATCGTAGATGGGCGTGGATCAAATGGCGTTGGACGGCTGCCATCGTGGAAATTTTTTGGCAGCAGCGGGCGGATGAGTGAGTGGACCTCGTCGAGGCTGAAAGGTCCGGCTGTGGCGATCACCATGTCATTGCGAAAGTGGTGGCGTGCGGTGAAATCGAGCAGGTGTTTGCGTGTGATGCGTGAGATGCTTTTGGCGCTGCCGGAAATCGGGTTGCCGAGCGGGTGGTCGCCCCAGAGTGCTTTGGAAATAAGGTCGCCGATGTGATCGGAGGGGGATTCCCGGTAGAGGGTAATTTCCTCATGGATCACTTCGCGTTCGAGTTCGATTTCCGCATCGGGGAAGTTTGGGTTCCAGACCATGTCGCTGATCACGCCGGCGAGTGTCGCGAGTTGGTCGGCATCGGCGCGGCCTTCGTAGGTCGTTTGATCCTCGCTGGTGCAGGCGTTGATTTGGCCGCCGACATTTTCGATTTCGAAAGTCAGGTCGCGCGCGCTGCGGCTGTGTGTGCCCTTGAAGACCATGTGTTCGACGAAGTGCGCGAGGCCTGCGGGCAGGTCTGATTCATCGCGGCTGCCAGCGGGCACATGGATGGCGAACGAGGCGCACTCCGCGTGGGGCATGGTGGCGACGGCAAGGCGCGGGCCGTTTTCGAGTTGGCACCAGTCGTAGCTTGCCTTGTTCATGAGGTGGTTTGAATTTTTACCAGAGCTTCGGCGAGGGCGAGGTCGGCGGGTGTGGTGATTTTGAGATTCGGGTTCTGGGACTCCACGAACTTCACTTTGGTGCCGAGTTGTTCGACGGCGCTGACCTCATCGGTGGCGGTGATGCCATCGCGTGCGATTGCGTTGCTGGCTTCGCGCAGGAACTCGGTTCGGAAAACCTGCGGGGTTTCCATGCACCAGAGGTTGTGGCGGTCGACTGGCTCGGTGTTGAAGTCATTGTCGTCCGAGCGCTTCATCGTTTCCGTCGCGCGGCGGGCGAGTGCGGCGGCGCCGAATGCATGGGCTGCTTCGACGCAGCGGTCGATGTCGTGAGGCGAAACAAGCGGTCGCGCGCCATCGTGGACGGCGACAAGTTGCGTTTTGGCGGGCAAAGCCGCGAGTCCGGCGGCGACCGAATCCTGGCGTTCTTTGCCGCCATCGACGCGAGTCACCGGCTTGGTGAAATTTTCATGATCGATTTGATGCCAGCGATCGAGCGGGCAGACCACCACGATTGAGTGGATGTTTTTTGCATCGAGAAAGGCATTGATGCTGCGACGCAGGACAGTGACGCCATCGAGCGTCCATGTGAGTTTGTCATGGCCGAGTCGGCGGCTTTTTCCAGCGGCGACGATGATCGCGCCGCATGGGATGGTGTGGGGTGTGGTGCTCATCTTTGTTCGGTGTTTCAGACGAGTTGCGAATATTCGAGCAAGCCGTGTTTGCCGCCTTCGCGGCCGAAGCCGGATTCCTTGTATCCGCCGAAGGGGCTTGCCGGATCGAACTTGTGATAGGTGTTGGCCCAAACCACGCCGGCCTTGAGGCGTGACGCCATCATCAGGATGCGCGAACCCTTGTCGGTCCATACACCGGCCGAGAGTCCGAAGCGGGTATTGTTGGCTTTTTCGATTGCTTCCTCCGGAGTGCGAAAGGTGAGGATCGAAAGCACGGGGCCGAAAATTTCCTCGCTGGCGATGCGTTGGCTCATTGAGACACCCGAGAAGAGGGTGGGTGGAAAATAGAAACCTTTTTTCGGAAGTTGGCACGCGTGTTG
>JAGWXY010000147.1 GCA_018969605.1 Verrucomicrobiota bacterium | reverse complement strand
CTCTTCAACCGCATCCGCACGGAACTGAACAAGAAGCCAAGCACCCCATGAACGACGAACGCACCCAGTGGCTGCAACGCCAACCGCAAACGGAACTCGCCAAAAAACTCGGCATCTTCGCTTGGATCTTCTCGGCGATCGTCATGATCCTCGTGGTCGGCATGCGCGAACTCCGCCTGCCCATGCCCTTCGGCATCTCGACCGATCTGCTGCCACCCTTCCACGCGCTGCTCAACACGCTGGTCTCGATTCTTTTGGTGGCCTCGCTCGTGGCAATCAAGCTCGGCAAAATTTCGCTCCACCGCGCGCTGATCCTTCGAGCAGTGATCCTCTCGGTGATCTTCCTGCTTTCGTATGTGGTCTATCACATCACCACCGATCCCACACGCTTCGGCGGCACTGGCACGATCCGCACGGTTTATTTCATCCTGCTCATCACCCACATCGTCGCCGCCGCAGTGAGCCTGCCTTTCATCCTCTTCACCTTCATCGCTGCTTGGACCAATCAGTTCGACAAACACCGCAAGCTCGCCCGCTGGGTGTTTCCGCTGTGGCTCTATGTCGCGGTCACCGGTCCCGTCTGCTACTGGATGCTCAAGCCTTACTATTGAGCGCCAAGCACTATCTGCATGTCAGCCGCCACACCCCGCTCGCTGCAAGACCTCTCGTTTTCCGAAATCGAAAACGAACTCTCCAACGCAGGCATCTCAAAGCAACACGCCAAATCCCTCTGGCGGGCGATCTATCGCCACGGTGTCACCGACCTCCACCAGCACGACTTCCTCCCCCCACTTGCGCGCTGGATCCATGAATCAGTCGGCGAAGGCAAAAAGTTTTCCCTCGATCAACCCACGCTCGATCGCGAGATCCTCAGCAGCGATGGCCTCACGCGCAAATTTCTTCTGCGCCTCGACGATGGTCAGGTCATTGAAACGGTGCTGATGGGTTACGACGCACGCCACACGGTCTGCGTCAGCACCCAAGCCGGCTGCGCGATGGGCTGCGTCTTCTGCGCAACCGGGCAAATGGGTTTCGTGCGCCACCTTCGCCCCGGAGAAATCATCGCCCAAGTCCTCCACGCCAAACGCGTGCTACACGAAATGAACCCCAAAGCCCGCCTTCGCAATCTGGTGATGATGGGCATGGGCGAACCACTCCACAACATCGATGCGGTCCATCACGCGCTCGCCACGATTTCGGATGTCCGCGGCATCAGCATCGGGCCATCGAAAATCGCAATCAGCACAGTAGGCGTTGTGCCGGGCATTTTGCGCATGGCCTCGGAAAATTGGCCCTACCGCCTCGCCGTGAGCCTCCACGGATCAACCGAAGACGAACGCGCCTCACTCGTGCCCGCCAGCAAACGCTGGAACCTGGAATCACTCATCGACACCTGCCGCCACTATGGCAGCACCACCGGCAAACGCATCTTCTTCGAGTGGACCCTCATCGCCGGCAAAAACGATTCACCCGAAACAGCAACTCGACTCGCCGATCTCCTCAAAGGCATCGACGCCCACATCAATCTCATTCCGCTCAATCCCACAGGCGGATTCTCCGGCACCGCCAGCCCCTCCGGTGTGCAGTTTCAAAAAATCCTCCGCAACGCAGGATTTCCCTGCACCTTCCGTCAACGCCGCGGCATCGATGTCGCCGCCGGATGCGGCATGCTTAAGGCAGAGAAGCGCAGCCGTTGATTGACGGCGCCTGAGCTGGCCCCCGATGTTCGGCCACTGATGGGCCAAACTAAGCTATGGTGTGGGGATGCGGGAGATTGGTAGGTGATTACAGATCGTGGGTCAACTGTGCTCTTCCATTT
>JAGWXY010000146.1 GCA_018969605.1 Verrucomicrobiota bacterium | reverse complement strand
CGGCGTTGTTGCCGCCTTGGCCGCGGATCACCACATCGGCGGACTCGGTGAGGTAATCGACGATCTTGCCTTTGCCTTCATCGCCCCATTGGAGGCCGGTGATAATGGTATTCATGAAATGGTGATGATGATTTTTTACCGCGAATGAACGCGAATGGACGCGAATTAATTGGAATGATTTGAGTGGATGATGCGCTCCCACTCCAATTTGGCTTTTTTGAAATTGATGATGAGACCGACCGGCATTTTGGTGATGCGAAGGTAGTTGAGCATTTGACCGCGTTCGATGTCGGTGATGCGTTCGATCGTTTTGGTATCAACGACGATTTTTCCGTAAACGATGAGGTCGGGTATGAATTCTCCGACCTTTATTTCCCTCCAGTGCACGGGAAATGGTTTTTGCTGCTCGAATGGTATTCCCCGATGGCGAAATTCCACAACAAGAGAATTTTCATAAGGCTTTTCATGTAAGCCATGGCCGATGCCATTAATGATCTCCAACGCGCAGGAAATGATGGCGTAGACCTCATCCTTCAAAACCAATTCGCGTTCATTCGTGTTCATTCGCGGTTAGTTCCCTTTGTGGGTTTCAATCAGTCGCGAGAATTCCTCGAAGAGATAGGATGCGTCGTTGGGGCCGGGGGCGGCTTCGGGGTGGTATTGGACGCTGAAGACCGGGTGGGTTTTGTGGCGCATGCCTTCGACCGTTTGGTCGTTGAGGTTGATGTGCGTGACTTCGATTTCGGGCGGGAGCGAATCGGGATCGACTGCGAAGCCGTGGTTTTGCGAAGTGATGGAAATTTGTCCGGTGCGGAGGTCCTTGACCGGTTGGTTGCCGCCGCGGTGGCCGAACTTCAGTTTGAAGGTGCTGCCGCCGTAGGCGTGTGCGAGGAGTTGGTTGCCGAGGCAGATGCCGAAGATCGGTTTTTTGCCGATGAGTTGGCGGAGTTCGCTGTGGATGTAGCCGAGCGCGGCTGGGTCGCCGGGACCGTTGGAGAGGAAGATGCCGTCGGGATTTTTGGCGAGGACTTCGGCGGCGCTGGTGGTGGAGTTCACCACCTCGACTTCGAAGCCCGATTGGCGCAAGCTGCGCAGGATGTTGAATTTGATGCCGAAGTCGTATGCGACGATGCGGTGTTTCACCGGCGGAAGTTCTTCGTAGGGGCCGGGTTGGTTGGTGGAGACATTCGGCAGAATCCAGCGGCGGGATTCATCGCTCCAGAGGTAGGATTTGGGCGTTGAAACTTCTTTCACATAATCCATGCCTTTCATCGAGGGCGCATTGCGTGCGGCTTCGATGGCTTGTTCGGCATTGAGTTCGGTCGTGACGCAGGCGCGCATGGCGCCGAGCGAGCGGAGATGTTTGGTGAGGGCGCGGGTGTCGATGCCTTCGATGCCGAGCACGCCATGGGACGCGAGGTAGGCGTCCAGCGTTTGGGTCGAGCGCCAGTTTGAAGGGATGCGGCAAAGCTCGCCGATCACGAAGGCGCGGATGTGGGGTTGGCTGGATTCCGCGTCTTCGGGGTTGATGCCGTAGTTACCAATTTGCGGGTAGGTCATGCTAACGATCTGTCCGCGATAGGATGGATCGGTGATGACCTCCTGGTATCCGGTCATGGAGGTGTTGAAACAAATTTCCCCGGTGGTGGTTCCGGTGGATCCGAAGGAGGTTCCTTGGAAATAGCGACCGTCTTCGAGGGCGAGTATGGCGGTGGTCGGCATGGCGCGCGGAAATTAGGCATCCGGCCCGAACGATGCAAGTGTTCGCTTGCCGCATCTGTGCTTTGGGCTCGACAGCGCCGTTCTGCACGGCATCTTGTCGTGCC
>JAGWXY010000078.1 GCA_018969605.1 Verrucomicrobiota bacterium | reverse complement strand
ATTGGCGAATTGGTGAACGCGAGGGGCGGAAGTTTTCCGGCTGAGCGCGTGCTCAACGAATGCGTGTCGGGCCTGCGCGATCCGTGGGGCAATCCGCTGCGCGTCGAGTTGCTCAATGCGTCGCGACTGCGGGTGATCAGCGATGGGCCGGACCGCAAGAATGGCACCAAGTGGGATGCGGGCTTGATCATCGAATTGCCGGAAAAACGGCAGGAAAAAAAGGCCTCATGGACGGATCGCTTGCGTCCGGCCGAGACATGGCTCGAGCGTCACAAGCGAGCAAGTGGCTCAAGCGAGGCGGTCGTGTCGCAGGACGCGGCGGGCGTGATTTCGCGCAGCGCGTTTTGCGGTGGGCAAACGAGGTTGCGTGGCGCGGCCTACTTTTGGTTTTTCGCGGGCCTGATGCTTCTCACCTCGCTGGCGTTTGTGCCATACGCCTTATGGTATCGGCCGAGGACTTGGTTGCAGGACGCGTGAGCCTGATCGTATCACCTGCATGCTTGCCGATCACTTCATCGACGCGAGGATCTGATCCGTGAGGGCTTGGACGAGTTTTTCTGCTTCGGGATCGAGGCTGGCTTTGCTGCTGGCGGCCGGTTTGCTGTCGCCGATTTGGCAGACCGTGCCGGGTTGGAAATCCGAGTTGTCGCAGAGCTGGCATTCGGTCCATGTTGAGCGTTTGTCGTCCATGCCGAGGGTTTTGCGCAGGGCGATGAGTTCCTTGGCTTGTCCGCCGGTGATGGTGAGGAGCTTGCCACCATTGAGTTGGGATGCGACCCAGACGGTTTTGCAGTAGGCCTCGACGTTTTCCATTTTCCAGTAGGCGTCTTCGATGTCCTTGCCCCAGGTGATGACGCCGTGGTTGGCCATGAGCACGGCCATGTGCTCGATCGCAGCGTTGCCGACGACTTCGGCGTTGGCAGGGGTGCCGGGGGTGCGGTATTCGGCGATGCCGATCTGACCGAGAAAGACTTCCGCTTCGGGGATCATGCAAGTGGGGGGCTGGACGCCGGCGACCGCGAAGGCGGTGCCGTGTGGCGGGTGCGCGTGGCAGCAGGCTCTGGCCTTGGGCTGCTTTTTCATGATCGCGAGGTGCGTCATGCACTCCGAAGTGCGTTTGAATTTGCCGGCGAGTTGTTTGCCATCGAGGTCGACAAGGCAGATCTGCTCGGTGGTCATGAAGCCTTTGGAAACAAGCGTGGGGGTGCAAAGGACGAGACCGTCGCCGACGCGGATCGTGAGGTTGCCGCCGTTGCCGTCGGTGTATTCGCGGGCCCACATGCGCTTGCCGATGTCGACCATGCGTTGCTTGAGGACTTCGATGGCGGGCGAGCGGAAGAAGGCATCAATTTCGGCAGGTGTTTTCGGATCTTTGCCCGGAGTCCAATGATATTCGTAATCGGGCAGAATCGGCTCGCTGTGGGCGGTGGTGACTGAGCGAGCATTGCCGGCCCGCACCGGGCCGAGGCCATCGCGCAGCGTGTCTTTGGCGGAGGGCGTGAGCACCGCGTCTGCAGGGATGTCGGCGGCGGATTTGCCGGACTTGAGGAGCGATTCGATGTCAGCGGCGGTGAAAACTTTTTTTCTCATGGCGCGGGTGGTGAATAGTGAAGTGAATCGAAAATGGCGACGGTGATGGCGTCGATGGGGATGTCGTAATCGAAAGGTGCGGTGGCTTCGGCGCCTTCGACGATGCCGACGATGGCACCGTCATCGGCGCCGAGTGAGTCATAGGTGACGAGTGATGATTCGGTGGAAATGGCGGGTGGGGTGCTGCAGGCGGTGTTGAAGTCGCGGGCGGCGAGCGGATTGCAAATCAACCAGCGGCCTCCTTTGTAGGAGGGGTCCTGGTGGCTTAGGGTGACCCGGCCGATGACTTGGGCGATGCGCATGGTTAGAGAGAAGCAAGACAGCAAGAAGCAAGACTCAAGAAAAGAGGCCAGGCTTGGCGGCTTTTCCTAAGCAATGTTGAAAGCGGATTCTTCATCTTGTGTCTTGGGTCTTGGAGCGAAGCGTTCTTGTTTCTTTTCAGTCGATCACGCCTTGAATGAAATTGCGGACGGGTGAATTTTTGTCGTGGACGAGATCACGGGCACCGATGCCGTCGGTGGAGACGAAAACTTTGGAGTGGAGTCCGGCGCCGAAGTGATCGATGGCTACCATGGGTGCGCCGGTGAGAGCGCCGTTGGCATCGAGCTGCTGGCAGAGCAGCATGCGGCATCCCTTGAGTGAGGGGTGGCTGTGGCTGCTGACCGCGTGGCCGACGACTTGGGCGGGGATCATTGGGTAAATGCTGAAAAACTGAAAAACTGAAAAACTGAAAAACTGAAAAACTGAAAAACTGAAAAACTGAAATGCTGAAATGCTGAAATGCTGAAATGCTGAAAGGAAGAGATCAAACGATGCGCAGGTTTTCGACGAGGACGCAGCGGCGGGTGCGGGTGAAGGTTTTGGGGGTGGTGATGCCTTCGCCGGTGGTGGTGGCGATCGAGTAGGAAAGATAACCTTCGCCGCCGAGGCCGAGGCCGGCGACGGAGGGTCCGTTTTTGACAAAGATCGTCGTATCCATTTCGCGAGCCATGTAGGTCATGTGATCGACATCCTTGGTGTGGATGATCGCGGAGTGACGGTAGTTGTGTTCGGCGCGCTTCGCTTCCTTCACGGCGGTGAAGAAGTCCGGGCAGGAAACAATCGGCATCATCGGCATCATTTGCTCTTCTTGGACGAAGGCATGATCGGCGTCGGTTTCCGCGAAGAGCAACTGGGTGCCGGCGGGGACCGTGGTGCCTGCGTGTTCGGCGAGCTTTGATGGGTCGGCGCCGACGAGTGCGCGGTTGACCGAGGCGTGGGAGCACCCGCCGCCCTCGCCAGGCTTGAAGGTGAATGCCGCGGCAGTGAGTTTTTCGAGTTGCTGTGCGTTGATGCGTGCGCCGCCGGCTTTTTCGAGTTCCTCGCAGAAGCGTTTGAAGACAGAGGCGACGACGAAGATCGCTTTTTCGCCGATGCAAAGCAGGTTGTTGTCGAAGGCGCCGCCTTCGACGATGCTGCGTGCGGCTTTGGCGAGATCGGCCGTTTCATCGACCACGACGACCGGGTTGCCGGGGCCGGCGCAGATCGCGCGTTTGCCGGATTTCATCGCGGCGCTGACGACGGCGGGTCCGCCGGTGATGGCGAGCAGCGGGATGAGCGGGTTTTTGCAGATCGAATCGAAGGATTCGAGGGTTGGTTCTTCGATCGTGGTGATGAGGTTCTCGATGCCGAGTTCGCGTTTGATCGCTTCGTTGTAAGCGCGTACGGCCATTGCCGCGCTGCGTGCGCCGCCGGGGTGGGGGTTGAAGACGATCGCGTTGCCGGCGGCGACCATGTTGATCACATTGCCGGTGAGGGTGGGGACCGAGTGGGTGACGGGCAGGATCGCGCCGACGACGCCGAAGGGCGCGTATTCTTCGAGCGTGATGCCGCCATCGCCGCTCATGGCATCCGGGTGGAGCCACTCGGTGCCGGGGACATTTTTGGTGATTTGGAGTTTGGCAATCTTGTGATCGGCGCGGCCGATTTTTGTTTCGTCCATTTCGAAGCGGCCCCATGCATCGGCATTGCCGACGGCGAGGCTTTTCACGATTTCGATCACCTTCGCGCGGCCTGCGACGCCGAGTTTCTTGAGTTGCAGGTGGGCGTCGTTGGCGGCGTTGGCGGCCTTGTCGACGCAGTTGAAGACGCCGAATTGGCCGGGGCCACAACCGCAGCCGCAAGAGCCTGCGGACGATGGCGCTGGTTTGACTGCAGCGGAACTTGCGGGGGCACTGCCCTGGGTGGCGGAGAGTTTTGAGACCACCGACTCGACAACGGAGCGGAGGATATCGGGATCGAGTGTTTTCATGTGCGGCATGAGATCCGGCCATCAGCGAGAGCCGGAGAAATGGATTGTTGCGAAACGGCTTGGGTGATTTTGCGGCTGTGGGATCAGCCGTCCTTGTAAAGGGTTTTGCCCTTCACTTCGACGCGGTCGACGATGGCGATGATGGCAGCATCGACTGGGATCTGCTTGAGGCCTTGTGCGGCGCGCGCCGAGCTACCTTGGCAGAACATGACGAGTTCGCCATCACCGGCGCCGACCGTATCGACGGCGACGATGGTGTTTTGCCCGTCCTTGAATTTTGTGGGGTCCTTCTCGTCGACGAGTTTCGGGCGCAGCAGGAGAAGTTTCCTGCCGACCATTTGCTCGTCTTTTTTGGTCGAGACGACTTGTCCAATGACTTCAGCGAGGAACATCGGCGTGAGGGTGGGAGTTGCGCCCGCGGGGATGCTTTCGCAATCGCGGACGCGATGATTGGTTTACTTGCGCGGGGCGCGGGCGGCGTTGTCCTTGGGAAGGACGATGTCGGTCGCTTCGTCGGGGCGTGCGATGACATGGGCGCTGATCACTTCGCCGCCGGCGGAGGCTGCGGCTGCGGCGCCGGAGTCGATCGCGCTTTTGACCGCTGCGACATCACCGGCGACGACTGCGTTGCAGAGGGCGTTGCCGATTTGTTTCATGGGTCCGACGAGTTCGACGTTTGCGGATTTGAGCATCGCGTCGACGCCGACAACGAGGCAGGCGAGGCCGCGGGTTTCGAGTAGTCCTAGTGCTTGTTTGGCCATGGTATTGGTTGGTTATGGTTGGTTCGAGATTTGCCGGTAGACTTCGCGCGCGAGGACGAGTTCCTCGTTCGCTGGGATGACAAAAATTTTCGCGGGAGAATCGTTCGCGCTGATGTCGGCCTCGGTGGCGCGGCAGGCGGCGTTTTTATCGGGATCGATTTTGATGCCGAAGGTTTCGAGGTTGGCGCAGACCGCGTTGCGGAGTGCGGGGCCGTTTTCGCCGATGCCGGCGGTGAAGACGAGGGCGTCGATGCCGCCGAGTTCGATCATGAAGGCGCCGATCCAGTGGCGGATCGATGCGGCGAGGTGCTTGATGGCGAGTTGCGCATCGGGGTTGCCGTCATTGGCGGCGGCTTCGATGTCACGGATGTCGTTGGAGACGCCGGAGAGGCCGAGCAGGCCGGATTCTTTGGTGAGTTGGCGTTCCGCTTCCTCGAGGCTGATGCCAAGGGTGCGCATCGCGTAGGGCAGTGCGCCGGAGTCGAGTTCGCCGACGCGGTTGTTTTGCGGGAGTCCGCTTTGCGGTGAGAAGCCCATGCTGGTGCCGATCGCGACGCCGTTGAGGATGCCGGTGACCGAGCTGGAACCGCCGAGGTGGCAGGAGATCACGCGGAAGGGTTTGCCGGCGACCGCTGCGGGTCCGTAGAGGTAGAGGCGTTGGGAAATTTCCGCGATGTCCTGGCGGCCGCAAAGTTCGGCCGAGCGCTCGGCGATGAACTTGTGGCTGGCGCCATGGAAGCCATAGCGGCGAATGCCGATTTCGCGCCATGCCTTTGGCAACGCGTATTGGGCGGCGGCTTCATCGATCCACTGGTAGAAGGCAGTTTCGAAAAGCGCGACGAGTTTGGCGTGCGGCATGGATTTGCCAAACTGACGGATGCCTGCCGCGTAGGGCGGATTGTGCGCCGGTGCGACCGCGGCGAATCCATCAAGCGCGTTGATGACTTTTTCGTCGGCGATCACACAGCCGCTGAGGTCTTTGCCGAGCACGGTTTTGAAACCGACCGCATCGATCTCCGAGGGTTCGTCGATCACACCCTCGCGTTGCAATGTCGCAAGCGCGTCGTCGATCGTGGCAGCGTAATCGGTGACCCGTTCATAGCCGCCCTTGGCCACGACGACTCCACCGCGTTCGTCCATGAGGAAGACGCGGTATTTGAAGGAGGTCGAGCCGAGGTTGGCAATGAGAACGAGCATGGCTGTCGATCGTGTTGTATTCGATGGATCAGGCGATCCAGGGGCCGAACTTCGAGAGGTCGTCGTGCGGGCGTGGGATGACCTGGACCGAGCTGACGGTTCCAAGTGTCGAGGCGGCGCTGGCGGCGGCGTCGAGGCCGGCCTTCACGGCGGCGACATCGCCAGCGAAGAATCCGGTGACGAGGCCCGAGCCGATTTTTTCCCAGCCGGTCATTTTGATGTCGGCTGCCTTGAGTGCCGCGTCGGATGCTTCGACGAGCGAGATGAAGCCTTTGGTTTCGATGATGCCGATTGCTTGTTTGGCCATGGTCTTAGTTGGTGATTGGTTGATGTTTTGGTTCGGTGGTTGAGCGGCTGTTTATGCGAGACCGAACTGGGTGAGGAGTTCGGCGTGCGGGCGTGCGATCACATGGGCGGAGATCAGCTCGCCAACGCGGCCGGCAGCTTCAGCGCCCGCATCGACAGCGGCTTTGACGCTGCCGACATCGCCCTTGATCAGGACGGTCATGAATGCGCCGCCGATTTGGACTTGGTTGATAATTTGGACATTGGCTGCTTTGGCCATTGCGTCGGTGGCTTCGACGTTGCCGACGTAGCCTTTGGTTTCGATCATGCCGATTGCGTGGTTCATAATAGTGGGAGTGAGTTGTGGTTGTTGTTTGGTGGGTCAGTCAGTGAGAGGGTGGATCAGGAAATCAATTCGCAGAAGGTGTCGGGTTTGAGTCCGCAGGCGTTGCCTTCGTCGGTGTCGATGTGGACTTCGAGTTTGAATAATGGGTCGACGCGCACAACAAGATTGTCAAAAGTCATGGCGAGTGGGCCGTGGATTTTGAGTCTCATCATGTCGAGGTGTTTGACTCCGTAGTAGGAGGCATCGCTCGGGTGCATGTGGACGTGCGGTTGGGCGCGGATGACGCCTTTGTTGAGTTGGAAATAACCGTGGGGGCCCATGAGCATGCAGCCGGGGGTGCCTTTGATGTCGCCGGACATGCGGACCGGAATGTCGAAGCCAAGTGAGATCGCATCGGTGTAAGCGAGTTCGACCTGGTTGAGGTTGCGGCAGGGGCCAAGGATGCGGAGGTTGGAGATCACGCGGCTGCGCGGACCGATGAGGGTGACCGATTCTTTGGCGGCGTATTGGCCTTCTTGGTAGAGGCCTTTCATCGGGGTAAGCTGGTGGCCGGGGCCGAAGAGTGCCTCGACGGCTTCTTGGGTGAGGTGGCAATGACGGGCGGAAATGTTGACCAGCAGCGCATTGGGGGCCTTCGAGGCGGCGGGCAGCGGCAGGCCGAGTTTCGCGTAGATTTGCTCGCGAACGAGGTGTTCGACAACGGCGCGCGGGGTCTGGGATATAAGCGTGTCGGCCATGGACGGCTTTGTTTTTTCTGGATTTGGATTGACAGGTCAAGCAAATTTCCCAAATTTTCCCAAAAATATAAAGAAAAAGCCAATTCCATGCTCGCCATCGAACGTCAACGCCGGATTTTGGAGCTCCTCACCGAGGCGGGAGCCCTGCGCACAGCCGAGACCGCCGAGGCGCTGGGGGTGACCGATGAGACCGTGCGCAAAGACTTCGAGGTCCTGGAAAAACGCGGTGAATTGCTGCGCAGACACGGCGGCGCGAGCCTGCCCGAAAAAATCCGCGGAGATGTGCCCTTCAACGAGCGTCAGGCAATCCGGCGCGAGGAAAAGAAAGCCATCGCGCGAGTCGCGGCGGGAAGGATCCGGCCCAACGAAACAATTTTCCTCGATGCGAGCTCGACCGTGCTGACGCTCACCGAGTTTCTGCCGATCGACATGCCGCTGACGGTGATCACCAACGCGCTCAATGTCATCAACGCGCTGGCCGATCGCCAGAACATCGACCTGATCTGCACCGGCGGCCTGCATGTGGCGAAGTCGCAATCGTTTGTCGGCCTGGCTGCGGAAAAATCGCTGCAGCGTTATCACATCCACCGGATGTTTCTATCCGGCGATGGGCTGCACCTTGAGCGTGGATTGAGCGAGAGCAATTCGCGACAGGCCTCCTTCAAGGAACGGGTCATCGCGAGTGCCGAGGATGTCGTGTTCCTAGCCGATCACAGCAAGTTAGGTCGCAAAGCCTCGTATTTTTTTGGCGAGGTCGCCGACCTGGGTTGTGTGGTCTCGGATGAAAAAGCGGACGCCGGATTCGTGGCAGATTTGCAAGCAATGGGCGTGGAGGTGCTGTTGGGAAATGCCGATGGCGCGCCTTGAGGTTGTGGGTCAATCGTGATGGAAGAGCTCTTCCATGTCGGCCCACCACTCGCCCGGTTTGCGCGATTCTAGTGGTTCTTGGCAGGGCTTGCAGACGGCCCACCATTCTTGCGTGCGCGGGTCGGCGGCTATCAGAGCCATGTCGGCATCGAAGTCATTTCCCACATACTCGAAGTAGGAAAACAAAATGCCGTCCTTGTGATAGATCGAGTAGTTTCGAATTCCGCACTCGGTGATCTTTGCGAGAATCTCGAGCCAAACGGAGCGAGAAGCAATATGGGTCGTCGTAGCCGAGTTCGGCCACTTTCCATACGCTCAGTGCCGAGGCGTCGAGGTAGTGGCATGCGGCTTGCATGCGCAGGCGGATCCCCCAAGCCCTCCCGACATCAATCGGTAGCATTCCCGAAACATCCTCGCGATATTTTGAGCATCACTGTCCGTCACCATCAGCAAATGATTGTAGGCGGGAATCATGCACGCATGCGAATCGGCGGATGTGCCTGAAAAATGAATCCAATGGATCGACCACGGATTCCCCTCATCGGCATCGCAGGAATAGGCAACGCCTTGCCGTTGCCAAAATCTTCTCGCGCCACCTTTGTGCAAACTGCCCTAAGCGGCGACCAAATCTGCCAATCCTTTCAATCTACGCGTTCACGGATTGGACGGATGTGGGATGGCGTTCGATGATCAATTCTCGATCACTCCCGACATTCGATGAATTTGAACCATTTTCGCCTGCCTATTTTGTTGACTGCCATGATGGCTCAGAGCGGCGTGCGCGCTGCGGAAATTTCGACCCGAATTGCTGATCCGACTGAATGGTCGACCGGTGGCGGGATGTTGGAGCAGATGGTGCCAACGGAGTTGAAGATCAAGGGTGGCATGAATCTCGCGCTGCAAGTCGGGGCAATTTACGATTCGAATTTTTTCCTCGATGAAACAAACGCCGAAAGCGAGACCTCGTTTTACGCTTCGCCATTGATCGAATACATTTCCGATCCTGAAGGCGGGGCTAAATCTTCTTTCGCGGTGAGCTATCGCCCTTCATTTACCGCATACAACGAGAATTCTGAGTACAACGATGTCGATCATGTCGGCGAGGTCAGATGGACCCTTCGCGGATCGAGGACCGAGCTTACGCTTTACAGCCGCTACGATGAACTTTCCGGCACCGATCGCTTGAGCGGTGAGTTTGTGAATGGCTCCTTGTTCACCGGCGGCATGAGACTCGAGCGCCGCCTTGCCTCGCGGACGATTGGCTACCTCGGGGCATCATCGGCGATCTCGGATTATTCACAGAGTGACTTGCAAGGCGCGCAGGTCGACAGTGTTTTTCTCGGCGGCTTGTGGGAGGCCACTTCGCGCACGGCCTATGGTTCGACCATCCGCTACTCGCACATATCGGGCGATGGTGTGCCCGATATCGATGCCTGGGCGCTGTTATTGGAGGCGCGACACATGGTGAGCGACCGCATCAATCTCTCTGCATCGGTCGGCCCTGAATACGCGCAGGACGGTGATGCGGACCGCCTGGGCGTGTCGGGATTTTTGAGGGCCACTTACAATTTTGCCGAGCGCTGGTCGTGGATCAATTCGATCCGCCATGCCTTGGTGCCAACCTCTACCAGCTCCAACCAGTTGGTCGACGATCTCGTGGTATCGACCACGCTGCAGCGATCGCTTGAAAGGGGATCGATCGGTGGTGGACTGGAGTATCGCTACTCGGAATTCGTCAACATCGGCCGCGACGCCGACCTGCGTAACGATGAGCAAAATGCCGCGTTTGTGCTCTCGTGGAGTCGCCCGCTTTTTACCGACCGATTAGCGCTCGATACCAGCGCGCGCTACGCCTTCAACTCGGGTCGCTCGGACTGGGAGCAATTTCTCTTCGCGCTGGCGCTGAGGTCTTCGTTTTAGGGCACCCGTAAGCTCCCGGTCATTGTTTGCGGAAATGGATTCGCATCCGGCGTCGAATGCGGCATGATCCGCCACGTGACCCGGTTTCTGATGCCATGCTTGCTTGCCGCGCGACCGAAAACTTTGCCCGCGGCGATCGTGCCGGTGTGGGCGGGATGTGTCTTGGCTTGGAAACTCAG
Organism: Verrucomicrobiota bacterium; assembly: GCA_018969605.1. Lineage (GTDB taxonomy): Bacteria > Verrucomicrobiota > Verrucomicrobiia > Verrucomicrobiales > Akkermansiaceae > Luteolibacter. The sequence continues at coordinate 1,387 of JAGWXY010000078.1, read as the reverse complement.
CGGTCAATTCGACCTCACGCTCGCGATGCTCACTTTGGCTGGGTCATTGTGCATTCAGATTGCGACGAATTTTTTCAATGATGCGATCGATGCCAAAAAGGGCGCTGATACCGAACGCCGACTTGGACCGCGTCGGGTCACCGCATCCGGCATGTTGAAACCGCAAACGGTGATGAGCATCGCTATCGGGTTTTTGATCCTCGCCGTGCTGTGTGGTCATCAACTTTATCAGGTGCGCGGCTGGCCGATTTTGGCCATCGGCATTCCATCGTTATTTCTCGCGTACGGTTACACTGGCGGGCCTGTGCCGCTTGCTTATCGCGGCCTTGGCGAGTTGTTTGTGATTTTGTTTTTCGGCTTCGTCGCGGTGGCAGGCACGGTGTTCATTCAGACTGGAGGCTGGCCGCGCGAATCATGGTGGCTTGGTCTGCAAATTGGTTTGCTCTCGGCCGTTTTGATTTCGATCAACAACTTCCGCGACCGCGAGGAAGATGCGACCACCGGCAAGCGCACGCTCGCAGTGCGCTTCGGCCCAAAATTTTCTGCGGCGATGATCTGGCTCGAAATCAAGGTCGCAGCCTTCACCGGACTTGTATGGATCGCATTCGGAAAACCGATGCTGATGTTTTCCAGCATTCCTGTTTTCCTGCTGGGCGCGCGCATCATCTGGGGCGTGCTGACTTTGCCGCCGGGCCCGGCATTCAACCGCCTGCTTGCGCTTGCCGGCTTGCAACTGATCCTCTTCGCGGCGCTGTTTCATTTTGCCGCCACACTTTGATTTCGCATCATGCAGTCCAACGAATCGCCGACCTTCATCTCGCATTATCGCCTCAAGGCGCGAAAGTTTCTCAATGCCGTGTCGGCGCGCACGAGCTTTGACGGTGTTTTGATTCGCATCGATGACGGCTATGGCTGCATTCATCCATGGCCGGAGCTCGGTGATCCGCCCTTAGACAAATGCCTTGCCGATCTTGCTGGCGCGCGGCGTTGGCCGATTGTGCGTCGCGCCATCCGTTGTGCCGAATACGATCGTGCCGCGCGGCAGTTTGAGCATTCGTTGTTTGAGGAAATGGAAGTGCCGCAAAGCCACGCAACGTTGGTGGCAGTGAATGCCGCCGAACTCGGTCGTGCGATGGAAGCGGGATTTTCCACAGTGAAAATCAAAGCCGGTCGCGACCCGCACGCGGAGATGAAGTTTCTCGATGAAATGAGCGGTGAATTTCCATCGCTGCGCTGGCGCTTGGATTTCAATGAATCGCTGGCGCCGGATGCGGCGGCGGAATTTCTCACAGGGCTTGGTGAGAAGGCGCGGGCGGCAATCGATTTCATCGAGGACCCATGCCCGTACTCTGATTCGTCATGGCGTGTCTTGCATCAGAAAGTACGC
>JAGWXY010000077.1 GCA_018969605.1 Verrucomicrobiota bacterium | reverse complement strand
AGCTCGGCCGCGCCAAAGAACAAATCACCCTCGACGTGCACGATCGATATCGCCGGGATCGGCCTGCTGCGTTTCGTATCGGCGACCTCGCGAAGCTCACCACCTTCATCGAATCCGTACTCGACGAGTTGCGGCCGGCTGGCCTTGCGCAGAAAGAGTGAAATTGACACCGCGACGCCGATGAAAATCGCCACATACAAGGGCGCAAGCAGTGTTGCGACCAGCGTGCAGATAAGCACCAACGCATCGTCGCGCGTCGAATGCATGCAGATGCGGATGGCCCGGCGGTTGAACAATGAAAACGACAGCGCGATAACCAATGCCGCAAGCGCTGCCTTGGGGACGTAATCGATCAGCGGCAGCCCCCAATGGCCGACGGCGGCTATCAACAGTGTAAAGGCAAGCGTGTATAGACCCGAATAAAACGATGAAAGCCGCGTGCGAGCGCCGGATGCGTCGTTGAGCGTGGAACGCGTTAGCGATCCCGACGCCGGCATACCCGAGGCGATCGATGCGGCAATGTTGGCCATGCCAACGGCAAACATGTCCTGATTCCCCTCTGCCCGCTCACCCGACCTGGATGACAGGTTTTTTGACATCAGCGAATTTTCCAGCGATGCGACAAATGCCAAGGCACAGGCAACACCGAAGAGTCCGGACAAATCCTTGAAAAAACCCACGCGAATCACATCGGGCAATCCGGGCCTCAGGTCGGCAAAAGAAAAGGTACTAAATGTTTCCACGCCAGCAAAGGGCCCGATCTTTTGGTGGATCAATACGCCGAAAAGCGCCGATGAGATCGCCAGCGTGATCGCAAAGACCGGCCATGACGGGCGCCACCCTCGCAATCCGAAGAATACCCCGATCGTGACGGCGCCGATCAGCATCGGCACCCATTGGATGTGCTTGAGGGCTTTCACCAACTCGATGACAAAGCCGACAAAAGTGCCTGATGATTCCGGATCGATGAAGGGTCCCAATCCGAACCATGGCTTGAGCTGGTTGGCGATGATAAGCACCGCCGCGCCGGAGATGTATCCGACCATCACGCTGCGCGATACATACTGCAGGAGATCGGCGATGCGCAGCATGGATCCCAGCACCGCAATGATTCCAACCATCGCCACCAAAAGCGGGATCAGTTCGCCGCTCCTCGATCCGAGATCCGGGTGGGTGGCAAAGAAGCTGAAAAGCATGAACGCCGTCGCATTCGTCGGCCCGAGCACAGTAAGGCGCGATGAGGCAAACAGCGGCGCAACCAACGCAGCCACGGCAGAGCACACGATGCCGTGAACGATGGGCAATCCGGCAATCGCCGCATAGGCAATCGATTGCGGCAGCGCAAGCATCGTCACATTTGCCGCCGCACGCGTATCGGCGCGAAGTTTTTCCAAGGAGTAATTTCGCAACGTGCTCGCAAATGGAGCCAGCGTGATGCTGCGCCCGCCATCGCGGGAAGATGTCCACTGCGGTTTTCTGCGGAATTTTCGAAACAATTTCATGGATTGCGTTTCATTTGAAACGCGCGCGACGTAACAGGTAGAGCCCGAGAATCGCGCAAATCACATTCGGAGACCACATGACGAAGTTGGCGCCCGTCACGGAGTCAAAATGTTCGGCCAGCGTGGTAATCACGAAATACAAGGCTGCAATCAGCAGACTTAACACCAATCCCCCCGAAGTCTCCCGACGCCGCGACACCAGACCCAGCGGCACCGCGATGAAGGCAAAGGCCAATGAGGCAAAGGAAAAGGAAAAACGACGGGTTATTTCCGTGCGCATCCTGACGGTATTCGATTTAAGGGACTGCGGACTGGCAGCAATCATATCAAAAATTTCCTGATTTGACATCGCGCCGAGTGACTTGCGCCGCTGCTTGGGATCCTTGAGGTCGATCAACAACGGCTCAGCCTTGCTGGCGCAGATTGGCTCGATTGTGCCATCCTGCCTGCGTGTTTCAAAATACGCGTTTTCCAGCTTCATGCGCAGTTGGCTTTTCTGGTGATCGATCGCCAATGCGGCACGCTCGGCATGAATGTATATTCGATCACCCTTGCCGGGTTCGGGGATCTGATAAAAGTGAAACCCCCTCACCCATCCGCCGTCCTTGCGCTCGATCAGAGCACGCGAGCTGGCCTGACCGTCATCGCGAAAGTTCCCCTGCACGATGCCGGGCCTAAGCAGCGAGTCGGGGTCGCGCACCGCCTGTTCGTAGAGCAGCTCCTGGGTCGATGACTTCAGCCGCGGATAGATGTTCACATTGAGCCAAAGGCAGAACATCGAGAGTGCCGCACCGATGGCAAAAACCGGCATTGAAAGCCGTGTGAGGCTCATCCCCGCGACGCGAAAGGCGGTGATTTCCTGATCGGACGAAAGACGGCCAAACACCAGCAAGACCGCCGATAGAAATCCCCAAGGGATCGTGTACATCAGCGAGAGCGGCAACACATTGAGCGCGAAACGCAGCACGACCTCAGGCGGCGCGTTTTGATCGACCAGCAGCTCCTCAATCTTTTTGAAAAGATTTCCGAGCATCAACACACAGGCCAAGACCGCGACCGCGGTAAAGGTGCCGATCAGCACCTGCTTGGCTATGTATCGATCGGATATCCGCATGACGCTGACAAGTGATGCAAAACATCGGCAGCGATGTCCAGCCGCAAGCACCGCGCGGGAGCCGCGCTTGGCGGTGTCAGGCCGGCGTCAGCAGCTGGATGCGGCTGATCTCGCGCATGATGCCGCGCGTCTCGTTTTGCCAACGGTTGAGCGCCTCGCGGGAAAGCTGCACGCGTTCGGAAATCGCGTTTTCCAGCTCGTGATAGTTCGCTGCGAGTTTTTCGACCAGCTCGTGCAACTTGTCGCTGGCGCGCTGGCACTGACCCGGCTGCTGTTGCTGGCGAATCTCCTCGAGATGTAGCTCCGCCCTACGGCGGGCCTCACGCATCTCGGCGAGCAAAATTTTGCTGTCAGGCACCCGTCGCAGGCTGTCGGCGAGGCCCAGTTTGGAAAGTGTCCAGATCGTCCACTTCGTGGGATCCCACTGCCATGGCTTTACGCCATTGCGATAGTCGTGTTGGAACTCGTGGTGGTAGTTGTGGTAGCCCTCGCCGAATGTGAGGAAGGCCATCACCGCGCTGTCACGCGCGCTGTGGCTCGATGAGTAAGGCTGACGCCCCACAGTGTGGCAGAGAGAGTTGATGAAGAAGGTGCAATGCTGCGCCACGACGATGCGGGCGATGCCGGGGATCAGGAATCCGCCGAGGGCACCGATCCATGGATCCAACCCATGGTAGGCATTCCACGCGTAACCAAGTGCTGATGGAATGATAAGTCCCACGACCAGGCCGATCCAATGCACATAGCGGTACTGCCACATGACCCACTTGTCCTTGCGGAGGTCGTTGACATTGTCCATGGGCGGCTCGGGGTTGAGCTTGAACATGAGCCAGCCGATGTGGGCCCACATGAAGCCTTTCGAAATGTCGTAGGGGTCGCCATCATGGTCGACGTGCTTGTGGTGGCGGCGGTGATCGGACGCCCAATCGAGGCAGGCGTTTTCAAAGGCACAGGCACCGAAAATAAGGGTAAAAATCCGCACAGGCAACTTGGCCTTGAAGGCTAGGTGCGAAAAAAGTCGGTGATATCCAACCGTGATGCTCATCATGGTGGCGATCAGATAAAAGAAAAACAGGGCCACCAAGAACCAGTTGGTACCGTAGTGATACAGGTAAACAGGCAGTCCAAAAAGGGCGATCAGGGCGGTGCCGATCAGAAATGAGCTGGTAGTCCAGTTGACTCGGTCAAGGGGGATGCGGTACATGAGCTTGGATGGTGAGCCTGCAAAAGCCAGATGCGACTACAGCGGAGGCTGCGCCACCATAGACGCGAGGCCAACTACCCGCAATCACGCATTTTTCTAATTTTCCCCACCGATCCGACTTGACATGGCGGGCTGATCCACTAAAAAGCCCGCCCCCGAACAATTACGGGCCATACCAAACAACCAACAAACGACGCATGCGTGGAGTGAATCTGAAAAAAGGCGAGCCCGTCGACCGGGCTCTCAAGCGGCTTAAAACCAAACTCGATGCCGAAGGCATTCTCGAGGAAATGCGCCGCCGCCGCGCCTTTGAAACCCCCACCGAGCGCAAGCAACGCAAGCTCCGCTCCGCATCCAAGCGCAACAAGATCCGCTGGCGTTACTCGAATGCACCGGCCATCGCTGCTGCCGAGGCTGGCGAGTAAGCATCGCACCAATCATCCATTTCATGGGCCTGGACCGCATTTCGGTTCAGGCCCGTTTTTTTATCGTGGAGCGCCATCATTTCCCCGCATCCTGCAATGAATTTGATTCAACCCGCTTGTGATTTCGTTAGGATTCGCATCGATGACAATCGAGCGCGTCTTTACAGGTTGGGACAAACCATTTCTTGGTCTGGCTGCGGCTGAACTTCTTGTCGATCGCGATGCCTTGCCATCGACCTTGGTCATTGTGCCCACTTCGCAGGCAGGTCGGCGCTTGCGTGAGGCGATGGCCGAACAGGCGGGTGCCCTGCTTTCTCCAAAAATCGTGACGCCCGGATCGCTGCTCAGGACTCCAGACCCCAAGGTCGCCGTCGAATGGGTCGAACAACTTGCATGGATCGAGACTCTCGAAGAGGTCGACGATTGGCCCTCCTTCGTTGCCTTGCTTCCCGAGCCGCCCGAAGAAGGCGGATCATGGGCCGAGGCGATGGCGCTGGAATTCGTGGCCTTGCGCCGATCACTTCAAGAAAGCGGTCTCACCCTCGAGGCGGCCGCAGCGATGTTGGGTCAATCGATCGAAGCGGAACGCTGGGCATGCCTCAGGCGAATCGAAAAAACCATGGAGTCCAAACTCCGCCAATGGGGCTATGAAAGCCGCAGCCGTGTTCTCGCGCGTGGCATTTCGTTGCCCGGAGGCATTAGCCGCATCGCTTTGGTCGGCCTATCCGAGTTGCCGCCAATCCTGCGCAAGGCCTTGCAAAACTCCGCGCCGCCAAAGATCGCACTGATCGGCGCGCCTTCCGACGAGGCCGAGCTGTTCTGCGAATTCGGCACCCCGCTGCCCGCATGGTCGGAAAAAATTTCGATCCTGCCCGAGGGTGATCAGGGTTCGGTGTTGTTGGTTGCCGATTCGAAACAGCAAGCCACCGAAGCCCTGCGATTGGTCGCCGAGGCCCGCACCGATTCGCCTGATCTCGCAATTGGCAGCGGCGATGCCGACGACGGCGAAGAGCTCGCCCGAAGCTTCAGCGAAAATGGTTGGTCTGCCTTCCATCCCGGCGCCCGCAGCATCGAGACCGGAATCACACGATGGTTTGCGATCTGGTCGCAATGGCTCGCCAAGCCCGATCTGAAAATTGTCGCCGATCTGCTCGCACTGCCGGAAACTGAAGCACTTGTTGGCACTCAACGCGCGGAAATTGCCGCCAACCTCGCGCAACTTCGCCATGCTTACATGATCGGCGGTAGCGATGACCTCCGGCGCCTTAGTGATGATGCCTCGCCGCTGCGCGACCATGAAAAGCAAACAGCAAAGCGACTCTTAGCCGCTCTGCTTTCTCTTGAAAAACATCGCGACGCCTTTGTGCGCGATGGCGCCGACAAGGCGATGGATGTCATGCTGTCATTGTTCGCCAAGCGAGTGGAAGCCCCCGGCCCGGAGTTTGTCGCGATGCAGGATTTCATCGAGCGTGCCGCATCATTGATGCGCCGCATGAATCGCAAGCCGTATTTCTGGGTCTCACTGATGCTCTCGCATATCCCCTCGCCCGTGCCTAAACCGCCAGAAGATCGCGTGATCGACATCCAAGGTTGGCTTGAATTGTTCTTTGAACCAGGCAAGCACCTCGTGCTCTGCGGCATGAATGAAGGTCGTGTGCCGGCCGCCACTTCCAATGACCCATGGCTCGGCGAAAATGCTCGCCAGCGGCTCGGCCTCATCACCGCGAACCAACGCGCTGCACGCGACGCATTTCTCTTTCACTCGATGATCCAGGCCCGCCGCAACAACGGCCGCGTCGACATCCTCTGTGCGAAATCCGGCGCGCGCGGTGAAGCGCTTTTGCCGTCGCGGCTTTTGCTCAACACCACGCCCGAGATGCTTCCGCAACTCGTGCAGCGCCTTTTCAAGGATATCCAACCGCCCGAATCTTCACTCGTGTGGGAACGAGATTGGGCATGGCAGGCGCCGCGCCACACACCTAAAAACAAGATGGGCGCCAGCGCCATGCGCGCATACATTTCATGCCCGTTTCGCTATTATCTCAAATACGTCTGCGGCATGGACACGATGGAGCCCGAACGCAAGGAATGGAGTGCCCGCGAGTTCGGCAACATCCCGCATCGGATTTTTGAAGAATTTGGCAAAGATGCTCTCGCCAAGGAGTCGACCGATCCGGACTTCATCAGCGATTGGTTCTCCTCGAGACTTGATCAAATCGTTGCCCAGCTCCACGGCAAATCACCGCCGCTCGCCATTCGCATTCAGACCGAAGCCCTGCGCCAGCGACTCCAATGGACTGCCCACATCCAGGCGGAACAACGCGACATGGGATGGCAAATCATCGATGTGGAATTTCCAGTGGAAATCAAATTGGGAGATTTCACAATTACGGCAAAGATCGATCGCATCGATCGGCATGAAAAAACCGGCGCCCTTCGCGTGGTGGATTACAAAACGGGCAAGGTCGATCCGGTAAGGCAGGCACACATCAAAAAAGAAAAAACCAGCAAGGAACGCCCTGTCCATCTCGCCGCAGATGACTGTCCGCTATTTTTCACACTGCCAGGAAAAACCAAACCCGAAGCCTGCCGCTGGGTCGACCTGCAGGTGGCACTTTATTCGCAGGCAATGATGCAAAATCACCAAACGCTCGCATACCCGGCGTATTTCCACGTCGCTGCAACCAAAAAGGAAGTTTGCATCAGCGAATGGACCGACTTCAGCCAAGAGGATCTCGACTCGGCGATGAAGTGTGCCCAATGGATCGCCGATCAAATTCAGGCAGGCATCTTCTGGCCCCCAGCGGAAAAACCCACCTACGACGACTTCGCCATACTTTCTTGCGGCAAACCGCTCATCGAACTCTGCAATCAGCCGTGAGGCTCGAGATTGGCAAAAGGCAAGCGTCAGGACCCGTAGGATTTGAGAAGCGCCTCGGCTTTTTCTGGGGCAACGCCTTCGTGGAAATCGTCGTTGACCATGCAAACCGGCGCCGTGCCGCAGGACGCAAGACACTCGGCGAACTCGACGGAAAATTTCCCGCAGGGCGAAACGGAAATCGGATGATGATGCGAGTCTGCATGCGAGCGATCGATGCCGGTAAGCTCGCAGAGTCGCTCCATGAGTTCATAGGATCCGCCCATCGCGCAAGATAGCGTGCGGCATACGCGAATGTGGAATTTCCCCGGAGCCGATTGACGAAAGCCGGGATAAAAGGTCACCACCTCGAGCACCTTGATCGGTTCGAGGTCGAGCTTGGCTGCCACCCACTCGATCGCCGGCGCGGAGATGAATCCGAAATGATGCTGCACGATGTGAAGCAACGGCAATGTTGCGGATCGCTTGCTCGCAGGATAATGCGAAATCCGCTCGTCCGCCTCGGCCTCAAGCTCGGGCGTGATCGCAAAGGGCGGATAAAACTTGGTGCCCGGAGTTTCGGGTGATTCGATGGTTTCTTCGAGGGACGAGTGGGACATAATCATTTCACGAGTTCCGCCAGCTTGTTGAGGTCACTACGGAAGTTGCCGAGCTTGTTGCCCTTGAGGTCGCAGACAATGACTGACGGAATGCCAGTGACTCCGAGCTGAAATTCCTTTTTGAAGCCGTCCACCTGATCAAACTTGAGCTGCGGCCAGGGCATTTTCTTTTCCGCAGCGTATTCCTCCATGGCGTTTTCCTCTTTGTCGCTGGTGATGAGTATGATTTCGAAGTTCTCATTCTTGTTCTCTTTGTAGAACTCGACGAGCGTCGGAGTGAATTGGTGGCACGGGCCACACCACGATGCCGTGTAGTAGAAAACGTAGAACTTGGCGGGCTTTTGGAAATCCTTGAAGGATTTTAACGACCTCCTGTCCAGCTTGACGAGTTTGCCGTCAAGAATGTCGTCAAACACGCTCGACGATACTACAGCGGCAGGATCGGGAGCGGGCTGCCAATCAGCGATCAGCTTGGCATCCGCCTCGCTAAGAGTGGATGCTTTGATCGACAGGCTGCGGCCGTTGCGCATCCTGAATTCACCGACCTTCCCATCATCCGATTCGGCGACCGAAACGAGCTCAAGCTCGGCGGTTTTCCCGTCGTTGCGCGTCCAAGTGCGGAACTCCGCCAACGCGGTAGCGGCAAACGACAGGAGAACGATGGAAGTGATGATCGCTTTCATGACATGTTAATCGTTCATCAACGATCGCACTCGCCCATGACGAAATCGAGCGAGCCGAGGATCGCCGGAATGTCGGAGACCATGTGACCCGGCAAAAGTTTCGATACGATCGAAAGGTTGCAGAAAGAGGGGCTGCGGATCTTGAGGCGGTAGGGAACTCCCCCACCCTTTGAGTGAATGTAAAAACCAAGTTCACCCTTGGGATTTTCCGCTCCAAAATAAACCTCACCCGCCGGGGCATCGATGCCTTGCGTGGAAACAATGAAGTGATGGATCAGTTCCTCCATCGACATCATCACGCGCTCCTTGGCCGGCAGCATGCTTTTGCTGTCCGCAAGATTCACCGGGCCGTCCGGCATGCGGTCGAGCACCTGACGGCAAATGCGGATCGACTGACGCATTTCCTCCATGCGCACCAGATAACGCGCATGGCAGTCACCTTCATCCATCACCGGGATGTCAAAATCGTAGTTTTCGTACCCAAGATACGGGTTGTCCTTGCGCAGGTCGCGGGCAACACCCGAGGCGCGCAGGTTGGGTCCGGTCATGCCCCAGGCAACCGCCGATTCCTTGGTGATGACACCGATGTCGACCATGCGGTCGAGGAAGATCTTGTTGCGATCGAGCAACTTGGAAACCTCGCCGATCGTAATCTCGCACTCGTCGAGGAATTTGCGCACCGATGCCTCAAAGCCTGCAGGCATGTCGCGAACCTGACCACCCACCCGTGTGTATGAAGTCGTAAAGCGCGCTCCGGTAAGTTGTTCGCACAAGTTGTAAACCTTTTCGCGTTCAGTAAAAGTATAAAGGAAAACCGTCATCGCGCCGACATCCATCGCGCAAACACCGATGCCGAGCATGTGGGAGGAAATGCGTGCCAACTCGCAGCAAAGCACACGCAGAGCCTGACCCCGCGGCGGCAGCGTCCAGCCCATGAGTTTTTCGACCGCCAAGGCATAGGCCACATTGTTCGCCAGCGGCGCGAGGTAATCCAAGCGGTCGGTGTACGGCACAAACTGGTTGTAGTGCATGTTCTCGGCGATCTTCTCATCGCCGCGGTGAAGAAAGCCCACATCGGGATCGGCCTTGGCGATCACCTCGCCATCAAGCTCGAGCACCAAGCGCAAAACCCCGTGCGTCGCCGGATGCGATGGGCCCATGTTCAGAACCATCCTCTCGCCAACGAGATCGTCCGTCTCGGCATGATAACCTTCAAGAGCCTGGGCCGCGCGAGCCATGGTGTCCGGAGCCTCGATTTCGTGGGTGCTTATGCTCATGAATTGACGCAGGAGTAAGCACCCAAAACCGCCGACTTCGCAAGGGGTTTGTGAAATTTTCTCAACTCGGCGACACGCTCAACCAAGGGTAAAATCCTCACCGCCCGCACACCCACGCCATTTCCAACTCGCATTACGCCATCACCGTGCTTTGATCGCCTCCATGCGCACCTACCTCATCATGACGATCCTCGGCTGCGATCGCCCCGGCCTCGTGAATTCGCTCGCCGAAACCGTCGCCCGCCACGGCGGAAATTGGCTCGAATGCCGCATGACCCGACTCGCCGGACAGTTTGCCGGCATCGTGCGCGTCGAGTGCCCGCACGACCATGTCGATGCCTTGCTAAGCGAACTGCAATCCCCCAGCAGCGACCCCGGCCATACGGGGCTCACCGTGCAAGCCGCTCGCGAATCCGCCGAACCACCCCACCCTCACCGAACGATCAAAGTGGAACTCGTCGGCAATGACCGCCCGGGCATCGTTCGCGAAATCACCGCTGCAATCGCCACGGCCGGCGGCAACATCGAAGAGCTCGCCACCAATCTCGAAAGCGCCCCAATGAGCGGTCACCCAATGTTTCGCGCCAATGGCACTGTTTCCATACCTGAGTCAGTCGCAATCGGCAAAATCACCGCCGCTATCGAAAACCTCGGCGGCGACCTCAGCGTCGATGTCACAGTGTGACCAACAAAACGCCAATCAAAACGGCCAGACCACCGTAATCAGCAACCAGGAAACAATCCAGCAAATGATGTTGAGCGGGATGCCGACCTTCAGGAGGTCGACAAAGCGGTAAGCACCCGGACCGTAGACCATCATGTGCGTCTGACAACTCATCGGCAACACCCCCGGCCGCTTCGGAGCTCTTCGGTGTGCGCGGTTTATGAGGCAACAGGAGTGATGACCATCATCCAAAACATGAACAAAGCTCTAATCATCGCGGCTTGCGGAAATCATCCGAAATCACCCTAGTGCCCTACGATGCAACGCCCGCAGATCTCCACAAACCTCGCAATCTCCGCCGATGGCAAAATCACCTCGGCCGATCGCCGACCCTCGGGTTGGACATCAAAAAAGGATCATGCCCGCCTCAGGGAATTGCGCCAGTCCGCCGACGCCCTCCTCGTCGGCATGGGCACGCTTATCGCCGACCGCATGACCCTTACCTGCCCGAGCAAGGCCACCCCGCCGCTGCGCTGCGTGATCTCGCGCGGTCGTGCGATGGATGCCGAACACCCGATTTTTCATCGCGACGGCGGCCCGATCCATCTGGTGATCACCGGCCAAAAACTTCCGCCGATTGACCCACTGCTCGCCGGCAAGCTCACGGTTCATCACATGCCGCTCCAGAAATTTCTCGATTATCTGAAGACCCAACTCGGCGTCCAAAACCTCCACTGCGAAGGTGGCGGCGAATTGATTCGCTCACTCGCGGAAATGGATGTGATCGACAAATTTCACGCGACCCTCGCCGCACACACAATCTTCACCGGCGAACATGCCCCCACGGCCACTGGTGCGCTGCACGATTATTTGCCTCGCAGCATCCCATTCGAGCTCAAGCACTTCGAGCCGGACCCCGCACTCGGCGAATGTTTCCTTAGCTACGGCCGCAAAACAGCCGATACCATTCAGTGAGCAGCCTTGTGCTCCTCGGCATGCTTGTCGGAATGACCCGAACCATGCTTGTGCAGCTGTTTGGTGCCGTTGGGACCCTCGAACTCATGACGCTCGCAGGAAATTCCAACAAGGCAGGTCAGCACCAAAATCAAGGAGGAAAAGCATTTCATCGCGCCGCTTCTTACCTTGCCACCACCGAAAGGCAACCCCGAAGCGATGGAAAAAACCACCGAAACCACCACCCAAAGATCAAGCCTTCAACCAATCAGCCACCCGAGCGGCCGCCCTCGACTCAACGCCCGACTCTCCCAGCATCGC
>JAGWXY010000076.1 GCA_018969605.1 Verrucomicrobiota bacterium | reverse complement strand
TTTCGTGGGCACGCGCGGCAAGCCATGAAAGTTGCTTGGCGCGATGATCATTGGCCTGCGATGGCATGTAGGTTTCCTGATCCCACGCGATGACTTCGGCGGCGGATTGAACCACCGCCAACTCACGGGCTCTTTTGAAAATGGACATGATGCGAATGATGAATTTTTACATTCCCGCCTCTGCAAGTCGCTCGGCCATCTCGGCTTTTTGCAATCCGGCAGTGAGTTCGGAGAAATCTCCGGCCATCACTCCGGCGAGATTGTGCGAGGTGAGGCCAATGCGGTGATCGGTGACGCGCGATTGGGGGAAATTGTAAGTGCGGATTTTTTCCGAGCGGTCGCCGGATCCGATGAGCGAACGACGATGCGAGGAATACGCCTGTTGTTGGTCCTGAAGTTTTTGCTCGTAGAGCTTCGAGCGAAGGATCTGGAGGGCGAGCTCCTTGTTTTTGATCTGCGATCGACCTTCCTCGCAGCGGACATAGATGCCGGTGGGGAGGTGGAAAATCTGCACAGCCGATTCCGTGCGGTTCACATGCTGACCGCCGGCGCCGCCCGCACGGCAGACCTCGATGCGGAGGTCGTCGGGCTTGATCTCGACATCGACCTCCTCGGCCTCGGGCAGCACCGCAACGGTGACTGTGGAGGTGTGCACGCGACCTTGAGTTTCGGTCGCTGGCACGCGTTGCACACGGTGAACGCCGGATTCGTATTTCATGAATCGAAAAACTCCTTCGCCGGTGATCTTCAGAATCACTTCCTTGAATCCACCCACCTCCGACGGGCTACTTTCGAGGTGCTCGCATTTCCACCCGCGCAGATCGGCGTAGCGTTGATAGGCACGCATCAGCTCGGCAGCAAACAGCGAGGCTTCGTCACCACCGGCACCTGCGCGGATCTCGATCAACGCGTCGCGATCTTCATTCGGATCGGCAGGCAAAAGCGCGTATTGGATTTCCTCGGAAAGTTTTTCGATCGATGTCTCGAGCGCCGGAATTTCCTCGGCCGCCATCGCGGAAATTTCGCCATCGTCGGACTTCGCGAGTTCCTGGTTTTCGGCGAGTTGTTTTTTGGTCGACTCCAAGCGGTCCCAAAGCTCTAGCGTTTCCTTGATCCGCCGGTGCTCGCGCAAAATTTCACGAGCACGCTTTGGGTCGGAAAACAAATCCGGATCGCCGACCGCATCCTCAAGCTCGCCGAAGCGGCTGCGGTTCTTTGCGATGAGGTTCGAGTAGTCCATGGGGGCGATGCGCGTCGCGAATTCAATCGCGGATCGGCGGGGGATTCAAGAAACAAGGTCCGTATGTACCAGAATTTGCCGCATAAAACCAGCGACGACAATCCATCATGCGACCTTACCTCGTCGCGATCACCTCGACCGTGAAACCCTTGAGGTAGCCGGTTTCGGGGATCGTGATGAGGATCGGGTGGTCGGCGCGTTGCGAGTGCTCTTGCATCAGGCGCAGGGATTTCTTCGCGTCGACCGAGGCATCGGCGAGGTTTTCGAGAAACAACTCGCGCGAGGCGTGATGCGAGCAGCAGAAGGTCGAGAGGATACCACCTTTTTCTAACAGCTTGAGCGAGCGAAGGTGGATCTCCTTGTAGCCGCGCATCGCGTCCATGAGGGTCTTTTTGTTGCGAGTGAAACTTGGTGGATCGAGAATGATCAGGTCGTATTCCGGCTCAGCGTGTTTTAGGAAATCGAAAACATTGTGTTCGATCACATCGATTTCGAGAGCATTGAGTTTTGCATTGTGGCGAGCCGCCTCGCAGGCAGCGGCGGAGACATCGACCGCAGTCACTTTTGCAGCGCCGGCTTTGGCGCAGGCGAGGGCGAAGCCGCCTTGGTTGGTGAAGCAGTCGAGTATGCGCTTGCCTTTCGCGAGTTTCGCGACTTCGGCATGGGATTGGAGCTGATCCAAATATAGGCCGGTTTTCTGGCCGTCGAAGAGGTCGACTTCGAAATCAAGATCGTTGGCGCGCACGACAAACGGGCCGGGATTTTCGCCATGCAGCATCTCGATGCCGGTTTCCATGCCCTCGGCCCTGCGCGACGGTGAGTCATTGCGGAGCACGATCGACTTCGGGTTCAATAGATCGACCAAGGAATCGCGAATGAGCTCCTTGCGCAGATCCATCGCCAGCGTGAGCGTCTGGACCGAAAGATGATCGCCATAGCGGTCGATGATCAGGCCCGGGATGCCGTCGGACTCGCTCCAGACGAGGCGGCAGAGCCGTGGGTCGATTTCCTTGCGCTCACGGTATTCGATCGCCTGGCGGATGCGGCGGGTGAAAAAATCGAGGTCGAGGTCCTGGCGGCGGCGCGAGAACCGGCGGGCGACGATTTGCGACTGCGGGTTGTAGATGGCTGAGCCAAGCGGGCGGTCGCGGAAATCTTTGAGCGTGACCACATCACCGGGTTGCGGATCACCGAAAGTTTTGCGGATTTCGGTGGCGTAAACCCACTCGTGGCCGTGGAAAATGCGGGCGCGGGGAGCTATGATGAGACCTGCCATGGGGCGGGGAATCTGCGGGCCAAATCGGCCGCTGTCGAATGCGAAACCATTCAATCCAGACAACTTGTGAAGAATTCCGCTTGATACCCGGCACTGGAATCCCTAGCCAATGGCTACCGACCATGGGCCAGCAATCAAATAAAATCATCAAACGCCGCCGTCGCGCCGATTATCTCAAGCGCAAGAAGGAACAGGCGAAACTCGGCGGAATCGTCAAAAAGTCCGTCGCCAAGAAGGAACCCGCAGCAAAGAAAGAACCGGCCAAGAAAGCCGCCACTAAGAAAGTAGCTGCCAAAAAAGCTCCGGCCAAGAAGGTTGCCAAGAAGGTCGCCGACGAAACCGCGCAAGCGCCGCAGTCGGAGGCTGCGGAGTAATCTTTTTCACCCGCAGGATGGCTCGCGCCGAATGAAGGCGCGGGTTGACTGCGCGGCAATGGTGTCACAGATTTTGCCGTGAGTTCGACATTGAACTACAAGATCGGCAACGAAAAGCTGGTGCGTGTGCTCACGCCCGCTGCCACTCATTTGCGTGGCATTCTCGACAGGCAGGGTAGGCCCGATGGCGCTCTGCGCATCGCGGTGGTCGGTGGCGGTTGCTCGGGATTGCAGTATAAGATGGATCTCGTCGATGGTCCGCGCGACCGCGACATTCTGGTGCCGAGCAATGGCGTGAATGTGGTGATCGATCCCAAGAGCGCGCTGTTTGTGAGCGGCAGCGAACTGGATTTTTCCGACGACCTCCAGCAAGGTGGTTTCAAGGTGAGCAACCCGAATGCGGTGGTCACTTGCTCGTGTGGCGAGAGTTTCGCCGCGTGATCAGCCTGGCATTTTAGCGTACTCACATCATTCGATCGACGCCCCCGCATGAAGCCTAGAATTTTCATCATCCTGCTCTGCATCAGTTTGCTGAGCGCTCATTCAGGTGCAGCGGATAAAACTGCGGGGGACAAGGGCGCGGATCGACTCATCGCATTGCTGGCCGATGAAAACTTCAAGGTGCGCGAGCAGGCGGCGCTGGACCTTTGGAAACTTGGTGCCGAGGCACTGCCGGCCTTGAAGTCCGCCGCGAACGACGCCGACCCGGAAAAGTCGACGCGCGCCCGCGACATTGTGCGGCGGATCGAACTCGGTATCACGCCAGAGACCGAACCTGCCGTGATCGAACTCAGCGATCGATTTGTGACGGCGACGCTTGAGGAAAAGGCGGTGATTCTCAGTCAATTGAAGAAGTACCGTGCGTGGCGTCAGATGCTAAAACTTCATGCGATGGAATCATCGGCCGATGTGCGGGCGGAACTCGAAGCGCCGATGGATGATGTGGCGCTGACAGCGGCGCGCGAGGCGATCGTTGCGGGTGATGCCAAATCCGCGAGGGAGTATCTTGAATTGGGTGCGGTCGACGAAGCTGGGCTTTTGGGGTATGCGGATTTTTTGCGCAGTCAGGGTTTGTTGGATCAGGAGTTGAAAAAAGTCGCTGCGGGTGAGGCCAAGTCCGATCCGTGGAAGTTTGCGCTGATGCGTGCGGCGGGAAACACGCAAGCCGCGGCGGACATCGCGCGAAAGCTGGGCAATTTGAAATCTGCGGCATTGATGTCCGGCATCGAGGGTGACCCTGTGCCTTGGTTGGAGCAGATGCAAAAGTCGTCCGATGAAAATCGTCTCAGCGCGGCTTATGCCGAAGCGGCGGCGCGTGCATGGATGGGAGAAATTTCGGGTGATGCCGGGCTTGAGGTTTTTACCAAGGCGCTTGATTCCAAAAATGGCCTGGAACGTGACAACGCGCTCAATGCGCTTCACGCGCTTGGTCGTTTCAAACTTGCGGAGCCCGCCATGGTCAAGGCCCACCCGCTCATTGCGTTTCAGTATTTTGACGCCATCGAAAAGTCGGGCGACGCGATGCGCGCGATTGGTCTGAAGGAAGACGCATCGGATGCGGGGCCTTGGATTGAGGCGCTGTTGACTGAGCTTGAAGGGGTGGATGTCGAAGATCAGCGAAAGCCCTCGACGGCGATGGAACGGCTTGCTGCCTTGGCATACTTCAATGAAAGGCGTGGCTTGCATGCGCGCAATGTCGCGCATTTCCTCGAACCGATCGCGTTGCTTTCGGAAAAAAATCCCGAGTTGTTCATCAGTCTCGTGAGCAATTTTTTCGGTCGGGGCGAACTGCCGTATCAAGCACCCAAGCTCGCGTGGCGGATGGCTCTGAAGTGGGCAGGCCAGGATCAAAAACGCTGGCAGGCGCTGGTTCCACCAGTGCTTGGCGAGGATGATGTGATCACGGGGTGGTGGGCGTGGCTTGGCGAGTTGGACCCAGAATCGGACATCTCGGCACGCTTCGACGCGATGCTGGTGATTTTCAAAATCCGCAATGATCCCGAAAACATTCGGGACAAATTCATTGAGCGCGTGTGGAAGTCGATCGACGATGCGCCTGAGGGTGTGAGGCCCCGATTGCTGGCACGCATGCTGACGATGGGCATCACTGCCTATGACTTGGCGAACAGCCTCAGGGCTATGGATCGGATGCCGGAAAAAAACCGCGCGGCCATTCCGTGGGAAAGCCGCCTGGTGTGGCTCTCGGCCGCCAATCGTTGGGATGAGGCAGCCTCGTTGATCCTTGCGCAGATAAACGAAGCATCCAATCCGGACCTTGAGCCGTCCCCCGAGATTCATGCCTACGCCGCAAGCAGCCTACGTCGCGCCGGTCGCAGCAAGGAGGCGGAAAAACATGATCGATTGGCGGATCAACTCGCGCTGGGTCAGCCAAGCGACTGCCTGCGCGTTGCAAATGGCTACGCCTTCGGCGGTGAATACCTGACTGCCGGCGAGTGGTGGAAGCGGGCCCTGACCTATGCCGATCCAAATGATGATCAGGAGGACTTTGCCATGTTCGTGAGGTCCTACGCCGAGGATGCACTCGAACGCTCCGATTGGTCAAAAGCGGCAGCTGCTTTTGAAATGATCAACTCCATTGTTATTGCCGCCGAGCCCCGCTGGCAGTCGCCGACCCAATTTTCGCGCATGCGACTGCATGCCGACATGTCGCGAGCGCTTAGCAAACTCAAGGCCGACCGCAAGGGCGCGATCGAATTGCTCGAGCGTTGTCACCGAAACGCCATCAGCGACGGGTCGCTTGCCGATTATTTCCTGCCCGCGCTCCGCAAGGCAGGGCTCAAGACCGAGCACGACCAATGGTTCCGCGCATCGTGGGATTACCTTCGCGGCGAGATCGCGAAATTTCCCGATGACGACCACCTGCGCAACACCGCCGCATGGTTTGCCTCGCGCTCAATGCGTGAACTCGATGCCGCCGAAAAAGACATCACATTGGCGCTCAGCCATCATCCCGATGAGGCCGCCTACCTCGACACCATGGCCGAGATCCAATTCGCCAAGGGGAATCGGGCCAAGGCGGTCGAGTGGTCAAATCGAGCGATGAAGCTGGCGCCGGCCGACGATCAGATTCGCCGACAGTCGGCGCGTTTTCGCAGCGAGCCATTTCCGTTGAAGTGATGGAGTTGCGGGATTTTCTTCCGCCTGCGACTTGACATGAAGGCTCGACTGCGGCGGGATTCCCGCCCCATGGCCAAGCTCTCGATTCGCAATCTCGATTTTTCCGGCAAGGAAGTTCTCATGCGCGTGGACTTCAATGTCCCGCTCAAGGATGGTGTCATCACCGACGACACCCGCATTCAGGCGGCGGTACCGACCATTCGGCATCTCGTGGATGGCGGTGCGAAACTGGTGCTTTGCTCGCATCTGGGACGCCCCAAGGGTGGGCCGGAAGCAAAGTACTCGCTGGCACCGACCGCCGCGCATCTCGGATCGATTCTCGGCAAGACCGTGAAACTTGCGCCCGACTGCGTGGGTGTCGAGGCCGCCGCAATGCGTGCTGCGCTTGGCGCGGGCGAAGTGCTCATTCTTGAGAACACCCGTTTCCATGCCGAGGAAGAAGCGAATGACAAGGATTTCGCCAAACAACTCGCCGGCTCCGCAGAAATTTACGTCAACGACGCCTTCGGTACCGCCCACCGCGCCCATGCCTCGACCGAAGGGGTGACTCATTTCATTCCGACCTCGGCGATGGGATTCCTGATGGAGCGCGAGCTTCAGTACCTTTGCGACGAGCTCGAAAAACCGGCCAAGCCTTTCCTCGTGATCATGGGTGGCGCGAAAGTTTCAGACAAAATTCAGGTCATCACCGCGCTCATGGAAAAGGCCGATGCCTTCATCATCGGTGGCGCGATGGCCAACACATTCCGCAAGGCGCAAGGCTATCACACCGGCAACAGCCGCGTCGAAGCCGACAAACTCGACCTTGCGCTTGAGATTCTTGCCAAGGCCAAAGCCAAAGGCGTGCGTTTCCTGCTGCCCGCCGATACTCGCATCACCCAGGAATTCAAAGATGGCGCCGCGACCCAAGTGACTGCTCCTTACGAGCAGGGTGGTGAGACCCCCGACGGCTGGGAAGGCATCGACATCGGCGATGTCGCCATTCGCGAATTCAGCGATGAAGTTGCCAAGGCCCGCACCATCATCTGGAACGGACCGATGGGGGTTTTCGAAATTGAAAACTTCGCCAAAGGGACCCGCGCGATCGCCGAAGCAGTGGCACAGGCGACCACCAAAGGCGCGGTGACCATCATTGGCGGTGGCGACTCGGTGACTGCGGTCAACCAGTTTGGCCTCGACGACAAAATGACCTTCATTTCCACCGGCGGTGGCGCCTCGCTTGAGCTCCTCGAAGGCAAGGAACTTCCCGGCGTCGCGGCACTCAACAATGCCTGATTGCCAATTTATCCCCAAACACAGAAACCACACACTCATGAACCGCAAGCCGATCTTTGCCGCCAACTGGAAGATGAACAAAGGTGCCTCCGAAACCGAGGACTTCGTCAAAAGTTTCATCACCAAGATTCAAGGTCTCAACCTAGCCTGTGAGATTGTCATCGCGCCTCCATTCATTTCGCTGCCGAAACTTGCCGAGACCTTGCACAGCTCCGGCCAATCGTCGCAGTCGATCCAGATTGCCGCGCAGAACTGCTCGCAATTCGATGCCGGTGCCTACACCGGCGAAGTGAGCGTGATGATGCTGCGCGAGTTTTTTGTGCACTATGTGATCCTCGGTCATAGCGAACGCCGCTCGATTTTCGGCGAGAGCGACGAGGTCATCAACGCGAAGATGCTCAAGGCCCGCGAGGCAAACTTGAAGCCGATCTTCTGCATCGGCGAGACGCTTGCCGAACGCGAGGGCGGCCAACTTGAAGCCGTGCTGCGCCGCCAGGTCACCGAAGGCCTCAAGGGCCTGACCGAAAAGGACATGGCCGAAACGGTCATCGCTTACGAGCCGGTCTGGGCCATCGGCACAGGCGTCACCGCGACCTCGCAGCAGGCGCAGGATGCCCATGCTTTTGTGCGTTCGCTGGTCTCCGAACTTTACGGTGCCGATACCGCCGCAAGGATCCGCATCCAGTACGGTGGCAGCGTCAAGCCCGGCAATGCCGCCGAGCTGATGGCCTGCCCGGACATCGATGGCGCGCTCATCGGTGGCGCAGCCCTCGAGCCGCAAAGCTTCATGGAGATCATCCGCAACGGTTTGGAAAATTGATCGGGTGATCCGAATGGTGTTTTCCCGCTTTCCAGAGTGGCCGGCGGCGGCTAGTTTCACATCCATGATTCGAGCCTTTCTCAAGGTTGCTCTCATCGTTCTGTTTTTGCAGCCATCGCTGCGAGCCGACCATGTCATCGTGGCAGGTGGTCCGGCCCTTCGGAAATGGGAAGACCTTCGGATCAAGGAAGACCAACACGACCGCTGGTGGGCGAACTTCATCAGGGCATCGACCCTGCGCATGGTAGAAATCCGTAAGGCATACGGCTCCAACGTACCATTGGTCTGGATCATTTATCAACCATCCTACCAAGCGCGCTCCCGAGAGGACGGCAAGCCTTACACGACATGGATCAGCGAGGTTGCCGCGGAACGAAGGGCGACGCTCATTTGGTTCAACGACTCGGCATCATTCATCCGCGCGATAAACTCACGACCAAAGGGGTCGATTGAAACATTTGACTACTTCGGTCATTCAAATCGCCATGCCTTCATGTTTGAATACGGGGCCGACATCATGGCCGCGTCGACCGCATGGCTTCACGAGCGCGACCTTTCAAAAATCAAGTCCTCCGTGTTCGCGCACAACGCATACTGCAAAAGCTGGGGCTGCCACACCGGCGAGAGCATGAGTGCCGTGTGGAAAAGCAAGATCGGCATTCCGCTGGAGGGTGCGACCGGTGCGACCGACTACCGGGTCATCAGCTTCGGAAAACTGCCGGTCTCGCGCGGCAGCTGGCGCCGATAAGCACAACTGGTTCCAAACCGAAAATTTTCACCACTCACCCAAGCCCTCCCATGAAACTTGCCGAACTCCAGGAACTCCACTCGCTGCCGTTTTTCGATCTGATCAAACGCGCCCGCGAAGTACACGAGCAAACATGGCCGGATGGCAAGATCCAGCTTTGCACGCTGCTTTCGATCAAGACCGGCGGATGCTCCGAGGACTGTGCGTACTGCTCGCAATCGGCGCGTTATGAAACGGATATCGAGCGTCAGGCCCTGCTCGAGCGCGATGAGGTGATGCAACACGCGCTTGCTGCCAAGCGCAACGGATCGACGCGTTTTTGCATGGGTGCAGCTTGGAAAGGCGTGCGCGGTGGAACCGAGAAGTTTGAAAAGGTGCTCGACATCGTGCGCGATGTGGCAGCTCTCAACATGGAGGTCTGCGTGACACTCGGCGAACTCGGCCTCGAGGAAGCGAAGCAACTGCGCGAGGCTGGGGTGACCGCCTACAATCACAACCTCGACACCTCGCCAGAGCACTATCCGAACATCGTCACCAGCCACACCTACGAGGATCGCCTGCGCACGATTCGCAATGTTCAGGACGCGGGCATTTCAGTCTGCTGCGGCGGCATCCTTGGCTTGAGCGAAACCATCACCGACCGCCTGCGCATGCTTGAGGTCATTTCCAACTTCAACCCGCAACCCGAGAGCGTGCCAATCAACTCGCTCATGCCGATGCCCGGCACGCCGCTGGCCAACAGCCCGCAGGTGGATCCCTTTGATTTGGTGCGCATGATCGCTTGCACCCGCATCGCGGTCCCCAAGGCCAAGGTGCGCCTCTCGGCCGGACGCACGAGGCTCTCGGACGAAGTCCAGGCCCTTTGTTTTTTTGCCGGGGCCAACTCGATTTTTTACGGCGAAAAACTTCTCACCGCCGACAACCCGGAGGCCGAAAAAGACCGCGCCCTGCTGGCCAAGCTTGGGCTGGCGACGCTCGAGCCGGACATGTCGCTCGCAGCGCCTGATTTCGACCCTAGCATGCCAGCCAGCCCATCGGTCGCTTGCTGCGGTGGGCCAGACACGCGCAGTGATGCGGCACCGGCAAAGGCAGGTTGTTGCTGAGCGATGGTGGCTCGCCCCCGTCAATTGCCAAAACCCGTTCTCGACATGGACAGGGCATGACCTTAGGTTGGCGGTTCACCCACATACCGCATGAAACATACCATCACATCCGGCGCACTGATTATTGGTCTCGCCGTTACCGCCATCGCAGAGAACAAGCCTGCTGCCGCAAAAGCAGAAAAAGCCGCCAAACCAACCGCTGAAGCGCCTGCCAAACCAAAGGTCGATCCCGCAGCTATCAAGTCCGATGCGTCCTACGCGCTCGGCTTCAGAACTGGCGGCACCTTCGGGCAGCAATTCGGTCGCTTTGGCGTGACGGCTTCCGACCTTGAGCAAGAAAACTTCATCAAGGGCTTCATGGACGCGCTCAAAAACGGCAAGCCATCGCTCGACGAGGCCCGTTTGCAGGCAGCCATGGAAGGACTCGGCGCGATGCTTCAAGAGCGTGAGAAAAAGCTCGCCGAGGAGAACCTCGCGGCCGGCAACAAGTTTCTCGAAACGAATGGAAAGCGCGAAGGCGTGACCACCACCAAGAGCGGCCTTCAATACGAAGTCATCAACAAGGGTGGCGACAAGAAGTACGAAGCACCGAAGGACGGCAAGGATGACAAAAAGCAGTTCATGGTGAACTACAAGGGCACGCTCATCGACGGCAAGGAATTCGATGCCTCGCCTGCGGGTCAGCCGGTGCCAATGACGCTCGAAGTCGTCGAAGGCTTCAAGGAAGCACTCACCACGATGCCGATCGGTGCCAAATGGAAGTTGTTCCTGCCTGCCAAGCTTGCCTACGGCGAGCAACGCCGCAGCGCCGACATCGGACCGAACACCACGCTCATCTTTGAACTCGAGCTTGTGTCGATCGAAGACGCGCCAGCCAACGAAGGCATGCCATTCGCATTGCCACAAGGCGCTGAGGGCGGAGAGTAATACTCAATCGCATCAATCTTTCGATGGCCGCCTGCGCTTGTGCGTGGGCGGCCATTTTTTTGGAAGGATGGCAGATCGTGGATAGCGGATTGCGGATTGTGGCTAGAAGAAGCGACGACCAACGACTCTACTCCTTGGCGAACTTGGTGCCTTGGCGGTTAAACATTTTCTGAGAAGAGCACGACAAGAGTGTCGTGCCTCCTTAGGAAGCGGCTTTTTCCTTCGCTTCGAATTCCGCCTTGGCGCGTTTGCGGCACTCGGCGACGAAGTGGTTGCAGGCCTCGCGGCAGAGCAGGGGGATGGCCTCGTTTTCTGGCAGATCGCCGGGGATGCCATTGAAGCGGCTTGCCTCGCTGTCGGCGAGCGGCGTCGCATCATCGATCTTCCACAAGATTTTTTTCGCACACTGATGGGCGGGTCCGCAGACCTTGCGAACAAGTTCTTGCGCGCCCTCATCGCTGATCGTGCGGGCGAAGCGGTACATGCCGGTCTGGCGGTTGAGCTTGTCGCGCAAGTTCTGCACTTCGAGGTCACCGCGTTGCTGCGCGACGAATAGCCCGAGACATGCCGGATAAAATTGGTCGAGCGCCTGACGCAATTGCTCTTCGTCATCCAGCGTCATGACCCATCCGCGTTTGAGATTCACCTGGCCTTTCGCGAAGCGATATTCGCCATCGCGGCCGTAGGTTGAGAGGTCGCGTGCGGCGGCGGGACCTTCGTAATGATCAAGCCCGCCGAGTGCGGGTTCGGTCGCCAATTCCGCATCCTGCCAATGGCA
>JAGWXY010000075.1 GCA_018969605.1 Verrucomicrobiota bacterium | reverse complement strand
GAGGACTTCAACGAGTTGCTCGAATTCATCCGGGAGTTCCGCTTCGAGCGTGCCGGCGTGTTCCAATACTCGAAGGAAGAAGGCACGCGTGCTTACAAGATGGATGGCCACCTGCACCATGCCACGCGCAAAAGCCGTTGGTCGCGCGCGATGGCCGAGCTCCAGCGCATTGCCAGCGAAACGAACCAGGCACAGGTCGGCAAAAATGTCCGCGTGCTCGTCGAGCAACCCGGCGTCGGCCGCACCCAGTGGGACGCGCCGGAGATCGACGGCTCGGTGATGGTCGACGAGTCGATCCCGGTTGGCAGTTTCGCCGAAGTGACCATCGGCGACTGGCGTGGCTATGATCTGGTCGCCGCGCGTTGAGTTGCGCGTTGGAAATTTTACTGATTCCGACGATGTCACTGCGCACCAAGGACTTTGATTACCACCTGCCCGAGGAGCTCATTGCCGCGCGGCCGCTTGCCGATCGCGCTGCGTCGCGGATGCTCGTGGTGCATCGCGGCACAGGCCGCCTCGAGCATCGGATGTTTCGCGACATCACCGAATATCTGCGACCCGACGATTTGCTGGTGCTCAACAACACGCGGGTGATTCCGGCGCGCGTGTTTTCCGACGATGGCAGCATCGAGTTGCTCTGCCTCGACCGTTTGGGCGAACTCGAATGGCGCTGCCTCGTGCGGCCGGGC
The DNA here is from genome assembly GCA_018969605.1 of Verrucomicrobiota bacterium. Taxonomy (GTDB): domain Bacteria; phylum Verrucomicrobiota; class Verrucomicrobiia; order Verrucomicrobiales; family Akkermansiaceae; genus Luteolibacter. The sequence continues at coordinate 11,051 of JAGWXY010000075.1, read as the reverse complement.
AAGCGCATGAAGCCGGGCCGCGAAGTCGTCGCGGGCGGCATCCGCGGCGTGGTGACCGAGGTCTTTGAAAATGGCGATCGCCTGATCCGTTGGGACTCGCCGCTCGACCTCGACAAGCATGGCCAACTTGCGCTGCCGCACTACATGGGTCGCGTCGAGGACGAGGCCGATCGCGAGCGCTACCAGACGGTCTATGCCAAAGAGGAAGGTGCCATCGCCGCGCCGACTGCCGGACTTCATTTCACCACCGAAATGCTCGAGCGCATTCCTCATGCGTTTCTCACCCTGCATGTCGGCGTCGGCACCTTTCGCCCGGTAAGCGCCGAAGTGGTCACCGACCATGTGATGCATTCGGAGAAATTCATCGTCACCGAGGAAACCGCCAAGCGCGTGAATGCCGCAGGCCGCGTGCTCGCGGTCGGCACCACGGTCACCCGCGTGCTTGAGGCGCTTGGAAAACAAAATCCGCCGGCCGGAATGCGCATTGCGGAAACCCGCCATGCGGGCGAGACCGACATCTTCATTCATCCGCCGCACGAGTTTCGCGCGATCGACGCCTTGCTCACCAACTTCCACCTGCCGCAAAGCACACTGCTCATGCTGGTGAGCGCGCTCGCCGGACGCGAGCTGATGCTCGAGGCCTACCGCGAAGCGGTCGCGCAACGCTACCGGTTTTTCAGCTATGGCGACTGCATGCTGATCCTTTGAAATTTCCTGCAAATTGTGCGCGACCTTGCGGCCGGCCGGTCTATCCAAAGCATCCTTGACATCGCCATTTCGCCGTCTCTTATTCTCCCGTCACTCGTACCTAATGATCCAGTTCGCCAAACCTTCAGTGCGCCTCGCGGGCAGCATGTTTTTTGCCGGGCTCGCTGCCCCGTGCATGGCCCAAAATCCACCCGCGGCTGCCGAGGCTCCTGCTGCTCCTGCCGCCACCCCCGAGTTGGTCTCCCCGGCGCAGATCAATCGCCTTTTCAACGAGGTCGACGCAGCATTCGAGTCCAAGGACTACACCTCGGTGGTCCCCAAGATCAACGAACTGCTCAAGGCGCTGGCCAATACCCCCGACGCACCTCTCGAGACGCTTTACTTCAACATCGGCTTGGCCAACCTTTTGGCCAACAAGGCACCGGAGGCGGAAGCCGGATTTCTCGACTGCCTCAAGCGTTTTCCGAAAGGAGAATATGCCTCGCGTTGCTACCTCGGCGCTGGTCGCGCCTGCGCGATGCAGGGCACGGAGGAGAAAAAGACCCAAGCGATCGATTATCTGAAAAATGCGGCAGCCGATCCCAAATTTCGCTCGGAGGCGGGGCTGCTTCTCGGTCAAGTTTACACCGACCTCGGCAAACACGATGAGGCCCTGCAAGTTTTCCGCAGCCTGATGGGCTCCGATGTGAGGACTCCCTCCCAGACATCCGCCGCCGTCGAATCGGTCGGCTTGCTTGCCACCAGCGGCAGCCTCAATGACCTCATCGCTTACCTCGATCGCCTTTCCGGCCAAGCCGGCGTGCGCGACGCGATCGCATGGTACGTGAATCAAATCATCGTCCGCGGCGACGAATTGGTCGCCAACCAGCAATACGAGCCGGCTCTCGCGATCTATCGCATGATTCCGCCACGCAGACAGATCATTTCCATTCAGACCTACGCGCTCGGCGAAATGCGCAAGGAACTCAAGATTCTCGAAACGCGCGCCGAGGCCGACAAGGCCAAGCCTGCCAACCAGCGCAGCAAAGCGCCAGAGCTGATCAACGCGCTCAAGCCCGCGATCAAGGTCGCCGAAGACGCACTCAAGGCGATCGAGGAAAAGACCGACCTCGATGCTTCCGTCTTGATGCGCCGTGGCCGCTGCCTTTTCTACCTCGACCGCCACGAGGAAGCCCTCGTTTGCTTCCGCACGCTTCGCACGAAATACGGATCCTCAGCCGATGCGAAGTCGGCCGCTTTCGCGGAAATCGTAATCCTCAACAAGCTTCAGGACATCGCCGGCATCAAGGAGATGTGCGAACTCTACATGCGGAAGTACCCGGATGCGGAAAACATCGAGCAGGTCGCGACACTGGCCGGCGAGGTGCTCGTCCAGAGCGGCGATTGGAAAGAAGTTGGTGCCTTTTACCGTGGGCTTGAGACGAAATTTCCAAAATCGGACAATCTCGACCGCTTTGTGTTCTTCCAAGCGCTCGCGACCTTCCAGGAAGGCCGCTTCGCGGAAGCCGCGCCGATGCTCGCGAAATTTCTCAAAACCTACCCCAACAGCCCGCTCGTCGAGAACGCCCTCTACTATGTGGCGATGTCGAATTTCCTCACCAACAAGTACAAGGAAACCCTCGCGGCCTGTAACGAGTACCTCACGAAATTCCCCGACGGCCGCTACGCCGGCGACATGCGCTACCGCCTGTCCTTCATCGACTTCAACGACAAGGAAGAAGACCAGTCCGACAAGATCATCCGCGACCTGAAAAAATTCCTCAACGAACATCCCGACGACAGCTCGAACGGATCGATGTACTGCCTGCTGGCCGACACCTACAAGCGCAAGGGCAAGGATGACGAGGCGCTCGATGCATTCAAGAAGGCAGTCTGGACGCAAAGCCCTGACGATGTCGTGCAATACGGGCTCGATTCCGCCACTTCGATCCTGCAGGGCCGAAAAGACTGGGCGGGCGTTGCCGAGTTGCACGGCGAATTTTTGAAACGCCGGCCGGACAGCCCGCTGGCCCTGCTCTCGGCCACCTGGGTGGCAAAGATGAAGGCCCGCGAAGGCAAGAGCGCCGAGGCTGCCCAACTGCTTGGCGACACGCTCAAAGACCGCATTTCCAAACCTTCCAACGAGCAGGTCGAGTTCCTCATCGACGAGTTGGTCAAAACGCTCGTGCCGCGCAAGAAACCTTCGGAGATCGATGTCGACGCGATCGACAAACAGCTCACCGACCTTCTCGCAAAAGTCACCGCCGGCCAGGAAAACCCGACCACCTCCGCGCGGATCTACTACGCCCGCGCGCGCCTCGCCCAACTGCTGCGCCGCAATGACCGCTCGGATCTCTACATGAAAGGCATTGCCACCACCAATGCCAAGGACCCCTCGGCGCTCAGCCCCGCCTTGCTCACCGTTTCCGGCGACATCCTTCTCAAGAACGGCGACCTCGAAGGCGCCGAGGCCATGTACAAGCGCCTCATCGAGCGCTACAGCGATTCGTCGTTCTCCGATTCCGGCCCGGTCGGCATGGGCTTGGTCGCACTCGCCCGCAAGAAACCGGAAGAAGCTCTCAAGATTTTTGACGAGGCGCTCCAAAACAACCCCGGCATGTCCCGCTTCAAGGAAGCGACACTCGGCAAGCTCGAAGCGCTCGTCGATCTCGACAAGCACGAGGAGGCCATCAAGCTCGCCCTCAACACCGTCGGCGACAAGATGTTCCGCGGCCAATCGGCGGCCGATGCCTACATGCTGCTCGCCAAAGTCTACCGCAAACAGGCAGCCAAGGCCCCCGGCCCCGAAGGCACCGAACTGCTCAAGAAAGCCCACGGCACTTACCAGCGCGTCTATGTCGCTTACCAAGGTTTCCCCGATGTCTGCGCCGAAGCCTACTGGCAAGCCTACGAGACCGCCAAAGAGCTCGGCGAGGAAACACTTGCCGCCGACACACTCAAGGCACTGCGCGAACACCCGAAACTCACGAACACCAAGGCCGCGAAAAAGGCCGCAGGCATGAACTAACCCGATCCGGCCATGTCCCCATTCACCTCACTCACCCGTCTCTTGCCGCTCGCGCTCGTCTTATCGGCCGCACCGCTCGTCGCGGAACCCGCCCAACTGGTTTTTCAGAATGGCCGCTCAATCCCACTGAGCTCGGTCGACTTTGTACAAGACAAGGTCCTCATCAAAACCACTGCCGAGGGCTTCGGCGCAGGCCAGTCATTCCCGCTCACCGCCGTGAGCCATGTCTTCGGCGACCGTCCGGCGGAGCTCAACCAAGCCATCGCGCTGCTGCTTTTCGACCGCCACAAGGAAGCCATCGAATTGCTCGAGCCCCTGCTCGCCGCCCATCGCGTTTCGGCAAAGATCCCTGGAAATTTCTGGATCGAATCCGCCCGCACGCTGCTGGTGTGTTACGCGCTGACCGGTGATGCGGACCGCTGCACGCAGCTTGGCAAGGACATCTCCGATGCCACGCCAGCCCAAGGCAGTGATCCGTTTGTTTCCCTCGGCAAGGCCTTGCTGATGCCGGCGAGCGCGAGCCCTGAAGACCGTGAAGTCGCGCTCAAGGACCTTACCGCCGAAGAAATGCCGGCGGATGTCGCCGCTTATGCGTCCTTCTACCGTTCGCGACTGCTTAAGGAGCAAAAGAAAAATGCCGAAGCCCTTCAGGCCATGCTCGCGGTGCCGTGCCTTTACCCATCCGGCGGACTCATCCTCAACGCCGTCGCCGAAATTCTTGCGGCCGACCTGCTCGCCGGTCTTAATCGCCGCGACGAGGCGACCACCTTGGTCAACTCCGCCCTGCGCGTCACGCAGGGAACGATTTTGACCGATGAGGCCAACAAGCGACTTGAATCATTGAAGTAACCAATCCATCATCCATCAACAAGCATCTCAATCATACCATCGTCATGAAATCCACTATCCGCCAAGTCGCGTGCACCGCGCTCACCGCGTTCCTGTTGTTTCCCCTCACCGCTCTTGCCTCGGCCCCCAAGGCCGGCGTGACGGAAAAGACCATTCTCGACACCTACCATGAAGGTGGCTGGGTGATGCACTTCCTTCTGGTGTTCTCGATCGCAATGGTTTGGCTGGTGATCGACATCTGGCTTCGCACCAACAGCAAGAAGATGACGCCGGTCGATGATGTCGCCACCGTGCAAGGGCTTTTCCGCTCTGGTGACTATGTCGGCGCCTATCAGTCGATGAAGGCAAGCTTCAGCCCCTTTGCCGAAGTGATGCGCGCCGGCCTCGGCTCGGTCGGCTACGGCAAGGAGGCAACCGAGGAGGCGGTATACGCGACGGTGGAAAAAATCAACTCCACCCTTCAGACGCGCATCAACTACCTCTCGGTTATCGGTGTTTGCGCGCCGATGGTCGGTCTGCTTGGAACCGTCGGCGGCATGAAGGGAGCCTTCGGCAGCCTTGGATCGGGCGGCCTTTCGAGTGGCGTCGGCGAGCTTGCCGGTCACATCGGCGAGGTGCTCGTCGCCACCGCCGCCGGTCTGCTCGTCGCGATCCCGGCATTCATGGCCTTCTACTTCCTGCGCAACAAACTCCAAGGAGCAGTCCATCACCTTCATGAGGAAACCGAGCGCATTTTCCGCAATGCGCCTTACGAATACCTCAAGGACGCCGATGTCGGCCAAGAAGAAACCTACGCCGCCCTGCCCAACTGGGTCCAAGGCGCCGAAGGCACCCAAGCTACCGAGGCCTGATCCGCCCGCCGCCCTTATATCAATTCAACCTTTGAACAACTGATCCTATGGCCGGTGGTGGTGGTGGCGGAGACGGGGAACCTGAGTTCCAAATTGCTCCGATGATCGATGTGCTGCTCGTGCTGCTCGTCTTCTTCGTCATGATCACCTCCGCCGAGGTGCTCAAGGTCGACAAGAACCTCACCCTGCCCATCTCGCCAAACGCCAAACAGCGCGAGCCCGAGATGGCCAAGCACGAAATGGCGGTCAACATCCGCTACGACGCGGCCACCAACAAAGGCGTGCTCGTCGTCGACGACCGCATCTTCGGCGACTGGCAGGAAGTCGTCCCGATCCTCCAGGGCAGTCGCGAGCGCGATCCCAAACTCCGCATCGTCGTCCGTGGCGATGCCGCAGTGCCCGCCGGCGAGATCCAGAAAATCATGAACCTCATCGGCGAGGCCGGCATCGCCGATATCGCGTTCGCCTCTTCCAACAAGTGACACGCCCATGAGCAAAAGACACCGTCACCGCCGGAAGGCCAACGCCGAAGTCAACCTCGGCTTCCAGATCGCGCCGATGATCGACGTGGTCTTCGTCATTCTCCTCTTCTTCATCGTGTCGGCCAGCGACATCCAGGTGGAAAATTCCCACGTCACGAAGTTGCCCGGCACCGTCGAGACCCAGAGCGACACGCCGACGCCCGACGAGATCGCCGTCAGCATCGAGGACGACGGCCAGGTATTCCTCAACGACGACCCGCTCGACACGCCCGATGCAAAAATGCTGCCCGAGCTCGCCAGCAACCTCAACCAACTGCGCGAAAGCAGCGCCGCCTCAAAGTCCGAAGTCCTCGTCACGATCTACGCCAACGAACTTGCGCGCTACGAGCGGGTGGTCGATGTTCTCGACGCCATGAGTCGCGCAAAAATCACCAATGTGAGCTTCCAGGCCGGAAGCCCCGAATGATTTGGCTGCCCATCCGCCTGGCCTGAACGATCTATTTCAACCCGATCATGGAAAATCACGATAGCGATGAGAATGCCATCCACGAAGATGGGCATTCCTCCCCCATCAAGCCCAAGAAGCAGACTTGGTGGATGAAGCTTGGCGGCGGCTCACTCTTGATCGCGGCGTTGATCCATGCGGTCTTGTTCATTGCGGGCGGCCTGTGGGTTTACCAGGTGATTTATGAGGCGGAGAAAAAAGTCGACTTCATGCCCGCCGGTGGCGGCGGTGGAGGCGAGCGCGGCGCGCAAACCAAGGTCCAGCAGAAAAAGCGCCAGCAAATCACTCCTTCTACCAATGTGAAACGCGTGTTTGCCGAAGGCGCGACATCTTCCTACTCGATTCCCGATCCGGGCGATAGCTTTGGCGAGATGTCGGCGCTCTCATCGCTCGGTGGCGGCAGCATGGGTGGTGGCGGTCTCGGCGCGGGAGTTGGCCAAGGCTTTGGCAAAGGCGATGGCCTCGGCTCCGGCATCGGCAAAGGTGGCGGCGCAGGTAAGCTCTTTGGCCTGATCCCCGAAACCATGCGCAAGCGTTGCTCGAAAGACGACCGCTTGCAGCGTCTTAAGGAAAACGGTGGCACCCCTGCCTGCGAGGAGGCGGTACTCAAAGGCCTGCGCTGGCTCAAGGCCAACCAGTCGGCGGACGGCTCATGGGCGAGCGATGGCTACCCCGTGGCGATGACCGGGCTCGCCCTGCTCGCCTACTTCGGCCATTGCGAAACTCCGGCCTCCGACGAGTTCGGCGATTCCTGCCTCAAAGGCATTGTCTACCTCGTCAATAGGGGCATGAAGAACAACGGCATGCTGGCCAGCAATCTTGCAGATGCGCATTGGTGCTACGAGCATTCGATCGCCACTTATGCTCTCGGGGAGGCTCTCACTTTCTGCAAGGAAATGAAACTGGTGGTACCCAACTTGTCCGAAGTCACCCAAAAGGCAGGCCAGTTCATCATCGACAACCAGCATAAGAATGGCGGCTGGGCATATGCCTACAGCACTGCGGACAACGCCCATACCGACACCTCAATCACCGGCTGGCATGTCCAAGCACTCAAGGCCTGCAGTCACACCCCCATCCAGTTCAAGGGCATGCAGCCGACCGTCAACAAGGCTCTCGAGTTCATCAACAATTGCCAGGATGAAAGCGGCGGCTTTGGTTACGCTTCCAAAGCTTCGCACACTGATTATCATACGCTTACCGGTGTTGGCATGCTCGCCAACCAGATGTGGGGCAAGGGCAATCGCAGCGAGGTCCGCAAGGGCGCCGACTACATTCTCAAGAATTCAAAATTCACCTACGACGACAAGTACGCCGACCTCTACGGCCACTATTACGAATCGCAGGCGATGATGCAGCTCGGCGGCGAGTATTGGGAAAAGTACAATTTGATGTTCCGTGATCAGGTGTTGAAGGGCCAAGATACCGACGGCTCATGGAGAGTGCCCGGTGGCGGCAAGGAAATTCGCGCGGTGGCCCCTGCTTTTGTTCAAAACAAAACCTACCGCACCACCCTTTGCATCCTCATGCTTGAGGTTTATTATCGCTTCCTAAGCACCGATAGCGGTGGCCGCCGCCATTCGGGCATTTAATCCGGCCCCGCCGATTTTTCCACTGGCGGCAAGGCCATTTGATGGGATGCTTGGGGGCATCCGAGCCTCGCACCGATGAATCGCAAGCCGATACTCACCGCCGCCGTTTTCCTGATCACCGCGCTGGCCGCCTTCGAGGCTGGTCGCATCACGAGGCCGGCCAAGAGCGATGCCGCTGCGGATGAAAAACCTGCCGAGCGCGCAAGCCGCCCGCAGAGAAATGACGCCGCAGCACCGCAGGGCTTTGCGCGCGGCGAGCGTCAGTCATCCGCCGCAACAGCCCCGGCGGAAAGATTGGCGCGGTTCGAGTCGATCGTCCGCGGCGAAAACCCCTACGAACGCACCCGCGCGCTGCTGGCATTTCTCGATCGCCTCGCGCCCGAAGATTTTGAAAGTGTCGTCGATCATTTCCGCGCTCTCGGCATCACCGAAGAACGGCTCGGCGAATATGGCTTGATCCTTGCCGCATGGGCGAAGGTGGATCCGCTCGCGGCGCTGGCCTACGCCAAGGCCAAGACCGACAATCCATTCGCCGCCCGCGCGATTCTTACGAGCTGGGCAACCGAGGATTCTGCCGCAGCGGTCCGCTGGGCGCAAAACAACCATCAGGGGGACGGCGCGAATCCGTGGCTGATCGGCGTTATTCGCGGCATCGCGGCGACCGACATCGAGGGTGCCGCCAATTTGCTCAAATCGATGCCGCGAAGCGTCGAACGCGGCGAGGCCTTGGATGCCCTTTTGCCGCATCTGCTCGCCAAAGGCAATGAGTCCACGCGCACATGGATCGCGTCCATCGATGATGATGCCCTCCGCAACGGCGCGATGATGCGCGCGGCCGAGGCGATGGCAAAAACCGATCCTGCCGGCACGGTCGCATGGCTGATGGAAAACCCGGGCGAGGCATTGGACCGCCGGCTAGACGATGTCTTCGGCATCTGGGCGAAGCAGGATGAAGCCGCCGCCCGCAGCGCGCTCAACACGCTGCCGACCGGAGAAATTCGCAGCGATGCGTTGCGTGGAGTGGTCACCCGTCTTGCCTTGAGCAAACCAAATGAAGCGGTCGCGTTGATGGATCAATACCCCGATGAAGTGAACGACCGCACGGTGCGCAATTTCATCTGGCACTCATTTGGCAAGGACCCCGCCGCCGCACTCGGCGAAGTTTCGCGCATCGGTGATGAGGATCGCCGCAACGAAATGTATCGCCGCGCCATGGGCGCATGGATGCGCCGCGATGCCACCGCCGCCAAGGCATGGCTCAACGCCAACCCCCTGCCGGAAAGCGTCACCCGCTCGCTGTCGCAGGACGAAGCCCGTTAAAGCGCTGCGGCATCGCGGTTCCGAATCACTCTAACGGGCAGGGACCTTTGTCCCAAAGGTCCGCAGAAGGGGCTGCTTGATAAGTGGATATGTGATGTCCTCCCGTACTCCCGTACTGTGGCATCATGCCCCCCATAAGCCCCCAAGAAACCCTCTGCAGCCCAGAGTTCTTCAACTTTTCTTACTTTTTGTCTGGGAAATAGTAAATCTGAGGGGCGCGCCATGGGCGCATGGATGCGCCGCGCTGCCGCTGCCGCCGATGCATGGCTCAACACCAATCCCATGCCGGAAAGCGTCACGCGCTCATTGGCATAATGACCAGATCAGGCAGAGCGCCGCCGCCTCGCGCCGTCGGCCCGCTCCAAGTCCAGCGTGCTGTCAGCGAAAGTGTCATCCAACATCATTCATGAAGCATCTGGAAAATGGTAAGGTGCGGAAATACCCACCTCCAACCTTGCTCCACCACCTTGCCCGGTGCCGCGAGTAAAAGTCCAGTCGCACGCCTTGCAGAGCCGTTCCACGAGCGACAGCCCAATGCCATAACCGCCCGGAACCGTCGGACCTGGAAGCTTAGGAAATCCCGGGCCATCGTCCTGAAACACAAGACTCACGGATTTTTCATCTGAACGAATCGTGATTTCCAAAAGTCCACCGCCAGCATGCAGGTAAGCATTTTCGATGAGGTTGTGACACAACACCGTCAGAGTCTCAGGGTCGATTTCAAGCATCACCTCGCGATCACTTTGAATGGTGATCTTCAGAGGGTGCTCGGGGTGAAGTGCGCCGACTTCATCGACTACGGATCGGACGATATTTTCGATATTCACGGATCCTGCGCTGGCTGGAGGCCGCCGCTCACGGGCGAGCAGAAGAAAGGTCCGGACCAAGCGTTCCATCCGCTGGGCGGATCGTCGCATGCGCCCTGTGATGCGGTTCCGCGAGATTGCATCGCCCTCCGCCTGATCCAACAGATCAAGCGCGGACTTGAGCGTGGCAATGGGTGTCCTGAGCTCATGACTGCAGTCGGATAGAAAATGATGTTCCCGTGACAGCGCTGCTCCGAGGCGTTGCCTATACTCGTCCAAGGCAGACGCAAGCTGGCCGATTTCATCAGTGGGAAAATCCTTACGCAGCAACGATGTTTGCGTATCAGCGCGATCATGCAGCACGCGCCGAGTAAGCTCGCGTACCGGCTTTAACGCCCATTGGCTGATGAGTTGGCCGATGCCAAGTGCGAGGAGAAAAAGTAGCGCGCTGAGCATGAGAAGCTGATCGCGCGCCTTGTCCGTTTCAGCCTCGCTGAGTTCCGTCGTGCTGAGGTCGGCCAACACCACGCGAATGTTCCCCTTGCATTCTTCCGGCGCGATCCAGAGACGAAATTCCCGCTCGTAGCCGAGGATGATCCATAGCCGCAGTCGATCAAAGAATGTCCGGATTACCACGCTGCTTGTCAGGTCATGATTGGCGAAGATTTCATGCAGCCCGGAAGTGGACGGGATTTCATGCAACCGCATTTTTTCCATGAGAAAACTCGCGTCCGCATGGGCCGTGATACCTGCAGGCAGAGTGGTTCCTGAACGATCGTTGACAATGTCTTCCGCTGTTTTGATGAAATAGCGATCATGGATCGCATCCTCGGCATCCAATAAAATGATCCATCCGATACCGGAAACAACGAGGATGATCAGTGCGGCGAAGCAAACAATGAGCAACCGGATGCGTGACTCAAGCCGGGAC